>VGOD01000008.1 GCA_016876015.1 Chloroflexota bacterium
AGACGGGGTATGTCTCATAGTGAGGCTTTGCACCGACCGCCGGTCAGCGCATGAACTTCGATCTCCTGTCCCCTGTCTCCTGTCCCCTGTCTCCTGTCTCCTGTCCCCTGTCCCCTGTCTCCTGTCTCCTGTCCCCTGTCTCCTGTCTCCTGTCCCCTGTCTCCTGTCTCCTGTCTCCTGTCTCCTGTCTCCTCACCTCGTCGCCGTCGGCAGATACACTCGCGCCGGGATCACTTCGACTTCGCCAAAGGCTGCGGCGCTGCCGGCGGCGGTTTCGACGAACACCGAAATCGGCCCGAGTTGGCGCGGGGCAATCAAGGTCGTGGTCGCCTGACTGTCACGCGTGGCTGCCTGGCTCGCGGTGAGCTGGCCACGGCTGGCCCGAAAGCGCACGGTGATCCCATCGGCGACGGAATTGGCGAACCGGTCGCGGACCGTGGCGGTGATGACGGCCCGGCCGCCGACGGGGACCTGAGCTGGCTCGATGGCCAGGCTGAGCGCAGCCGGCGCGCCCGGTTGGATGATCACCGCGCCGGTTTGCACCAGGTTCGGCCCACTCGCAGCGCGCACGCGAGCGACGCCGGGGACCTCGCCAGAGATCAGCTCCGCCGTCGCTACTCCGCCAGTGGTCGTCACGGCCAGGGTGATCGCCTGGGTGTAACGCAAGCTGCCAGCTTGCGCTACGTGCTCCCGCGCCGCCGCGCCGCGCAGGCTGCCCAGGTCTGTCATGAATTCCACCGCCGCGCCGTCCGCGACTGCATTGCCAAACTGATCCCGCAGGGTCGCCCACAGCGCGGCGGCCTCTCCTCCCACGCTGATCGCAGTCGGCGTGATGTGCAGCGTCAGGCTGGCCGCCGCGGCAGGCCAGATGCGCACCTGCGCTTGACCCCAGGCGCCGCCGGCCGCAGTGACGGTAATCGTGCTCGTCCCCGCCACCAGGCCGCCGACGAAATGAGCCTCGGCTGCGCCATTGGTCGTCGTCACCCAGCCAGGGCTGGCCTGACCCAGCGAAGCGATGAAGTCCAGCCGCGTGCCATCGGCGACCAGGTTGCCGAAGCGGTCGCTGGCCGTAGCGCGCAGCATTGCGGTCTGGCCATAGCCCGCGATCAACTCCTGGGGGCTGGCAGCCAGCGTCACGGTGAGGGCTGGGCCGGGGTAGATGAGCAGTTGCGCCTCCCCGCGCACGCCATCGGCCGTCGCGGTCACGCGGCCCTGGCCCGGCAGGGTTCCGGCCGCGAACTGTGTGCTCGCCTGCCCGCCGCTGGTCGTCGCCTGCGCCGGCGTCACCGTTCCCCGGTCCGCCGCGAACTGCACGCTGGTTCCATCCGCCACCCGCTGTCCCAGGCCGTCGAAGACCGTGGCCGTGACGGTCGCGGGCGCGCCAGCCACGATGAGGGTTGCCGGTTGCGCGGTCACCACGATGCTGTATGGCTGCCCCGCGCCGACGATCTGCACCGGGATGGTCATCGAGACGCCCCCCACGGCCGCCTGGACGTGGGCCGTGCCGCTGATCGGCCCCGAGGTCAGCACGGTCGCGGCGCGGCCGGCTGAGGTCGTCGCAGTCATGGGATTGACGCTGCCCAACGTGGTCGTGAATGCAACGGGAATGCCGTGCAGCGCTGCGCTGCCGCCTTCGTCGCGCACTATCGCCGTGATGACCGCCTGCCCGCCGCCGCTGGCGATCCGGTCCGGGACCGCGGTCATCTCGATGCTGGCTGGCTGCCCAGAGGTGACGGTGAGCGCCGCGCTGACCGAAACTCCGCCCAGGCTTGCGGTGATCCAGACCGTGCCGGCGATCGCGCCAGCCACGAACCGTGGGGTCGCCCGCCCCAGGGCATTCACAGTGACGACCGTAGGCGTGATCGTCCCGTTGCTCGCCACAAACCCCACGCGCGCGCCGAATCCGGCCGATGGCGCATGGCCCACCACTGACGCCTGACCCCTGGCCCCTGCCCCCCCCCCCCACCCCCCTGCCCCCTGCCCCCTGACCTCTGGACCGGCCACCGATACCTGCAGGCGCATGGTCGCTTCGCTCCCCACAGCGATCGTCGGCGGATCGGCGACCAGAGAAAGCGCCAGGCCGGCGACCGCCTCCGAGACCGCGCGATAGGCGTTGAGCCGGCCCCAGCCGGTCTGCGCGTCGAAGCCGGGATCGCCCACATCGTCGGCGGTGCGCCGAAGCAGATCATTGACCGCGACGTGATCCAGATCGGGGCGCAGGCCGCGCACCAGCGCGGCGACGCCTGCCGCGTGCGGCGCCGCGTACGAAGTGCCGTTGCCTGCGCCGCTGATGAGCCCATAGGCGTTCTCGCCTGGCCCGCGCAACGTTGAGAAGATGCCGACCCCGGGCGCGACGATGTCCAGCCGAGGGCCGTAGTTGGAGAAGAATGCCCGTGCGTCTGTCTGCGTGCTCGCGCCGACCGCCAGCACACCGGGGAAACGCGCTGGATAGAACACGCTCTGGTAGTTCAGGTTGCCGCTGGCGCCGACCACCAGCACGTCATGGACCTGCGCATACTCCACAGCCCGCCGGTAGACTTCGAGCGTGTACGGATCGGGTTCCGGCGTGTTGAGCGTCAGGCTGAGGTTGACGACCCGGGCGCCCTGGTTGACCGCGTAGACGATGGCGTCGGCGATATCGAACGCTGTGCCTGCGCCGGTGTTGTCCAGGCTGCGCAGCGCCATCACGCTGCCCTGCCGCGCCATGCCCGCGACGCCGGCGTAGACGCCGGCCACCGGATCCCAGTTGCCCGCGGTCGCGACGGCGATGCCGGCCACGAACGTGCCGTGGCCATGCCCATCATCGGGATCGCGATCCCGATCCACGAAATCCCACCCGCGACAGTCGTCCACCAGACCGTTCTCGTCGTCATCCAGGCCGTTGTTGTCGCACAGCCGCCGGCCGGTGAGCGGGTCAATCACGGTTTCGCGAGGGTTATACCAGATGCGGTCGCGCAAATCCTGGTGGAGGTAGTTGACGCCGGTGTCCACGATGGCGATCGGGACTGAGGCGTCGCCCACGGCCAAATCCCACGCCAGCGTCGCCTGGGTTTGGGTCATCCCCCACTGCTGGCCGAAGTACTGGTCAGGCGGGACGTCGGCGATGGCTGCCGAGGGGTAGTGAGGGGCGACGAATTCCACGACCGGCTCGGCCCACAGAGCGGTCGCCAGCGCCTGCGTCTTCCCATCTGGCGCAGATACAAGCGCCAGCCCCAGGTCCGGCAGCCAGCGGTCGAGGATAGCGGACGACCGGACCAATAGGGCGTCCAGCGCCCCCCGCGCCGTCCCTGGCGCCACGGCCACGACGAGTTTGCCAGGGGCTGCGGCCTCGCCTCCCTGAACTCCGTCGCGTAAGTCATTGCGAGGAGCATCCTGAGCGGAGCGGAGCGGAGTCGAAGGATGCGACGAAGCAATCTCCCACACGGACAGGAGATTGCTTTGCTCCGCCCGCAATGACCGGCAGTGTGTTTTCAGAACGGGGGAGGACGCGGTCTGTCCGCTGACGCCCAGAAGAGTTGGCGCGGCCGCGACGTGAAAAGCCAGGAAGCCCAATCCCAACAGAGCGATTGCCAACGCCAGGCTCGCGGCCAGGCGTTGCACATAGATCTTCATTCGCATCTCCCAGTCAGCGTTGTCGGCATTCCGACCAGACGCAGTATACCGCGAGTTCGGGCGGCAGATCAAACAGAGAGGGGCAGATCACGAGGGGGTCGAAGCGGGAGGCCGCGGTCAGGCACGAAACACACTACGCGCCAGGCGCTCTGCCAGCGTCTGGCGCGTAGGGGGAGATTCTCATGTGTCAGGCGGTCGAAAGCGCCTGGGTAGCTTCTCAGCATTCCGAGGTAGTGACCTGTCAGGTCGTAAACCTGACAGGTCTACTCCATGGCCAGGCGCTGACGAAGCGCCTGGCGCGTCACGGGTGCTTCTTACGGCACGCGGTAGGTGACGATGAGCTCTGGTCGCTTGGTCGCATCCCAGTAGTTGCGGCTGGCGAGAGAGAACCACGAGTAGGCCACACCGTCCAATGCGCGCAGCGCCAGGCCCTGGTTCATCCACGGATGCCAGACCCAGTGCTTGGCCAGGTTGGTCACATCGAACTCGACCCAGGTACCCACCAGGTCCATGCTGATCGGTGCGGAGCCCAGCGCGGTGGCGCCGAAGTCGCCGCCCGGCGTGGTCCACGGCGTCACCCACGTAACCGTGGATTCCGCGAAGTTGGTGTTCAACCCGTAGGCTTTGAGGCTGTGCGGCGCGCCGGTGCTGCCGAAACCGGTCACATAGAAGCGCGCCTTGGCCGACACCACCGGGTACATCGACGCGATGCTGCTGGTGTCGAACCGCACCACCGAGCGCGCCATGTCGCCCGCGCCAGTATACAGGAAGTACTCGGTGCCGTAGTTGGTGGTCGGGTAGTTCACGTTGATCGTGGAATCCGCGGCCGCCCCCACGGTCTTTGTCGCCGTGCCAGTCGTGATGTTATGCAGTCGCACGGGGATCTGCAACGCGCCCGGTGCGCCCGGAGGCCCCGCCAGGATCAGGCCTTCCGCGGCCTCGCCCTCGGCGATCGTCTTGGTCCAGTTGACGTTGAAGGCGATCACCTGGTGCGGCTGGAACGGCCCGGCCGGCAGGCCAGCCACGGTCATGTCATTGCCCTGCACCGCGTTGATCACCAGATCGAACGGCGTGGCAGCGGTCGCCCAACCGTGCACCCACACCTGGTAGTTGCCATCGCGCGGCATCTTCAGGCTGATGAACTCGTCCGCCGTGCTGGTGGTCGAGGAGCCGACCGCCTCGCTCGGATAGCTGAACTGTCCATCGCCATTGAAGTCGTACAGCAAGAAGAGGTCAATGTCGCCCGCTGCGCTGGTGGTGGTGGCTTCCAGCTTGGCGCCGTGACTAATGGTCACGGGGAACCGGTAGCTCGAGGTGCTCACGTCGTTCGGGTTGTCCTGAATCTGGGGCAGGCCCAAATGTTTCTCGGGCAGGCCCAGGCCAAAGGCATCCACCGTGAGACCAGCCAGCGGCAGCGAGGAGCGAATCTGGACTGGGAACGTGCCGGTCGGCGCCATGCCGACGAACAGATCCACCGCTGGCGGCATGGCAGTGATCGTGCCGACCTGGCCCTGGAACCGCTCTGCGGTCATGGTACCGTTGTACGACACGTTCTGCAACGCCACCAGGTTCAGGCCAGGCGCGGCGGTCGCGGCCACGATCTCACGCGGGCCGCCCGTCGAGGTCTGGCGCATCCACTTGCCGGAACCCATGTAGTTACGCGAGCTGCCGCCGACAGGCGCCAGGGTGTAGGGGCCATAGGTGGTCGGATCGCCGGGGAACCTGCCGAACGGCCACGCGCAGCCTACGCCGTTGCTGAAGCAGTCCTTGGTCGGCCCCATGATCACGGTGTCAATGTCGCTGCGGGCGCCGGTCCAGCGATTGTCAACCAGCAGGCTCGTGCCTGCGGCCGTGCCGTCCGGCACGTCCACGAAGTAGAAGCGCCAGTCGCCCGACTCGGCGCGCCAGGCCCAGTCGAAGTAGCCGTAGACCTGACCGTTGTCATAGGGGGTCGTAGCATCGGGCGGGCCGCCGAACAGGAAGTCGGCGCTGAAGGCCGCCACATTGGCCACCACCGGGATACTGGTCACGTTCACGCCGTCGTTCAGGCGGATGAAGCCGTTGTACATGCCGATCCCGGCGAGCGCCGGAACGGACATGGTGGCGTTGAAGGTCGCCATGCCGCCGGCCGGTACCGTCACCGAGGAGTCGGTGGTCAGCCAGCCGAAGTCGGCGGTCTTGTAGAAGTTGAGCTGGATCTTAGCGTTTGTGATGGGCACGATCTGCTGGCCGGAAATCGCCCGGTCGCGATGGAGCAAGCCCAGGAAGATGCCGTCGTGCTTGCGCTCCAGCGGCTTCTTGACGCGAGTTTGCAGCGCGGTGCCCATGTTGTAGCCGTAGCTGAACCGCATGTACTCGCCCTTCTGGATTTCGCAGGTCGGGTCGTTGTAGTTCGGCAGACCAGATGCGACCGGGCAGGTCACCGCGCCGTCGCCGTTCTTGTCGGTCCACAGCGCACCGTCGCCGTTCACGTCGGTCCAGTCATAGATCAACACACGCCAGGAGTTGTTCTGGCGATAGTCCCCTTCTGGATCGAACTGATCGAACGGGAAGACCACCTTGGCCTCTACCAGGTCCGTCCCGGCCGGAATCTTCTTGGTGATGTCGAACAGATAATCCGGCTTGCGGTGCTGGTAGGGCGATTCCTTGGTGCGATCCAGGCTGGTGAACTCCCACTCGGTCGAGCCGATCTTGTTCAGCCGATCATCGCTGATGGCGACGGTCTTCGCCGTGGCGCCGCCGTTGTAGACGGTGAAAGTCTTGGTGGCGCTCTGGCCGGGGTGCAGGATCTTGGTGAAGCTGTCGTACTCCACCCCCCGGTAGCTGCCGAAGGTCCAGCTTTCCGGCGTGGCGAAGATGCCGTCCAAACCCGCGGCGATCTTGACTGCGCGCTCGGCGTTGACGGTTCCTGAGCCCTGCACGAAGCCATCATAGGAGGCGTTGTCCGCGCCGGCCATCAGGATGGCACGCGCTTCGACGTTCGTAGGCCAGCGGCCGTACTTGTCCTTGAACGCGCCATAGACCAACCCCAGGTTGCCGGCCGCAATCGGCGCGGAGCGGCTGGTGCCGCCCCAGTTCGTCCAGGCGCGCCAGCCGTTCAGCACGGCGTTGAGCTCTGCATCGCCCGCGCCCCAGGCGCCGTTGGCCGCCACACTCACGCCGTTGTCGCCCACGGCTGTGGGGCCGCGGTTCGACCAGGGCTGAATGTCGTTGTACTGGATCTGGTTGACGCCGGTGATGCTATCGAAGATGTTGTCGCTGTCGTAGAGGGTCGAGGCGGCGACCGAGAGCTGGAGCGACTCGCCCGGCGAGGTGACGGTTCCGTAGCCCGCTGCGCCGTTGCCCGCCGAGTTAGAATCGGTCAGCGTCGGATTGATGTAGCGCAGGACAGCGTCGGCTGCGCGGGAGTAGTAGTCCCAGCCGTCGTTGTCAATGGCGCCCTGGCCCCAGCTATTGCTGATGATCTGCACGTCATCGTCTGTGCCAGCTCTGCCATCGTAGCCGAGGGCCGCGAACAGAAAGCCCTCGGTCTGGTCCACCGAGACGTAGAAGTTGCCCGAGGCGACCAGTTTGACGTTCCGGCCGCCGCCCTGCACCATGCCGGTGAACGGCGTGCCGTCGCCCACAGGCTTGAAGGCCGGCGCGTTGCCGTCAATGATGCCCTGCGCTGCCACGGCCGAAGCGCAAAGCTGGCCATGGTTGCCGCCGCCCTCCGTGGAGTCCATCACCACGAAGGCTACCAGGTTGCCTGGCCCCGCCACATCCGGGCCGATGCCCCACAGCCAACCGGAGACGGGCAGCGAGTTCACACCGTCGCTGATCCAGTAGATCATGCCGCCGGAGAGGTCGGCGTAGCCGTCGCCGTTCAGGTCCTGGAAGATGATCTCATCGCCCTTGACGGCCTTCTTCTCGTTGGTGAAGTCGTAGTCGCCGTCAATATCAGCGTAGACGGTATCATATACGCCAGCGGTGTGCTCGTCCACCACCAGCACGGCCGCGCGCTCCTTCAGCAACCTGGCCAGCAGGAGATCGGGATGCGAGCCGAAGTGGTAGACGCCGCTCTTGCTCGTCGGCTTGAACTTGTAGATGTGACCGCCGGGCGCGGTGCTGCCGATCGGCGCAAAGATCGCGCTGTAGGTGCCGTCACCGTTGTCGGTCAGCTCCCCGCCTGAGCGGGTGGTGCTGGTGTCGGCATAGTCGGGCGCGGCGCCGCCGATCCCCACGCCGTCCTTGATGAAGGTCGTGCCCAGGTAGTAGTCATAGGCCAGGTTGAGCATCGAGTAGGAATCGAATGCCATCGGCCAGCCGTAGTAGGGGGAGGCTGGATTGGTGACGCGCGCCTGGGTCCCTTGCAGGTCCGGGTGGGCGAAGTCAATGCCGGAGTCGTTGACCATCACCTTGACGCCGACGCCGGTGTAGCCCAGGTTCCAGGCCGCTTTCGATTTGTGTACGTCCAGCACATCGAACCAATCCGCGATGGACGCCAGATCGGCCGGCGCACGTTCGACGGTGGGCTTCAGTTGGCCTGCACGCGCCGCGGCCAGGGTGGCCCGCAACGCCTCGATGTCGGGTTTAGCCTGCGCCAGGTCAGGATCGGCGGCGGCCGGGGCCTCCGCGACGCTCTTCATCTCCTGGACGTAAGCCACGGTCGGCAGCGATGCGACTTTGCCGACC
This sequence comes from Chloroflexota bacterium, assembly GCA_016876015.1. Taxonomy (GTDB): domain Bacteria; phylum Chloroflexota; class Anaerolineae; order CG2-30-64-16; family CG2-30-64-16; genus VGOD01. The sequence goes on from VGOD01000008.1 coordinate 8,287, forward strand.
GCGCCGGCCCGGATTTTGCCGAAATAGGCTTGCGTGCCGTTGGGCGACACATAGGGGCGCACAAGCAGTGGCTTGAGATAGGCGCTGAGATCGCTGCCGGCCACTGCATGGACCATGACGCCGATCTCGTCGGATGCTGCGGACGCGGCGGCTGTCGCGCGCAGTTGCGGGTGGATCTTGTAGGTGAAGGCGTCACTGGCGGACTGCACATCACCCATCTTGGCCTCGGCAGTCGGCGCTGCGCCCGAGGGAACCAGGAACAGCGGCACGATCAGAACGAAGGCCATCAGGACGGCGAAGAACTTCGGGGAACGCGGGTTCATCTTCAAGCTACTCCTTCCTTGAGTGTGAAGTGAGACAGAAGCATGATCGGAGTGATTAAGGGATAGTCACCTCCTTCTGATGGCAGACCTGTCATTCAGACCTATCAGGTTTCCGAAAAACCTGACACGTCTCCCCACGGACGACGTAGAGCACCATTATAAGTCGAACGTGAACGGCTGTCAATTGAAGCTCTGACAATTTTGGGAGTACCAGATGCCTCACTCCCCCAGATACAAAATGCGTCCGCAGTTGTCGCAATAGACCAACTCGTCGCCGTCGCGCACGGCCTGCAGCAGACTGGGGGGAACTGCTACCAGACAGACGCCGCACGTGTCGCCATCCAGCTCGGCCACCGCGCGACCTGCGCGGCGGGGGCGCAAGGCGTCGTAGACCGCCAGCAGGTTTGGCGGGACAGTCCGCCGCGCCGTCGTTTGGCGAGGGGTTTCGATCGCCAGGCGCTTGGTCAGCCGCGCCTGTTCACCGCGCAACTCCGTCTGGGTGGCTTCCCACGCGGCGGCCAGGCGCGTCAGCGTTGCGCGGCGTTCGGTCACCGCGGCCGTGGCCTCCTCATAGCCGATCATCGCCTCCAGCAGCTCGTCCTCCGCCTGGCTGAACTGCCGGCGGATTTGCTGCACGTCCTTCTCGGAGTTTTCCAGCTCCCTGGGGTCGAGCACCTGGCCGCTGTAGAGACGCCGTTCGGCCTGCGCCAGCCTGTCGGCGAGGCGCTGCTGCACGCCAGTCTGCTCCCGCTGCGCCGCCTGGCAGCGTGCCAGATCACGCTCGGCCTGGGCCAGGCTGCGCCGCGCGCTCACCAGGTCGGCCGGCTCGCGCAGTTCCGCGGCGATTTCGGCCAGCCGGGCCTTCGCAGCATCCACGGCCAGGTCAATCTCGTTCAACTGCGCCAATGACGCGACAAGTCGCATGAAGCCCCCTCCCTGGTTCCCATTATGCCTCACTGTCGCCCCCTTGTCAATCAGCAATGGTAGCTGACTCACTCTCTCGCTGTTTGTTGGGCTGGGCAGTCTGTGTTACAATGTTATTATTCACTTGGTCAGAGGACAGCTTGCGTGCCGAACGCTGACGAACCGCGGACATTCCTGGTTCTGCCCACCTATAACGAACGCGAGAATCTGCCGGCGCTGATCGCTGCAATTCAAGCGTTACCTGATAAAATCTATATCGTCATCGTAGATGATGGCTCGCCCGATGGGACTGGCGACCTGGCCGATGATCTGGCAGGCCGGCAGCCCACGGTGCAGGTGATCCATCGGCCCGGCAAGCTGGGGCTGGGCACCGCGTACACGACCGGTTTCAGCAAGGCGCTGGAACAGGGCGCCGATCTGATCGTGACGATGGATGCCGACTTCTCACACGATCCGAAATACCTGCCCGCGCTGCTGGCCGCCAGCCGGCGCTACGATCTGGTGATCGGCTCACGCTATGTGCCGCAGGGCGGTGTGGTTGACTGGGGTTGGCGACGCAAGGCGCTGAGCCGGGGCGCGAACGCCATCGCCCATCTGTTGCTGGGGCTGCACGCTCGAGATTGCACGGCTGGGTTTCGCTGCTATCGGCGAGCGGTGTTGGAGAAGGTTGACCCGACAGCCATCGTGGCCGACGGTTATTCATATCTCATCGAGATGTTGTATCGCTGTCAGCACTGTGGTTTCAGCGTGGGAGAAGTGCCTATCGTCTTCACAGATCGTCGCCTGGGTCGTTCTAAGATTTCCCAGCGCGAGATTCTGAAGGCACAGTTCACAGTCATGCGATTGGTGGTTCAGCGCCTGGCCAGCAGGCTGCCGCGCAACCATCGAGGTTAGTTGTCAGACGGCATCTTGTTTCCTCCGTACAGCCACGCTGTTTGCGGGGCATCGCAGGTGAGTCAGGAGGCTCTATGCCCGGTTCCACGATCAGGATCATGATTGTCGAAGATCACCCGCTTTTTCGGCAGGGGTTGCGCCGCGTGGTAGAAGCGGAGGCTGATCTCAAGGTCATCGCGGAGATAGACGATGGCGAGCAGGCGGTTAAGAGCGCGGCCGAAGTCAAGCCTGACGTGATCTTGATGGACATCAATCTCCCCAAGCTCAACGGTCTCCAGGCCACGCGGCAGATCACATCCTCGCTGGAAGACACCGCCGTGATCGTCTTGACGGCCTATCACGACGACGAGCAGTTGTTCCATGCCCTGAAGGCCGGGGCGGCTGCCTACTATCCCAAGGCGATAGACCCCAAAACCCTCCTCACCGCCATTCACGCCGTGCACGCGGGCAACTATGTGATCGGCGAGGAGGTGATGGCCAAACCGCAGGTGGCTTCATGGCTCATCAAGCAGTTCGAGGAGCTGGCCGTCTTCGATGAGAGCCCCAGCGAGATGTTCGCGCCGCTCTCCCCGCGCGAGATGGCCATCCTGCAATTGATCGCGCGCGGGGCCAGCAATAAAGAGATCGGCCGCGAGCTGAGCATCAGCCGGCAGACGGTCAAGAATCATATGAGCTCGATCCTGCGCAAGCTGGCGGTCAACGATCGCACCCAGGCCGCGGTGCTCGCCTTGCGCCGCGGCTGGATTCGACTGGAAGACACCAAGCCGCTGCAATAGCGACCCGTTCGCCTTGCGGCGCAAGATCACCTTGAGGAGATCTCTTTCACCCTATGCACCAAAACCAGGGTTCCAGCGCCAGCCTGATCGAGCTGGCGCTGATCGTCGTGCTGATCGCGATCATCGTGGTGTCCATCCTCTTGATCATCGGCGACGATCTGCGCCTGTGGATCGTCAATACATTGCAGGGGCTTCTGTCGGGGAACCGCTAGGACGTCAGTCAAGTAATCCGCCACGGGCGACCGAGGCTTCGTCGTGAGCTCAGCCGAACGGTCGCTGCAACGCTGGCGAAGACGCCCTGCGGCGACGAGATCCAGCCGACGCAGAGCCTGTCCTGAGCTTGCCGAAGGATTGGCTTTGCAGTGGTGGCCGCGGTTTTCAACCGCCCGACCGTCGAGGGCCCGCCGGAGGGTGGAACCCATCCGGCTACCCAACGTTCATCAACGGGAGAGAAACCGCGTTCACTCGCGCTCGTCCGCGTCCCATTTTCAGGCAACGGCGACGATGTCCCTACGACCATCCTCCGTTCTCCGCGCGCCGGCCTGGCTGAAGCGCCTCGGGCTGGCGTTGCTTGACCTGCTCTTTCCCCCACGCTGCGCCGGGTGCGGCCGCGTGGGGGTTCTGTTTTGCGCACTCTGCCAGGCGCAGATCGAGCCGATTGCGTTGCCGGTATGTCTTCACTGTGGCCGGCCCTATCGCGGCGCTGGCCTTTGCGCGGACTGTCGCCGCTCAGCCTCTTGCCTGGACGAAATCGCCGCCACTGCGGTGTTCGCCGGGCCGCTGCGCCACGCCATCCACGTTTTCAAGTATGACAACGGCCGCGGCCTGGCGCCGATCCTCGGTGCGCGCCTGGCGGAAAACTGGCGCGTTGCCCGCCGCTCGGCCGACGTGATCATCCCTGTGCCTCTTCATGCGGCCCGCCTGGCCGAGCGCGGCTACAACCAGAGCGCGCTCCTGGCCCGCATCCTTGCTGAAGCGACCGGCGTCCCGATCCGCGAAGATGTGTTGGTGCGCCACAAAGCCACCCAGCAACAGGCCGTGCTGAACGCGGCAGAGCGCCGCGCCAACGTCAAGGACGCGTTCATCTGCCAGGGCGATGTAGGCAATCTGCGCGTCGTGCTGGTAGACGATGTCTGCACGACCGGCTCGACGTTGGAGGCGTGCGCGGAAGCCTTGCGCGGGGCGGGGACCGCCAGCGTGTGGGCGCTCACGCTGGCGCGGGCGCGGTGGGAGCCGGGGCAGCCAGCGCCCGACAGGATGTGAGGAGTTCGGCAATAGGAACGGCGCCTTGCGCCCACGCCAAGGCGACTGCGAGGGATCGCCCTACTATGCCAAATCGTCGCCTGCGGCGGTCTTCGGTGTGTATCGCTGCCAGTGGCCGCGCTGCGCGTCGTACTGCGTGCGGGGCGGCTTGCTCTCGGCCGCGTAGCCGATCCAGATCAGGCACATGGGGATCACGCTCTCTGGGATGCCCAGCACGCGGCGGAGGATCTCTGCCCGTTCCATCCCCGGATAGCCGCCCGTCCAGACCGTGCCCAGCCCCAGGCCGGCGGCCGCGAGCAGGATGTTCTCGGTCGCTGCGCCGAGATCCTGCTGCCAAAAACGCTCGCTGGCCGGGCTGCTCGCCAGGCTCAGGTTCGCGCAGACCGCGATGGCCGCCTGGCCGTTGTAATGACCGGGCAGCGCCTCGCGCAGCTCGGCCAGGACGACCTTGTCGGTCACGGCCACGAACTCCCAGGGCCGACCGTTCGCAGCCGAGGGCGCGGCCATCGCCGCCTCCAGCAGCCGCGTGACCGTCTCCTGCGACACTTCCTGTTCGGTGTATTGCCGGATGCTCCGGCGCTTGAAGATGAGATCTAATACGTCGGCCGTTTTCTGGTCTCTCCTTGTGATATGAACCGCCGTGACTCTCACCACAGGACTCGAGGCTTTAGCCGGTTGCTGTCGTTAACCACCAAACCGGCTAAAGCCTCCAAACCAGCGCGGTTTGGTGAGTTGGTGGAGATCAGAGCGCGATCAACTCCGCCTGGATCGCTTGCAGCTTCTCCGGCGTCAGCAGTTGCGGCGCCATGCGCGCCATCGAATCGAGCGTCTGATCGCCGACCCACGGCGGCACGCGCATTGCGGTGATGGCGTCGCCCACGTGTTTGAGCAGGATCGCCTTCACCCGCTCATCCGCCATCAGCTCACGCACGCCGCAGCCGATGTCGAGCCGGCCGGCCACGTGGCGGACGTTGGCGAACGCTTGCGCCCGGTTCAGCCCGGTGCTGGCGAAGCTGTACTGCCCCGCCTCGATCTCGACCACGGCCGCGCCGTCCGCGATCTGCGCCGAGATCACGCCCGCCGCCTTGCCGAGCGGCACACCCATCTCCGTGACCTGATCCAAAGTCTGCGCCGGAATCCGCACGGTGGCCCGTGTGTTAGGCGGGATCGTCACGTGCAGCCGGAAATCGCCTTCATTCAACTGCCACGCTGAGATGATCTCGCCGTAGGGCGAGCGGAGCGCGGCGCGGACGTGCGTCAGGCCGCCGCCCGGCTGCGGCTGGATGGTCACGTGCTTGTAGCCGGGCGCGTCCTCGGCGGTGTCAATGCCCGCGGCCACGCGGTACATCCAGTCGCCGATTGCGCCGTAAGCGTAGTGGTTGAACGAGTTCATCCCCGCGTCCTGGAAGCTGCCGTCCGGCTTGATGCCATCCCACCGCTCCCAGATCGTCGTCGCGCCCTTCTTCACCGGGTAGAGCCACGACGGGTAGCTCTCCTGGTTCAGCAGTTCGTAGGCCAGGTCGTTGTAGCCGAAGCGCGAGAGCACGTGGCACAGGTAGGGCGTGCCCACGAAGCCGGTCGTCAGGTGATAGCCGAACTTGCGCACCTCTTCGGCCAGGCGGGCCGCGGCCGATGGCCGCAGCGCCTCCGGCAGCAGGTCGAAGTGCAGCGCCAGCACGTAGCTGGTCTGACTGTTTGGCCCGACGCGGCCGTTGGCCGAGACGAACTCCGCGACCCAGGCGGCCTTGACCTTGCGCACGATCTCGGCGTATTTCACCGCATCCTCGGTTTTGCCCAACACCTCGGCCGCCTTCTGCAGCAGGCTGGTCGAATAGGCGAAGAACGCGCTGGCGATCAGCTCTTTGTCGGTCATCGGCGTCGTGTCGAAGCCGCCGCGGCCGCGGTAGTCGAGCCAGTCGCCGAAGTGGAAGCCGGTCGTCCACAGATAGCGGTCGCCCGCTTGCCCGGCCATGTAGCCGACCCACGCGGCCATGCTGGCGTATTGCTGCGCCAGGATGCCCTTGTCGCCATAGGCCAGATAGATCGTCCACGGGCAGATCGTCGCGGCGTCGGCCCACGCGGCCGACCCGCCGGCCGTGCGGCCAAACACGCTGCGCTTCATCGGGTCGGGGATCACCATCGGCACGCCGCCGTTGGGATGCTGCTCCGCGGCCAGGTCGGCCAGCCATTTGGTGAAGAAGCCCGCTACATCGCGGTTGAAGCAGGCGGTGCGGATGAAGACCTGCGCGTCGCCGGTCCAGCCCAGCCGCTCGTCACGCTGCGGGCAGTCGGTGGGCACGTCCACGAAGTTGCCCTTCTGCCCCCAGACGATGTTGTGCTGCAACTGGTTGATGAGTGGGTTGGAGCACTCGAACGCGCCGGTCGGCGGGATGTCGGAATGCACCACCACGCCGGTCAGGCTGAGCCCTGAGCCTGTCGAAGGGCTGTCGAGGGTCGGCTCGCCCGGCCAGCCTTCCACGGAGACGAACTGGAAGCCCATGAAGGTGAAGCGCGGCTCGTAAGTTTCGATGCCGTCACCCTTCAGCGTGTAGGTCAACGCTTGCTGCGCCTTGCGCAGGTTGGTGAGGTAGACGTTGCCTTGCTGGTCGAGCACCTCGAAGTGGCGGAGCGTCACCGTCGCGCCGGCCGGCCCCTGGACGTGCAGCCGCACCCAACCGACCATGTTCTGGCCGAAGTCGAAGACCGTCTCGCCCGCGGGCGTGCGGATGATCTTGACCGGCTTGATCTCCTCGTGGCGGATGATGGCCGGGCCATCCTGGGCGATGAGCGCGGATTTGGGATGATCGAGCTGGCGGACGCCTTGCCACGCGCTGGCGTCATAACCCGGCGCATCCCAGCCCGGCAGCTCCAGCCGGGCGTCGTATGCCTCGCCGTTGTAGATGTCCGACATGCGGATCGGGCCGAGCGTAGCGCGCCACTGCTCGTCGCTCGTGATGACCGCGGTGCGGCCGTCCGCATAGGTGACGTGTAGTTGCAGCAGCAGCCCCAGCCGGTCGCCCCAGGTGTTGCGGTTGCCCTCGAAGCCGAGCCAGCCGCGATGCCAGCCGTCGCCCAGCAGCGCGCCGATGGCGTTCTCGCCGCTGCGGAGCAGCCCGGTCACGTCGTAGGTCTGATATTGCAGGCGCTTGTCGTAGGCCGTCCAGCCGGGGGTGAGCACGCCGTCGCCGACCTTTTGGCCGTTGAGGTGTAGCTCATAGAGGCCCAGGCTGGTGACATAGACGCGGGCGCGCTTCACCTGGCCGTCGAGTTCGAACGTCCGTCGCAACACTGGCTGCGGCTGCGACTGCGTCGTGTCCTCCTCCCAGTCGGGCGTGATCCACCCGGCCTGCCACTCGGCTGCGTCGAGCAGCCCCATCTCCCACCAGGCCGCTTCGCTCCAGGGGGCGGCCGCGCCGGTCTCGTCCCAGGCGCGCGCCTGCCAATGGACGCGCTGGCCGGAGACGAGCGCCGGGCCGCCGTAGGGGACGAGGATGGATTGGTCGGATGCGACTTTGCCCGAATCCCACAACAGGTTGCGTCCCGCGGCCAAATCCGCCGCATCGCCGGCCGCGCGGAGCTGATACGCGGTCTGCGCCGCGCCGCGGCGGTCGGATGCGAGCTGCCAGCTCAGCCGCGGCTGGCGCACGCCGATGCCCAACGGGTTGGTTTGGTATTCACAGAGCAGATTGGTGATAGTGGTCATGGATTCTCCCTTGAAAATAGGTAACGACGGACTAAAGCGGGGCGAAAGCGGCCTGGCGTCCCTGTTCGGCTGGCTGGTGGGGATCGGCCCTGGCGCGGGCATGGGCCTGCTGATGGTCATCTGCGGCCTCGGCGGCATGCTGGTGGCTGGGGTCAGCGTCTTCGTGCCGGCCATCCGCAACGCCGAGGCGATCCTGCCCGATCACGACCAGCCGCCGCCGGCGGCCAGCCTTTGACACGCAGCGCAGAGGTGCTGTAGGGCTGTGTCTCGAACTGAGGGGCAAGGATCACATCGGCTGCGCGGCTGCGCGTAGCGCGGCCTGTATCATCTCGGCCGTCGCGGGCGTGCGGCGAATGCGCACCCCGATCGCGCGCGAGACTGCATTGATCACCGCCGGCGGGGTCGGCAGGATCGTCGCCTCGCCCAGACCCTTTGCGCCGAATGGGCCGTACCTGGCGGGCGTCTCGACCAGCCGGACGCTGATCTCGGGCATCGCTGTCAAGGTGGGGAGCGCGTAGCCGGCAAACCCGCGGCTCTGACCTGGGCGATACTCCTCGACGAGCGCAGAGCCGATCCCCATCATCACGCCGCCCTGCACCTGGCCGACGGCATCGCGAGCATTGATGATCTTTCCCACGTCGTGCGCCGCGACGACGCGCAGCACTTGCACCTGACCGGTCTCCAGGTCAACTTCAACCTCAGCCAGGTGCGCGGCGGTGAGGAAGAACGGCAGATAGGGCGAACGGCCGGCCGCCGGAAATTCACGCGTGAGGTCGTGCACTCCGCGAATGCGGCGCGGCTGGCCAGAGCGTTCCATTTCAGCCGCCACCGCGGCCAGCGAGGTCCGCACGGCCGGCTCGCGGGCCACGATCACCGCCTGGTCCGTCAGCTTCAGGGCCGTTGGCGGCCGATCAAGCAACTCGGCTGCGGTAGAGAGGATGGCAGCCGCCAGCCGCCGCGCCGCGTCCGCCACCGCGCCGCCCACCCAATAGGTCGCGCGCGAGGCGCCGGTGACGTCGCCATCGAGCGTGTGTGCGGTGTCCGCATTGACGAGCTGCACGACGCTGCGCGAAACCCCCAGGCACTCCGCGGCCATCTGCATGAAGACCGTCTCGATGCCTTGCCCGAACTCTCCCGCGGACGCATAGATGACGATGCGGCCATCGAGCGCCAGCTCAGCCTCAGCCTGACTGCGCGCCACGCCGAACTTGCCGAAGCGGTACATCATCCCCGCCAGCCCCACGCCCCGCCGCCGGCCGGCCCGGGACCGATCGGCGTTAGAAGCCGCCGCAGACGCGAGGGTCACACGGTAATCGTCAGCCAGCGCCTCCAACACCTGGCGGAAGCCGATCGTCTCCCCTGGCAAGACGCCCAGGCCATTCGGCTCGCCATCGGCCAGCGCGTTGCGCACCCGGAACTCCCACGGGTCCAGGTCGAGCTGCTGGCACACCTCATCCAACATGCACTCCATCGCGAAGGCCGCTTGCGGCGTGCCAAAGCCGCGGAACTGTCCTGCCTTCGGCCCGTTGGAGTAGATCACCTGCGCACGGACGTGCGCCGCCTGCCAACGATACGGCCCAGGGCTGGCCGCCACGGCGTAGTCGGCGATGTAGCGGCCCGCCGAGTCATAGGCGCCGGTGTTGACTTTTATGTCCACCTTCATGCCGGTCAACTGTCCGTCAGCCTGTGCGCCCACCGCACACTGCATGGTGTACGGGTGACGCTTCGGCGCGGCCTCCATCACCTCGCGGCGGGTGTAGGCCAGCTTCACCGACGCGCGCACATGGTAGGCCGCCAGCGCGACTGCAGCCAGCGGATAGACATCCTGCCGGCCGCCGAAGCTGCCGCCCATCGGCGGCGTGACCACGCGGATTTGTTCCGCCGGCAACGCGAGGATCGTCGCTAGGTAGTCGCGGTTCCAGTGCGGCTCATGGCTGCCGCAGATAACGGTCAAGACATATGGCGTCTCCCAATACGCTACCGCAGCCTCGCGCTCCATCGCCATGTGCGCCTGGAACGACGTGCGATATGTCTCCTGCACCACCACAGCCGAGCCAGCCAGCGCCGCATCGAGGTCGCCGCGCCGCGCCGCCTCGCTAACGAGCAGGTTGCCGCCATCGTGAATCGGGATCGCGTCAGGCGCCAGCGCGTTCTCGATCTCGGTTGTGTGCGGCAGCGGCTCATAGGCCACCCGCACCGCAGCCGCGCCGGCGCGCGCGGTCTCCGGGTCAACCGCCACGACCATCGCCACCGGGTCGCCGATCATGCGCACCATGCCGCCGACTGGCGCCAGCAAGTGCTCGCCAACCGAATAGCCGCCCAGACCGATGTTTTCGCCCGGCACGTCGGCGGCGGTCAGAACACGCGCAACTTCCGGCAGCGCCAGCGCGGCCGCGGGGTCAATGCTCAGCACGCGCGCGTGAAAATGAGGGCTTCGCACAAAGGCGATATGGTGCATGTCAGGCAGGACGATGTCCTCGGCATAGAGCGCCGCCCCACTGACGCGCTCCCAACCCCGATGCCGCGTGAGATCGCCGCCGATGACGGGCTGCCTGATGCTGGATGCCCTTTCCACGTCTCCCGATGCCTGCGGGCCATCTTCCGCCAACATCGCGGCCGCCCGTTCCACCGCCTCCACGATCTTCACGTAGCCGGTGCAGCGACACAGATTGCCCGCCAACGCGGCGACGATCTCGCCGTGGGTGGGGCGCGGGTTGCGATCGAGCAGCGCCTTGGCCGACATCACCATGCCAGGCGTGCAGTAGCCGCATTGGACTGCGCCAGCCTCCAGAAAGGCGATCTGGAGCGGATGCGGACGGCCAGATGCAGCCAATCCTTCGACCGTCTCCACCGCGCAGCCTTCCACCTCGCCGGCCAGCACCAGGCACGATCGCTGCGCCACGCCGTCCACGATCACGGTGCACGCGCCGCACTCCCCTTCCATGTCGCAGCTTTGCTTGACCCCCGTCAGCCGCAAATCCTCGCGCAGCACGCGCAGCAGCGGTTTGGCAGGATCAACGGCCAGGACGAGCGGCCGGCCGTTCACCATGAAGCTGATGCGGGACGCGGGGGATGCGACAGCAGCAGAAGGCTCTAGCGAGCCCTCGGCGCGTTCCGCAAGCAGACGTGTGTGTTGTATCATCGGGTTGCGTGATGGCAGTTGTGTGATGGCGCGGGATGAGGCGCAGTGGAACGGCGCTCTGGCAGACGCGTTGCAGTATCGTGCAAGTGCGCCGGGTTTGTCAAGAACGACAGACGTGCATTATGTCTCATCTCCTGTGCAGAATCAACCATCTGGCCATCAGCCAGTGGCTGACTTCTCACGTATCCCGTTTGACAACTCATCCTAGCTGTGCTATTCTGTCGCCTAGTTTTCCCCGCACGGCGCCGATCAACGGAACATCAGTCGCGCTGCTAGAGAGAACGACCTGGCCGCCTCGTCGCCAGGAAAACGCCCTATCTCAGTCTGGAACGCCGCCCCAGACGTTCCTACGAGAAGAGTTGTCCCGTGTTCGAAGGGGGACTGATAGTATGTTCGCTGCCTGGTTAAGGTGTCACATCTCGCCCGTCGCAAGACACGAGTCAAGTCCGCGCAATCTTGGGCGAGAGACACAAAGGAGGTCGCACCGCTTACTCGTCTCTGGCGAAGAGTCAACAGACCGGATTCCACGCTATAGGGTATGCTCAGCCCAAGAGAGAACATCCATTTCAGGAGGAATCAACATGTCCAAGAAAGTGAAGCTCGATCGCCGTGGATTCCTGTTCGCCTCTGCCGCGAGTGTGGTCGGCGTGGCGCTCTCGGCGTGCGGCGCGACGCAGCCCGCCCCTGCTCCGGCGACTGCGGTCCCCACCAAAGCTCCCGCGCCAGCGACTCCCAAGGCGCCTGTCGCAGCAGCGGCCACTCCCACCACGGTCGTCACCGCGGTACCTGCTACGGCCGTCCCCACGGTGGCAGCCGTGGGCGGCGAAGCCCCCATGTTGGCCGAGCAGGTGAAGGCGGGCAAGCTGCCACCGCTCACCCAACGTCTGCCGGCAAAGTCTCTTGTGATTGCCCCGATCACCTCCATCGGTGAGTACGGCGGCACGATTCGGACTATCGTCAATGCCCAGGGTGCGCATTGGGTGATGGCCCAGTACGGAAATTCGCCGCTGAGATGGATTGACGATGGTTTCGGCATCATCCCCGGCATGATCGAGTCTTACTCGAGCAATGCCGATACCAGCGAGTGGACCCTCAACTTCCGCAAGGGTCTCAAGTGGTCCGATGGCCAGCCATGCACGGTTGATGACGTGATTTTCTGGTGGAAAGATATGGTGGTGGATCCTGATCAATCGGACGCGCCGCCTGAATGGGCCACCGCGGCCGGCAAGCTGGCCGAGTTCATCAAGATTGATGACTTTACCCTCAAGATCAAGTATGCTGGGCCGGCGCCGCTGACCGCCAGGCAGCTCGCCATGTGGCCGAAAGGCGGCACGGGGCCACGTTGGATTGTGCCGGCACACTATGTCAAGCAGTTTCACCCGAAACACAACAGCCAATACAAGGATTTCAAGGAGTTCGACCAGAAGATCCTCTGGCGTCAGAATCCTGACTGTCCCACACTGACTGCCTGGCGTTGTGAGAAGTTCGAGCCGGGCGTCGTCAGGATGTGGGCGCGCAATCCTTACTACTACGCCGTAGACACCAAAGGGAATCAGTTACCCTACATTGACTACGTCGAAGAAAAGATGATCGCAGACCCGGAGGCTCAGAAGCTGACGGTGATGCAGGGAGGCGTTGATTTCGCTTGCCACGGTTACAACATCTACCTGGCGGACGTGGCCACGTTGAAGCAGAACGAAGAGAAGGGCGGCTTCGAGGTCCGTCTATGGGATAGCGGCGATGGCACAGGGCGCATCATCTACCTGAATCACGACCATCCCGATGCGAAAGTGCGCGCTCTGTTCCGCAACCCCAAGTTCAAGCAAGCCCTCTCCTATGCCCATGACCGCGCGACGATCCAGAAGACGGTCTACTTCAACACTGGTATCCTGAGCACCGGCTCCTACAGCCCCAAGGCCATTGAGTTCAATTTCAACGATGAGGCCAAGAAGCAGTTCCAGAGGATTCGCGACGCGTATGTGCAATACGATCCGGAGAAGGCCAAGAAGCTGCTCGATGAGATCGGCGTTAAGGACGTCAACAACGATGGTTGGCGCGAGATGCCCGACGGCACGAAGCTGGAAATGCGGGTAGATATTTCGGCGACTGCCACGTCCGACGGCCTCAAAGTGCTGGAGATGTTCAAGAAGACCTGGAACGGGATCGGCTTGAATGTCATCGTCAACCAGATGCCGGCGACCGAGTTCGGCCTCTTCTGGCAAAGCGGCAAAGGGATGGTGCGTACCGACTGGGAGGTGGGTGACGGACCAGATCACTTTACCTTCATCGCCTGGCATACGCCGGCTGAGGCCACGCGTTGGGCCCCGCTGTCTGGTAACATGTGGTTGTTCCAGGGCACGGAAAAGGAGAAACAGGAAGCCGACAAGACTCCCTGGGATCGGCAACCGCCTCGCTTCCTGCCTGCCGAGAAGGATCTGATCGGTGAAACGGTCCTGAAATTGCAGGATATCTCACGTCGGGCCATGCTCGAGGTTGACGAGGTCAAACGCCATGCGATGGCGTGGCAGATCTACGATGTCCACATCAACGAGGGCCCGTTCCTCATCGGTTGTGTCGCCAACATCCCGCGCGTCATTATCGTCAGCAAGAAGCTGGTCAATGTCCCTCAAAGGGAGCAGTTGAAGACCGGCGGCTTTGTGACGCCGTGGATCATGGTGTATCCGGGTATCACGAATCCAGAGACCTACTATTACAAGAAGGCGTAGTCTCGGGCGGGCGCGTTGGCGATGGGCGCCTCCTTCCTCGCGTTGTACGGCGGCATAGGAAGGAGAGATCACCGGTACCCACGCCCTGCCTAGCCCCATTAAGGTGGGGCCAGGCAGAGTCTGCAAAAGGGGTTCTCAGGTGGCGCTGGCGCCCGAAAACCCCACGAAAGTGTATGCTCCATTTCTCCCCTGCCGCAGCGGGGGAGAAATGGGTCGGGGGATTGCAGGGGAACCTCTGCGTTACCCTGACACTACCGACGTTCCCCAGGGTGAGCCTTTCTACAGCCGAGCTGAAAAGGGGGCAGGTATGCTGAGATACATCGCGCGCCGGGTCGGGAATATGGCGGTCACGATGGTATTCATCATTATCCTCGGATTTATGATCATCGAGCTGCCGCCGGGATCCTATCTGGAGTTCGAGATCGAGCGCTTGCGTATGGCGGGCGGCAACGTCTACCAGGATCAGATCGAAGCCCTCAAGAAGACCTATGGAGTTGATGATCCGATTCCGCTTAAGTTCTGGAAGTGGGTTTCCGGGTTTGTGCAGGGCGATTTTGGGTTTTCATTTGAGTATATGAAACCTGTCAAGGAGATCATTTGGGCGCGGCTGGGTTACACCATGATTATCTCTGTGCTGACGCTTCTCTTCAGTTGGACGGTCGCCATCCTCATCGGTGTTTATTCGGCGACCCATCGGTACACCCTCCCCGACTATGCCATCACCGTGATACAGTTTTTTGGCCTGTCGGTGCCTGCCTTCCTCTTGGCTCTGGTGCTGATGGTAATCGCCCAGCAGGTATTCGGCATGCAAGTGGTGGGGCTTTTCTCGGATCAGTATCGCGATGCGCCGTGGAGCCTGGCGAAGTTCATTGACTTCTTGGCACACGTGTGGATTCCCGTTGTCGTCATCGGTCTCAACGGCACCGCATGGGTCAGCCGCGTGATGCGTGGGAACCTGTTGGATGTGCTCGGCATGCAATACGTGCAGACGGCGCGAGCCAAGGGGCTGGCTGAGCGAAAGGTGATCTGGAAACATGCGGTGCGCAATGCCCTGCATCCCTTGGTGATGGTGCTGGGCACCAGCCTGCCGGCCATCGTCTCCGGTGAAGTGATCGTGGCGACCGTGCTCAACCTCCCCACCAGCGGGCCGATCTATTTCCGGGCTTTGATCCAACAGGACATGTACCTGGCGGGAACCTTTCTGGTTTTCCTGGCGATCATCCTGCTGATCGGCAACCTGCTGGCCGATATCCTTCTGGCATGGCTCGACCCGCGCATCCAGTTCGAATGAGAGCCGTGCCAAAGAGAGGGCGTGAAAAATGACTGAAGTCTTGACCCCTGCAGCAACCGCGCCGGGCATGATGCGTGAGCCGGTCAGTGAAGTCGGGCAGATGTCGCAATGGCAGCTTATGCGGCTGCGTTTTGCCCGTAATAAGCTGGCCATGACCGGTGTCGTAGGCCTCGTCGTGATGTATCTCCTGGTCGTGTTGGCGCCGTTCCTGGCCCCCAACGATTATACCTTTCAGAATTCGGATTACCTGTACGGTCCACCCAGTCCAGTCACCTTTATCAACCCCGATGGGCGGTTGGGACTGCGTCCCTATACGTATGGCGTCACGACCGAGCTCGATGTAAAGAACTTCAAGTATGTGTTCGCCCTCGATGAGACTCAAAAGATTCCCGTACACTTCTTCGTGCGTGGCGATCCCTATCAGATGCTCGGCTTCATCAAGTCGGACATCCATCTGTTCGGCATCGAGCCACCGCAACGCCTCTATCCTTTTGGCGCGGATGACCTGGGGCGGTGTATGATGGCGCGTGTGCTGATGGGCGGCCAAATTTCGATGACCGTCGGTCTGCTCGGTGTAGCGTTGACGATCATCTTCGGCTCCCTGATGGGCGGCGCATCCGGCTATTTTGGCGGCGTGATAGATGATATCATGCAGCGCATCATCGAGATCATCATGGCGTTCCCCACGATTCCTTTGTGGGCCGCGTTGGCCGCCGCCTTACCTGACATCTCCGGCAGTTTCACGGCCTTGCACCGCTACTTCCTGATTACCGTGATCCTCTCTCTGGTGAACTGGACGGGGTTGGCGCGGCAACTCCGGGCAAAGGTGATGTCCTATCGCCAGGCCGATTTCTGTCAGGCGGCGCTGGCGGCAGGCGCATCCGATGCCCGGATCATCATCCAACACATGATCCCCAATGCTGCCAGCCACATCATCGTCGTCGGGGCGCTGGCGATTCCCGGCATGATCCTGGG
Source organism: Chloroflexota bacterium (assembly GCA_016876015.1). GTDB lineage: Bacteria > Chloroflexota > Anaerolineae > CG2-30-64-16 > CG2-30-64-16 > VGOD01. The sequence goes on from VGOD01000008.1 coordinate 24,304, forward strand.
CGAGACCGCGCTGAGCTTCCTGGGCCTGGGTATCCTGCCACCTCTGGTCAGTTGGGGGTCGCTCCTGCGGGGCGCCACCCAGGTATCAGCGGTGATCCTGCACCCGTGGCTGATGATCCCCGGTCTTGGGGTCGTGCTGACCGTTCTTTTCTTCAGCTTCTTGGGCGATGGCCTGCGCGATGCCGTTGATCCCTATTCGATCTAGTCAGGATGGGAGAAGGTGACAGGGGGAGCCATGAGTGAGCAAGCGGCATCCGCCAGTGATGGTCGCGATGTGATTCTGCAGATCAGGGATCTGCACACCTACTTTTTTACCGATCTGGGCATCTCGCGCGCGCTGAACGGCGTCAGCCTGGATGTGCCGGCGGGCAAAGTGATGGGCGTGGTGGGCGAAAGTGGTTGCGGTAAGAGCATGACCGCGCTCTCAATTCTGCGCCTGGTACCTAAGCCGGGGCGCATCGTGCGCGGTGAGATCGTGCTGCACCGCAAACAGCAGCAGGGCGCCTCACAGGTCATCACCGAGGTCAAGCTCACCGATCTGCATCCCCAGGGGCGTGAGATTCGCAGCATCCGCGGGGATGAGATCGCCATGATCTTCCAGGAGCCGATGACCTCGCTGAATCCGTCGTACACGGTGGGCGACCAGATCATGGAGACGATCCTGCTGCACCAGCAGGTGGACCAGGTGGAGGCAGAGGCTCGCGCCGTGAAGATCCTCGATCAGGTCGGCATGCCAAACCCATCCTCGCTGATAAAGCGCTATCCCCACGAGCTCAGCGGGGGGATGCGACAGAGGGCCATGATCGCGATGGCTCTCTCGTGCACCCCCTCGATCCTGATCGCAGACGAACCGACCACAGCCCTGGACGTGACCACCGAGGCGCAAATCCTGGACCTGATGCGTGAGCTGCAGGCCGAGATCGGGATGACCATCCTCTACATCACACATAATCTGGGGGTTGTAGCGCAGATGTGCGACACGGTGGCAGTGATGTATCTGGGTCGAGTGGTAGAACTGGCCACGGTTGATGCGCTTTTCTATGATCCCCGGCATCCATATGCCAAAGCCCTGTTGCGCTCTATCCCGCACGTGGGCAGCCGCACCAAGGCGCGTCTGGAACCAATCCGCGGGGTCGTGCCTGATCCCTACACGACCGTAGCCGGTTGTCCGTTTCACCCGCGCTGTGACATGATCCGGCCCGGCGTCTGCGATGTGCGTGTGCCGACTCTGACAGCCGTGACAGACGAACACTCGGTGCGTTGCTTCCTGTACTCTGACCAGGCGGAAGAAAACCATGAAGGCTAACCTCAGTCATAACGAGTTACTGCTTGACATCAAGGGCCTTAAGAAGTATTTCCCAATTCGCCAGGGGCTGCTGCGACGAGGGGCCGGCGCGGTGAAAGCCGTGGACGGCATTGATTTCTTTGTGCGTCAAGGCGAAACGCTGGGTCTGGTGGGCGAGAGCGGCTGCGGCAAAACGACGGCAGGGCGCACAATCATGCGTCTCCTTGCACCAACTGCCGGAGAAATCCGCTTCAATGATCCGAACCTGGGCTGGGTGAACCTGGAAAGGATGTCGCGCCAGGAACTGCTGAAGGTGCGCCCCAACATGCAGATCATCTTCCAGGATCCATTCTCCTCGCTGGACCCGCGCATGACAGTGCAAAGGATCGTGGCCGAGCCCTTGGTGATTAACCGCGTGGCGCACGGCCAGGAGCTAAGAGATCGCGTCGCCGATTTGCTGCAGGTAGTCGGGATGCGGCCGGAGTATATGAGCCGCTATCCCCACGCCTTCAGCGGCGGCCAACGGCAACGATTGGGGATCGCCCGCGCTCTGGCATTGAACCCGAAGCTGATCGTCTGCGATGAACCGGTATCGGCGTTGGATGTCTCGATCCAGGCGCAGGTGCTCAATCTACTTGAGGACTTGCAAGCGCAGTTCAACCTGACCTACGTCTTCATCGCGCACGATCTGAGCGTAGTCGAGCATATCTCCGATCGAGTCGCGGTCATGTACGTGGGCAAGCTGGTCGAGTTGGCCGACACGGATAAGTTGTACTATCATCCTAAACACCCCTATACCGAGGCGCTGATGGCGGCCCTGCCCAAGCCAGACCCGCGACATCGCGATCGGCCGATCCGGCTGCCCGGCGAAGTGGCCAGCGCAGCGAACCCGCCCTCTGGCTGCTATTTCCATCCTCGCTGCCGTTACGCGCAGGCGCAGTGCACCCAAGAGACGCCGCAGCTCCGGGAGATCAGCGCGGGGCATTGGGTGAGCTGTCATCTGGCGGGTGATTTACAGTTGAGAGGGGTGCTGGGGTAGTTGCACTGGTGCTGAAGCAGCACCTGCGTGGCCGCAACTCCAAGCGCGCAAGGCGAGACAATAGGTGAGTTGTTATCCGACGGATTCCCAGAATCTCACAACTCAAGGAGAGGATATCATGGCAAAGGGTTACAACGGTCTGGGCCTAAGCCTGGGCACGCTGTCGTTGTTGTCGAACGCCAAGACGCGCTCGATCAGCCCGGAGAATTTCACCGGCGAGAAGGGCAAGGGCGGCATGGCGACCGAAGGCACGGGTGCGGCCCGGGCGCGGGATCTCGGCCAGGGCTGGAAGATCTCCCCTTCGATCCGCATCGCGGCCGGCCAGACGTTCGAGCTGGCGAACATCGCCGGCCCCGGCGCCATCCAGCACATCTGGATGACCCCGACGGGAAACTGGCGCTTCAACATCCTGCGCATCTATTGGGATGGCTCCGATACACCGGCTGTGGAATGTCCGGTGGGCGATTTCTTCGCCTCTGCCTATGGCCGCTATGCCCAGATCTCCTCGCTGGCAGTCTGCGTCAATCCGCGCAGCGGCCTCAACTGCTATTGGGAGATGTCCTTCCGCAAGGCATGTCGGATCACCATGACCAACATCGCCAACGAAGATATGGTGCTCTACTACCAGATTGATTATACGTTGACGGACGTGCCGGACAATGCGGCCTATTTCCACGCCCAATTCCGGCGCACTAACCCCTTGCCTTACAAGCAAGTCTATACCATCCTGGACGGTGTGCAGGGACAGGGGCACTTCGTCGGCGCCTACATGGCCTGGGGGGTCAACAACTGCGGCTGGTGGGGCGAAGGGGAGATCAAGTTCTACATTGACGGCGACGAATGGCCGACGATCTGCGGCACCGGGACCGAAGACTACTTCTGCGGTTCCTATGACTTCGATCTGGGCAAGGAGAACGGCGGCTATCGCGAATTCACCACGCCTTACGCGGGTCTCTCGCAGGTGATCCGCCCCGACGGGCTGTACGACTCGCAGACGCGCTTCTCCATGTATCGCTGGCACATCATGGACCCGATCCGCTTCGAGCAGGATCTGCGGGTGACAATCCAGGCGCTTGGCTGGCGCGGCTCGCGCACCGATCGCCAATATCTGCCGCTGCAGGATGACATCGCCTCGGTGGCCTTCTGGTATCAGACGCTGCCGGCCGCGCCATTCCCCAAGCTGCCGGATCGTGACTATCTGGAGATCATCTGATGTTCAATGGGTTGGGCATGAACCTGGGTACCCTGGCCCGGCTCTCGAACGCCAGGACGCGTTCGATCAGCGCCGAGAACTTTACCGGCGAGAAGGGCAAGGGCGGCATGGCTACCGAGGGCCAAGGGGCTGCCGCGGCGCGTGACCTGGGCCAGGGTTGGAAGGTGTCGCCGAGCGTGCCAGTGGAGCCTGGGCAGACATACGTCGTGGCCGACATCGCAGGGCCGGGCGCGATTCAACACATGTGGCTGAGCGGCGACTTGGCGCGCAAGGGGCCGTTGGCCCGCAACTACATCGTGCGCATCTACTGGGACGGGCAGGAGCAGCCGTCGGTCGAGTGCCCGGTGGCCGACTTCTTCGCGTGCGGCTGGGGCCAGTATGCGCAGGTGAACTCGCTGCCGGTGGCCGTCAACCCCAATCGCGGCTACAACTGCTTCTGGGAGATGCCCTTCCGCAAGCGCTGCCTGATCACGCTCGAAAACCGGCACACAGACCCGATCCGGTTCTATTACCAGGTCGATTACACGCTCACCGACGTGGGTGCTGACCTGGCCTATTTCCATGCCCAGTTCCGGCGTACCAATCCGCTGCCCTACATGCAGCCCTACACCATCCTGGAGGGCGTGCGCGGAAAGGGGCAATACGTCGGCACAGCCATGTCCTGGGGGGTCAACAACAACGGTTGGTGGGGCGAAGGCGAGATCAAGTTCTACATTGATGGCGACCGGGACTTCCCCACGATCTGCGGCACCGGCACCGAGGACTACTTCGGCGGGGCGTACAACTGGGACGTTGATGGGCAGTACGTGCCCTACTCGACCCCCTTCATGGGGATGCACCAGGTCATCCGGCCCGATGGTCTCTACAAGGCCCAGCAGCGGTTCAGCATGTACCGGTGGCACATCATGGACCCGATCCGCTTCGAGGAGGATTTAAGCGTAACGATCCAGGCGTTGGGGTGGCGTGATGGTCGGCGTTACTTGCCGCTCCAGGACGACATCGCGTCGGTCGCCTACTGGTATCAGACGCTGCCGACCGCGGCCTTCCCGACGCTACCGAGCAAAGACTACCTCGAGATCATCTGAATGGAAGGCCGTTCACCAGGCTGCGGACTGACGCTGGCGCAGGTCGCAGCCTGGCTCTCATCCTCTGCACTTGTCTTGACGGACATTCTGCTCGTGCGCGGAGCGCTGCTCAGCGTGCTGACTTGGCTTGGCGCTCGGCAGGGGCACGCGCCGACATCCTATAGCCAGTTCGGCTGGACGCTTGAATTCGTGGATCGCGCGCTGCTGTTGATCCTGGGCTGTGTCGGGATCGGGCTGGCCGTGGGGCTGGAATACTACTACCGCCGGGGAGCCGAGACGGGCGACTTGGCCCGGCGGGCGATTCGCGGTCTGGGCAGCCTGCTCGCCGTGGGTCTGGCGGCTCTAGCGTTGCAGTTGGCGTTCTAGTACAGCCACACGTAGGTGCAGACAAGGTTCGTAGTAACGACTTCAGTCGTTACTACCAGGCCTCAGCGCTGACACATGCGATAGATCACGAGACAACAGACCGGGGGCGCTCATGCCTCCGGTCTGTTAGTATCACACCTCGAAAGTCATCATCGTATGATAGAACATGGGCAGCCAGTAGTCGAACTCAGCCGACGTAGAACCCTGCGCGATGAACACGATCTGGAGCTTGCCCCAGTAGATGTTGCGCACCCATCGCTTTCTCTTGGCCTCTCCCTCCACAAAAGTGAAACGGGCATCAAACCCGATCAGCGTCGGCGTCACCGTTTCGTCTTGGGATTCAACGTCGACCCCCGGCAGCGCCTGGAGTCCGGCATTGAAGCCTTCGCGCAACACCGGAACATCCTGTTCTGTCACAGCGAAACGCAGCTTGAAGCTCTCACACGAGAAGTAGGTGTCCTGCGCCTCCGATTCGGGGAAGAAGACGGCGCCTTTATGGCCCTTGCCCATTTTCAGCCCGGTCCATCCCACCGGCAACCAGACGGCATAGCCGGCCTTGGCGTCGGCGTGTTTGAACATCCCATAGTAGAGGGGTTCGCCTTGTCTCGATTCAGTCACGGTGTTATAGTGCTCCTTGCGAGATGGGCCGATTATAGCATAGCGCGGCCTCCTGCCAAATTGGGAGATCAAGAACATGAAATGCGGAGCGAGTCAGGTATCCATCACACCGCCTGTCGGCATCGAGCTGTCCGGTTATGCAGCTCGTATTCAGCCTTCTGTCGGCCTGTATGACGATCTTTACGTGCGCGGCCTCTTCCTGGAAGCGGGCGCCGAGAAGCTGCTCTGGTTGCACGCCGATCTGATCGGCTTCGACCACGCATGGACATGCGCGTTGCGCACCGCGCTGGCCGCCGAGCTGCGGCTGGAACCCCGGCAGATCCTCTTCAGCGCAACCCATACCCACGCGGGCCCAGCCACGGTCACGACCCTGCGCGAGACCGGCGCCGTGGATGCGGGCTATCTGGCCGGGCTGCCAGACCGGTTCCATCAGGCCGCACTGGCAGCCGCGGCGCAGCCCGCGGTCACGACGCTCGAATGTGGAAGGGGAATGTGCTACCTGGCGGCCGACCGCCGCCCCCTCAGTCCGCATTCGCACATGGATCCCGCGCTCCCCCTCCTGGCCTGGCGTAAGGAAGACGGCGACTACGTCGCCGTCCTCGTAAACTATGCCATGCACAACACGACGCTCGGTCCCGACAACCGGCGCATCTCCGGCGACGCGGCGGGCGCGGCCGCAACTCTGATCGCCCAACGCTTTCCCGGCTGCCCGCCCGTCCTGTTCACCAATGGCGGCTGCGGCAACGTCAACCCGCCCGCGCAGACGCCTGACTATCGCGTGGTCGAGCAGTTCGGCCAACGGCTTGCCAATTCGGTCGTGTACACGGCCAAGACGAGCGCTGTGCGGTTTCCCGATGCTGGCCTGGCGAGCGCCCAGGAGACCCTCGATCTGCCCCTGGCGATGATGACGCCGGCTGAGGTCGAGCAGGAGTACGAACGAGCGATCGCCGAGTGCGTTCCTGGCGTGCTCTTCTGGGAGAGGGCGCGGCGGGCCTATGACGTGTGGCACGCTGAGGCGTTGGCGGCCCTGGCCGCCGGCCGCGCGGCTACTCAGGTTACGACCGATCTGCAGGTCGTGCGGATCGGCCCGGCCCGTTTCGCGGCGATCGGCGGCGAGGTGTTCTCGCGCCTGGCCACCGATGTGCGGGCGGCCTGCGGTCCACACGTCTATGTGGTCGGCTACGCCAACGGCGACATCGGTTATCTGCCGCCGCGAGAGGTCTACGCGGAGGGCGGCTACGAAGTGGACATGGCCTACAAGTTCTACGGCGGCAATTTCATGGTCGCCGCGGGCGGTTTCGAGCTGCTGCGCGATCGTGCGATCGCACTCCTGCACGAGATGAAAGCCTCTGGCGGGTGAAATCCAGCCTCCGGCGGCTGGATCTGAACTGCCGTCGTGCGCCTTTCCGTTCTTGCGGGCAGTCCAGCAGTCGTGCTACAATCTGGGCTGCCTGACCAACCTGCTCTGTTCTTGGTGCACACTCGTGATACGCAGAATCGCCATGCCTGCCATTCTCCGGCGCTCGTTGCTCTACGTCCCCGGCGATCGGGAGGCCATGCTGGCCAAAGCGCCCCAGCGCGGGGCCGACGGGCTGATCCTGAACCTGGAAGACGCGGTCGCGGCCATCTACAAAGAGCTGGCGCGAGAGACCGTCGCGCGCGCGCTGCAAACCGTGGACTTCGGCCCCGCCGAGGTCATCGTACGCATCAACGGGCTGGAGACCGACACGGGCTATCGCGACCTGCTGGCGATCGCGGCGCTCGGGCCGCACGCGATCTTGCTCCCGAAAACGCGGTCGGTCGAGGAGGTACGCTTCGCAGCCTGGACCATCGGCCGCCTGGAGAGCCTGCACGGCGCGGCCGCAGACGCCATCGCCATCATGTGCATGATCGAATCGGCCGCGGGCGTGTTGGCGGCGGCCGAGATCGCCGCGTGTCACCCGCGCGTGACCGCTCTGGTCTTCGGCGCGGCTGACTTCTGCGCGGAGATCGGCTGCACGCCCGCGGCGGATGATCTCGCGCTGCTGCACGCTCTGAACCAGGTCGTGTTGGCTGCCCGGGCCGCGGGGATTGACGCCATCGACGCGCCGCACATGCGCCTGGACGATCCTGCGGGCCTGGCGCGCGGCGCAGAGATAGCGCGTAACCTCGGCTTCGCGGGCAAGTCAGCCATCCATCCGGCGCAGATCGCGGCGATCAACGCTGCCTTCTCGCCCACCACAGAACAGATCATCTGGGCCAGGCGCGTCATCGAGGCGCTGGGCGACGACGAAGCGAGAGCTGGCGCGACGTTGCTCGACAACCAACTGATCGAGACGCCTCACTTGCGGCGCGCCAGGCGCATCCTGGCCGCGGATCGCCGCGCTGCTTGAGCGTGCGGCTCGAAGACTACCGAGGCTACACGGTTCCGATGCCATGACCGATCTGCCAGCCGCTATCGCGGCCGAGCTGCAAGCCCTCTCTTGCGACTATGCGTTCTATTACCATCGTCGCGGACAGGAGCCGCTCAGCTTCCACAACTGCGAACGCTTCAGGTCGGCGTCCATCATCAAGACGCCGATCCTGTTCGCATGGGCTTACCTGGAGCGCACAGGCCGCGCCGATCGCGCCGAGATGTGCGAGCTCGACCTGGAGCCGCAAGTGCAGGGCGCGGGGCTTTCGTGGCTGCTGCGCACACGTCGCTTGCCCTTCGGCGATGTGCTGCTGCTGATGACGGCGCTCTCCGATAACCTGTGCACCAACCTGGTGATTCGCCGGATCGGCCTGGAGCGCCTCAACGCGATCTTTCGCGGCCCACTGGGATTGCAGGACACGCGGCTGGAACGGAAGTTGATGGACTACGCCGCACGCGCGACGGGCCGCGAGAATTGGATTTCGCCGCGCGACTGCGTTCAGTTCTTCAGGCTGCGCGATCAACTCTCTGCGGGCGAGCGCCAGTGGATCGAGCCGATGCTGCTTGCGAACACGGACCTGGGCCTCTGGCTGCGCAACATTCCACGCGACACTGTGGCATTTAGCCACAAGACCGGTTCGATGGAGGGGGTCTTACACGATTGGGGCTACACCGAAGACGCCGATCTGTTCTTGCTCACGCAGAACGTCGGCGATGAACGCGAAGTATACCGGGCGCTGGACGCCCTGGGCCCGCTGCTACTCGGGCGCAGCGAGCCCTGACATCCGATCAAATCTGAAAGCGGCCGGTGGCCTGCACGACCTTGTGGCTGAAGTTGGCCACATACTCGAGCAGGCGATCCCGCAATTCCCGCCAGTCGCCGCCATTCAAGATCGCGCGCATGGTCTCCAGGTCAGCCGTCACCGCCCCGGTCAAGATCTGCGGGCTCTTGCCGTAGACGGTGTACCAGACTTCCGTGGGCTGGAGTCCAAGCCGCATCAAACCGGGCGCGAATTCTCGCACCACGAACTCGAAGTAAGACTGCTCTCGCCCAGCCTTGATGTCCCAACTCATCAGCAACTTGACCATGCGTCACCATCCTCGGAGTACTCTGGCTGCCATGCAGCATACCAGAAGGGGCCATTTAAGGCAAGTCGCTGGTCAGTGGACTGCTAGCCGCAGTCGCCGGCAGCTCGCTGGCCGTCTGTGGCGCTTTCTCTTTGCCCTCGCCGGCATTCTCATCTGCGTCGCGCCGATCGGCGCACAAAGCCAGAGGATGACTGTGGCCAGCTCAGCCGTAACGAGCGTCCCGGCCCCCTCGTCTCCGGCGGGCAGCACGCCCGCAGGCTCGAAGGCCGCCTCGCGCGGGGTCGAGCTGCGTGTGCAAACCGTGGATGCCCTGATCGTCCAGGATGCGACCGCCGTTTGGGCCGATACGCAGGTCTGGATCAGGCTTCTGAACCCCGCCACCCAAACCGTCACGATCACCCTCTCGCTATCGGCCGCGCACCTGGCGCGGGCCGATCTACCCTCCGATCTCCAGGCAACGCTTGACGAAAAGCCACTGCCCACGCATCCCGCAGCGTCCGATCCCAACCAGGACTGGCCGGGTTTGACCGCCGAGCACGTGTTAGCTCCGCGCGGAACCGCGTCGCTGCGGCTAAGCTATCGCCAGGCGCTGTCGGAGACGGCCGGTCTGACCCAGTTCGCCTATCCGTTGTCCGCGGCCAGCCGTTGGGCGGGCGCGCCGGAGTCGCTGCGCGTGACTCTCAAATTCGCTGCACCACTGGCGCGCGAGCAGATCCTCGGCCACTCGCCGCCGATCCAAAAGCAGACCGATACGGCCCTCACCTGGGAGTGGGAGGGCCAGCCAGCCTCAAGAGATGTCTGGCTGGCGTTCATGGCGCCCCGCTGGTGGGCGGATTTCGCCGCAGCGCGCAGCGCGGCGACCGCGGCCGGAGCCGGCCCGGCCGAGCATTTGGCACTGGGGGAACGCTATGCGCAACTGGCCGGCCTGCCGGCCCTGCCGTTTCAGAGCGACGCCGACTTCTTTGCCCGTTACTACCCGCCGGCCGTGGCCGAGCTGCAGGCGGCGCTGGCGGCTGGCGACCGGCGACCAGCCACAGCCGGTCAGACCGTGGCCGCTCACCTGCTGCTGGCCAACCTTTACCGTCGGCAGGCCGACCGGCTTGGCCGGGCCGGAGAAAGCTTCTGGCAGCTTGTCGCGACCGAAGGCCAGGCTGCACTGGCCCAGGGCGCGGCCGCAGCCGCCGTGCGCGATCTGCTCAGCGAAGCGTACACCCGGCTGACCGAACTGGCCCAGGCCAGTGGCGACGCGGCCGGGGCAACAGAGTACCGCGGCCGGCTGGCTGCGCTGCAAGCCGTCTCGTCTTCCGCAGCAGACTCGCGGACCGCGCGCCTGGCTCAGGCCGGCCAGGCCATTGCGCGGCGCGATTTCGATGTCGCGCGGCAGATCATCGCGGAGACCTTTGGGGCGGACGCCGCGGTGTTCCCTGGCAGCCGGCCGCCCCTGGCAAATCAGGCCCTGCTGATCGTCACGACAGAGCCTCACGCACGGGTCTTCAGTCTGACGCTGGCAGATGGCGGACAGCCAGCCGCGGTCGAGGCGCTCCTGCGCCAGGCTGCGGGCGCCGCCATGCGCGTGCCCGGCGCGCAGGCGCTGGCGGCGGCCGACCGGCTCACCATCACCCTGCTGATGGAGGGTGGGCTGGCGGAGGCGCAGGCTCGGCTAGCCGCCGCGCTGCCGACCGCGCCGGAATTGGCGCTGCTGTCCGCGGCGCTGACGCAGGACAAGACCGCCTGGCAAAACGAAGATCGCGTGGTGCAGACATTCTGGCGTTATGTCGAGCAGGTTGATCTACGGTCCGCCGAGTCCACGTGGCAACAGCTCGCGGACCGGTTGACTGCGGCTGGCCTGCGTCTGCCGGCCCCAGATGCTCCGGTTCAGACCGTCGAAGAGCGGCTCGGACAGATTCAGCGCGGCCTGTGGTCGGCCGATGCGAGCGCGTGGCGCAGCCTGGCGGCCGAAAGCCGCGTGACCTATCGCGTGGCATGGTGCGACCCCGACGTGACCAGGGAATGGCAGGTTCCGGTCGGGTCGGCGCGGGTTTTGACCGCCGAAGCGACACGCTGGCTGCCCGAACGTCTGAAATGGCTTGCGCTGGGCGGCGCTGCGTTTCTGTTGTTATTGGCCTTGCTCGTCTGGCGTCGCTGAGATATAATACATCCCAGCATGGCTCGTATCCCGAAACAGGAGGGAACCGTGAACGCGCACAATCGTCGTCGACTCGTTTCGCTCGTGGCTTTATGTCTTTTCGTGGCCCTGTGCGTAGCCCCCTTGATCGCGACTGCCAGTCCCACCCAACCGCCTTCAGGTGGGTACTACTATACCGTGTTACGCGGTGATAGCTGGAGCAGCATCAGCCGGCGCACGGGCATCACCGTCGCCGAACTCAAGGCCCTCAACCCGGCCGCGGTCCGCCCGCGTGCCTGGCTGTGGATCGGCGAACGGTTGTACGTCCCCGCGCAGCCATCGCTGCCGCCCCAAGAAGCAGGCGACTCGCCCTGCGGCTACTGGTATCAGGTGAGCCGGGGCGATAGCTGGCACCGCCTGGCGCAGAAGACAGGGGTTCCCCTGGCCGAGCTATGGCGCGTGAACCCGCTCCAGGTGAGTCGCGTCCTCTGGCTGTACACCGGCCGGTGGTTGTGGATTCCGGGCCCATGCGGCGTGCAGCCAGATTTCGTCGGCCCGGTGGCCCCGGCGCCGGCCGGCCCGGTCGCCGTCCAGCCGGCCGCGACGCAGGCGCCGGCCGCGATCCCGCCTGCGGCCGCCCCTGGCGCCAGCCCTACTCTGGCCGTGAAAGCGACCGGCGTGTTGACGCCGACCGCGCCAGGGGTCGCGCCCGCCGCGGCCATCACCCCGATGGCCACAACTGCGCCGGAGGTTGCGCCCGCCGCGCCTGCGGCTGCGACTGCTCAACCAACCGCAGGGGTCAGCGCGCCTGGCCTGGCTGTCACGCCGACCATGCCGATCACGCCGGCGCTGCCAGCAGCCACAGTGATCGCGCCAGCCGCCCCACTGACAGGCACGCCCCCTGCCCGCACGCCGGTTGCGGCCGCGCCAGTCACGGCGACTGTCCAGGCTGCTGCTACCCCGCCGGTTGGCGCAACCGCTTCACCAATACGCCCGGTGACGGCGACGGTCGCCCCAGGCGCGGCGACAGCCGTGTCGCCAACCCCGGCAACCGGAACCGTTCCGACAGTCACGTCTGTCGTTGCCGCGCTGCCCACGGTCACTGCCACGGCCAGGGCCACACCTGCGGCTGTCGCGGCCGCGACTAAGGCTGCGCCCGCGCCCGGTCAGGCTGCACAACCTCAAGGACTGCCGATCGGCTGGCGCATCGTCATCGGGGGCGGGCTGGCTGCGGCGGCCGGAGGCGGCGGCTATGCCCTCTGGCGGCGCCGAAGAGCGTGAGACGGCGACTGCTCTGAACACAAGGATAATCTGTGACTGATACGAATACGCTTCTCCCCGCTGCGGCCCCGGAGACGCCAGCCTCCGATGCCAGACAGGCGGAACCGGTGTCGCTCCTGGGTGTTATCTGGGAGCTCGTGCAGACGGTCGTGATGGCGGTCGTGATCTTCCTGCTAATCCGCAATGTCATCCAGAACTACCGCGTCGAGGGGATCAGCATGGAGCCGAACTTCCACAACGGCCAGTTCTTGATCGTCAATCGTTTCGCATACTGTCCCGGCGCTCATCTGGAGATCAAGCCGCTCGACATCCATCTCGAGCGGGTCTGGTGCGTGCGCCAGCCGCAGCGCGGGGATGTGATCGTGTTCGAGTACCCGCGTGATCCGAGCCGCGACTTCATCAAGCGCGTCATCGGTCTGCCTGGCGAGACGATCGAGGTCAAGTCTGGCAGGGTCTACGTCAATGGCAGGCTGATGCCAGAGCCTTTCGGGCCGAACCCTGGCAGCTACACGGCCGGCCCGGTGGTCGTCCCACCCGGCGAAGTCTACGTGATGGGCGACAACCGCAACAACTCCAGCGATTCGCACATGTGGGGCCCCCTACCGCAGCGTTTGATCATCGGCAAGGCTCTGGTATCGTATTGGCCGCCGCAGCATTGGAGCCTGGTGCCCAGCTACGATCTGAACAACTTCGCTGTGGCGCGACTGTGAGGTGTCTCGATGACGTTGAACCTGAACGCGGACGGCCTGGCGCGGATGATTGATCATACCCTGCTGAAGCCCCAGGCCACCGAGGAGCAAATCCGCCAGCTCTGCGCCGAGGCCCGCGGCCACGAATTCGCCAGCGTCTGCGTGAATCCGACCTGGGTGGCGCTCTGCGCGCGGCTGTTGAAGGACAGCCCTGTGGCCGTTTGTACGGTGATCGGCTTTCCCCTGGGCGCGAACACGCCGGATGTCAAGGCATTCGAGGCGGAGCGTTGCATCGGCCTCGGCGCGACCGAGCTGGACATGGTGCTCAACATCGGCGCGCTGAAGTCGGGCGACGACCAGGCGGTCGAGGATGACATCGCCGCGGTGGTGAGCGTTGCGCACGGCCAGGGCGCGACCGTCAAAGTCATCATCGAATGCGCCTATCTGTCCGCTGCGGAGAAGGTCAGGGCCTGTGCGTTGGCCGCGGCGGCCGGCGCAGATTTCGTCAAGACCTCGACCGGCTTCGGGCCTGGCGGCGCGACCGTCGAGGATGTGGCGCTCATGCGCCAGGCCGTGGGGCCTGCGCTGGGCGTCAAGGCGGCCGGCGGGATCAAAACTGCCGCTGATGCGCGCGCGATGATCGCGGCCGGCGCCAACCGCCTCGGCGCAAGCGCCGGCGTGCAGATCGTCCGCGAGTGGCAGGCTCAGTAGTCAGTCGCCTCCGGCAGGAAGGCTTTGGACATGTCTCAACGCGAGGTATTGCTCCTGCTGGCGCACGTGCAGTTCTGTGCGCCGTGCCGGCGCCGGCTGTTGGCCGATCCCGACGCCGTGTTCACGGGTCGGGCGCTCACCAGCGCCGAGAAGGAAACGCTGAAGAAGATCAGCGAGGACGATTTCCTGACGCCCGATCTGTTGGCGCGCGCCGCAGGCGCGGCGGCTGCCGAGCTGGATGAGTACAAGGATCACCCGATAGCTCGACTCAGGCATCTGTAGAGGAAACCGGCCATGCCGATGCAAAACCTCTGGCGCGAACTGCGCCCAGGACCCCGAACGCCCGACATCGTCTACGCCATCATCGAGATCCCCAAGGGCTCCCGCAACAAGTACGAGTACAACAAGGAGACGGGGGTCATCGTGCTGGACCGGGTGCTCTTTTCTTCGCTGCACTATCCCGGCGACTACGGGCTGATCCCGCGCACCTTCTACGACGACGGCGACCCGCTGGATATCCTCCTGATGACCAATGAGCCGACTTTTCCCGGCTGCATCATCCAGGCCCGGCCGATCGGCATCTTTCGGATGTTGGATCGGGACCTGAACGATGACAAGATCCTGGCCGTGCCCGCCACCGACCCGCTCTTTGCCGAGTACCACGATCTGAAAGATGTGCCGCCGCACTTCCTGCGCGAAGTGGCCCACTTCTTCGACGTGTACAAAGACCTGGAAGGCACCCGCACCAAGCCGATCGGCTGGGAAGAGGCGGCCGCGGCCAAACAGGAAATCCTGCGTTCCATCAAGCTGTTCGATGATCGCTTTGGTCTGCCGGGGCTGTGATCGGGTTTTGGATTTTAGATTTGCGATTTTGAATTTCGGATTTCAGATGCGAAATCGCGGATTCCACTGATGGAGCGTTGCATGACCAACACGACCCTGGATCTGATCCGTTCCCACGGTTCGGTCCGCCGCTACAAGCCCGATCCGGTCCCCATCGAGATGACGGAGGCGATCGTGGCCGCAGCGCAGCGGGCTTCCACATCATCCAACCTGCAAGTCGTCAGCGTCGTGGCAGCGACCGACCCCGCAGTGCGCGAACATCTCTCTGCGATCTGCGCCAACCAGCAGCACGTGGCCCAGGCGCCGCTCTTTCTGACCTGGTGCGCCGACCTGGCGCGACTCGATCGCGCCTGCGAGCTGCGCGGCTATACCCAGTCCACCGATTACGTCGAGAGTTTCCTGGTCGCCGCCCTCGATGTGGGGATCGCGGCCCAGAACGCCGCGCTGGCCGCGGAGTCGTTGGGATTGGGCATCTGCTACATCGGCAGCCTGCGCAACGATGCCCAGGCGGTGATCGAGCTGCTCAAGCTCCCCCGGCTGGTCTTCCCGATCGTCGGCATGACGGTGGGCTGGCCAGTCGAAGAGCCGCGCGTGCGCCCACGTCTGCCCCTCTCTGCGGTCCTGCACTGGGGCGTCTACGATCCACAGCCCAAGGATGCCGAGCTGGCCGAATACGACAGGGTGATGGCGGCCACCGGCATCTACGAAGGCCGCCAGGTTCCCGTCCCCGGCCGGCCCGGCGAGCTGGAAGACTACGGGTGGACCGAGCACTCGGCGCGGCGTGCAGCGCAGGCATTACGCACCGATCTTCGCGAGGCGCTCAGGCAACAGGGGTTTGGACTCAGATAAGGCAGAAAGCCCAGGGTGTGGAGCTCAGACCGACCGACATGATCGAGGCTACGAGGCATCCCCCGCAGATAGGGCTGGTGGAACGCGTTGATCTCTATCGCGTCTCGGCCGTCCGCCAGCTCGATCCCGACCGCCGGGTTGAGCTGGGACAGTTCCTGACTCCGCCGCCGATCGCGCGCTTCATGGCCTCTCTGTTCAGCATCCCAGGAGACACGGTCCGGCTCCTCGATGCCGGCGCAGGGGTTGGAACCCTGACGGCCGCGTTCGTGGAGAGGGCCTGCGCCAGTACGAGCAGGCCGCGACGTATCGAAGCCACAGCGTATGAGCTCGATCCTGTGCTGGCCGAATCGCTCCGCTTTGCCCTGAGAGGCTGTCAAGAACTCTGCCAGCAGCGCAACATCGAGTTTGGGAGTGAGCTAAAACAGGCCGACTTTATTGTAGAAGGAGTAGCGCAGTTACGCCAGGACCTGTTCGCGCCTGCCACACACACCTGTAATCGGGCTATCCTCAACCCACCCTATCGGAAGATCCGCAGCGATTCCCCTTATCGCATGCTGCTCCGCGAGATCAATGTCGAGACGAGCAATCTCTATGCTGGCTTTCTAGCCATCGTGATCGGTTTGTTGGAACCAGAGGGCGAGCTTGTCGCCATCACGCCGAGGAGTTTCTGCAACGGCCCATACTTCAAGCCCTTTCGCAGACTTCTCCTGGAGAACATGGCGCTGAAGCGCCTCCACGTCTTCGAGACTCGTGATAGGGCCTTCAGTGATGACGAGGTGCTCCAAGAGAACATCATCTTCCTTGCAGTCAAGAATGGATCACGCGACAGCGTCATCATATCGAGGGCGCAGGCAGTAGATGACGATACACTGTCAGTCCGAGAGGCGGCATACGATGAAGTCGTATACGCCAACGATCCGAACTCGGTGATTCACATCGCGACAAGCGAGGTGGATTCTCTCGTCAAGGATCGCATCGGAGCGTTTGAGGCGACTCTTGGCGACATCGGTTTGGCCGTCTCGACCGGCCGCGTCGTAGACTTTCGAGTCAGAGAGCTGCTGCGAGCAGACCCCGGGCCCGGCGCCGTGCCGCTCGTCTATCCAGGGCATTTCGATGGGGGAATCGTTCGCTGGCCAAATCGCGACCTCAGAAAGCAACAGGCCATCAGCCTGTCGCCGGCTTCCAAACCTCTCTTGCTGCCGGCTGGCTACTATGTGGTGGTGAAACGGTTCTCCGCAAAGGAGGAGCCGCGCAGGGTGGTGGCCGCGGTCTATGACCCCAGCCTGGTGGCCTCGCCATTCGTGGGGTTCGAGAACCACCTCAACTACTACCACATCAATGACGCCGGCCTGCCTGCGAACCTGGCGAAAGGGTTGGCCCTGTTCCTCAATTCCACCCTGGTTGACGTCTACTTCCGCCAGTTCAGCGGTCACACGCAGGTCAACGCCGCAGACTTGCGCATGCTCCGATACCCCACTCGCCAGACGCTGGACCGGCTGGGCGCGCAGGCGGAGGCGTCGTCTCTGACACAGCGCGAGATAGACGCGCTTCTGGAACAGGAGATTCGCAGAATGGCAGTCATA
The DNA here is from genome assembly GCA_016876015.1 of Chloroflexota bacterium. Lineage (GTDB taxonomy): Bacteria > Chloroflexota > Anaerolineae > CG2-30-64-16 > CG2-30-64-16 > VGOD01. The sequence continues at coordinate 41,472 of VGOD01000008.1, forward strand.
CACACCCCGGATCCGATCGCTGCCAGACAGAGGATAGAGGAGGCCATTAGCATCCTCAGAATGCTGGGATTGCCTCGGGGGCAGTTGAACGAGCGGTCCGCCCTGACCCTGTTGGCACTCCTCGGGCTTACGCCTGACGCATCTTGGAACCAGGCGACCAATCCTCTGATCGGGATCACGCCGATCATGGACTTCTGCCGCGATCACTACGGCACGAGATACGCCCCGAACACGCGCGAGACCTTTCGCAGACAAACCATGCATCAATTCATGGAAGCCTGTCTCGCCATCGCGAACCCCGACCACCCCGACCGACCGATCAATAGTCCAAAGTGGTGTTATCAGATCGAACCGAGGGCGCTCAGACTAGTCAGGAGTTTTGGGTCTCCGAAATGGGATGCTGACCTGTCGGAATGGCAGTCATCTGTCGAGTCACTCAAGCGCCGCTATTCACGGGAGCGCGCGATGAACAAGATCCCTTTGCAACTAGCGGAGGGACGTGAGCTCTACTTGACGCCTGGAGGCCATGGCAAGCTCATCCGCGCTGTGGTCGAAGAATTCGCGCCGAGGTTCGCACCAGATGGCCAGGTGATCTATGTAGGTGATACTGGCGAAAAGTGGGCATACTTCGACTCGGAAGCACTGCGTGGTCTGGGGGTTATGATAGATCACCACGGCAAGATGCCAGACGTAGTGATCTACTACAGCGCCAAGGACTGGCTACTGCTCATTGAGGCGGTCACCAGCCACGGGCCGGTTGATGCCAAGCGTCGCAACGAGCTTGCAGAACTGTTTCGAGGCTCGCGAGCAGGGCTGGTGTTCGTCACCGCGTTCCTCAATCGCAACGATATGGCTAAGTACATCGGCGACATCTCCTGGGCCACAGAGGTATGGGTTGCAGACTCAGAGACACACCTGATCCACTTCAATGGAGAGCAGTTCCTGGGACCCTACGAGCAGTGATACCATCGCACATGGAGGCAACCATGACCCATCACGATAATGACGTTGTACTTCTCAGCGCCGCGCGCACCCCGATCGGCAAGTTCCAGGGCGCGCTGAGCGCCATTCCCGCGGCGCAATTGGCCGCAGTCGCGATCCGGGCCGCGATCGAACGCGGCGGCGTTGACCCCGCGATCCTCTCCGAAATCATCATGGGCAACGTGGTGCCGGCCGGCGAGGGGCAGGCCCCGGCGCGCCAGGCCGCGATCGCGGCCAGCATCCCGCCGCAGGTAGGGGCGATGACCATCAACAAGGTCTGCGGCTCTGGGCTGAAGGCGGTCATGTTGGCGGCCGCGGCCATCCGCGGCGGCGATGGCGATTTCTACGTGGCTGGCGGCATGGAAAACATGAACCTGGCCCCCTATCTGCTGGCCAGGGCGCGCTTCGGCTATCGCCTGGGCAACGCCGAGCTGCTGGACGCGGTCGTCCACGACGGGCTGTGGTGCCCGTTCGAGAAGCAACACATGGGGCTGGCGGCTGAATGGATCGCTGTGGAGTACGATGTCAGCCGCGCCGCGCAAGACGAGTTCGCCCTCCTGAGCCACCAACGGGCCGTCGCCGCCCTGGATGCCGGCCGCTTTCGCGCCGAGATCGCGGCCGTGCCGATCCCTCAGCGCAAAGGCCCTCCGACCCTCGTTGACGCAGATGAGAATCCCCGCCGCGACACATCGCTGGCCGCGCTGGCCGCGCTCAAGCCAGTCTTCAAGGATGGCGGTACGGTCACGGCCGGCAATGCGCCGGGCATCACCGACGGCGCAGCCGCGCTGGTCGTGGCGCGACGCGCGGCCGCGGCCGCGCTGGGTTTGCGGCCGCTGGCCCGCGTAACAGGCTATGCCCAGGCCGCAGTCAAACCGTTGGAGCTGTTCACTGCCCCGATCTTCGCGGTGCGCGCGCTGGCCGGGAAGCTGGGCATGGCGCCGACCGATTTCGACCTGGTGGAACTTAACGAGGCGTTTGCGGCCCAGGCGGTGGCCGATATTCGCAGTCTCGGTCTGGATATGGCAAAGGTCAACATCAACGGCGGTGCGGTCGCCCTGGGCCATCCCATCGGCGCCAGCGGCGCGCGCGTGTTGGTCACGCTGCTCTATGCGCTGCGTGACCGCAACCTGTCCACCGGCATCGCGTCCCTCTGTTTGGGAGGGGGCGAGGCCGTCGCCCTGGCCGTGGAGCTGGAACCGTGACACGACGAACCCACCAGGCGTCGGCGCCTGAGAGGATGCCTGGCGCTTGGTGGGCGATTACCAGGATAATTGTTCATGCCGCGGCCGGCGCCACGGCCAGCGAGAGAATGTCCCGGTTTGGAGGCTTCAGCCGGTTACATTGTTGGCGAGAGTGACCGGCTAATCCTAGAGGAGGCTTCGCACAGCCTCGAAACCAGAGCGATGGGCGTTGATTTTCAGGACCGACACATGAAGAAGATATTCATCGTCACCGATCTGGAAGGGGTGGCCGGGGTCGTTTCGTTCAGCGATCAATCCTCGCCGGACGGCCGCTATTATGATGCAGCCAGGAAGCTGCTCACCGCCGAGGTGAATGCCGCGATCGAGGGAATGCTGAGCAGCGGCGTGGAAGAGATCCTGGTGTGGGATGGCCATGGCGCCGGCGCCATCAGCTTCGAGGATCTCCACCCCGCGGCCACTCTGCTGCATGGCCGGCCTATGCCGCCCTGGTCGCGACTCCGCGAGGTGATCAGGCGCTATGAGGCCGTAGTCATGATCGGCCAGCACGCGATGGCGGGTACGCTCACCGGCAACCAGAATCACACGCAGAACAGTCGGACGATAGACTACTACAGGCTCAATGGCCGGCCCATCGGCGAGACTGCGCAGATCGCGCTCTACTTCGGCGCGTTGGGGCTGCCGCTGATCTTTCTCAGCGGCGACCTGGACGCCTGTCGAGAGGCGCAAGAGCTGGCGGCAGGCATCAGCGTCGTGGCCGTGAAGGAGGGGGTCGGCCGTGCGGCCGCGATCTCGCTGTCAGCCCCCGAAGCCCGGCGGCGCATCTGCGCGGGGGTCAGGCAGGCGATCGAGCAGCAGAGGGCCAATCCCATCCCGCCGTTGGTCTGGGAGGGCCCCTACGTCCTGGAGAAGCGTTACTTCCACACCGATGTGGCCGATGCCGCGGCCGCCCAACCTGGCGTCGAGCGCGTGGACAGCCAGACCGTGCGCATCCGCGGGGACGACATCCTGGAGCTCATCTATCGTTGAGGTCAGGTGTCGGAACCCCTAGAGCACCGGTCAAGTAGTCCGTCACGGGCGACCGAGGTCGCTGCAACCCCTGCGAAGTCGCCCTGCGGCGACTGAATTCAGCAGCATTACTTGACCGACGTTCTAGATCCCCAACTTCTCGCGGCGATAGAGCTCATCTGGCCGCGTGTGAATGCGCGCCACATCCTTCGGCGACAGAAAGCGCGGGCCGCCGGCCGCGTACGTGCCCACCAGGATGCGCGCCGTCTTGACTGCCATCGCGGTCGTGTCGGCCACCTGCTGCGCGGTCTTGCCGAGCGCGATCAACCCGTGATTCTGGATCAAGATGATGCGCGGAAGGTCATTGTGCTCCCGGATATAGGTTTGGATACGACCATAGGTCTCGCGCGCCAATGGCACGCCGGGGTCGGTGTAGGGCACGGTCACGGGCGCGGGCCCACACAGGACGATCTCATCCGGGAAGAGGCGTCCCGCAAAGGCGTTGTCGAAAGCGGCCGAACAGGTCACTGAGTTGACCGCTACAGGATGCGTGTGGCCGACGAAATTGATGCCCGGCAGGTTCAGGCACAGACCGTGCAGGAGCGTCTCGACGGAGGGGTGCGACGGATAGGTTGGATCCATCTTGGCCGCGATCAGCCCCGCCTTGACATCAGCATCCGAGAGGTCCTGGCGCTCCATCAGCGCCAGCACGCGCTGAAACGAGACATGCACGAAACCGCTGGCGGTGATGGTGCGCAGCTCGGTCCCGCTCGCCTTCACGTAGAAACTCTCGGCATCGGCGCGCGCCGATGTGTTCCCCTCGCCGAGGATCACGTAGTCGTTTTCGGGCCGGCCGAGCTGGTTAGAAAGCGCCACGAGTTGGGTCAGAATGTCGTTGTTCACTCTTAAAATTCCTCTGTGTCTTTTCAGAATACGATCTGCTGCACGCCGAACGCGGCGCAGATCGCACGGATTTCGTCTGTGGAACACTCCTCCTCAGCCCAGTTTGCTTTCCAACATGGCCTTGACCTGCGGCCATTCGGCGGCGATGATGCTGTAATAGACCGAATGCCGGACGATGCCTTCGGGTGTGATGATGTGGTTGCGCAAGATTCCCTCTTTCGTGGCGCCGAGACGTTCCAGCGCCGCCTGCGATCGTTCGTTGCGTAGATCGGCCTTGAACTGAACACGGATGCAGCCCAAGTCCTCGAACGCATGGCGCGGGAGCAAATACTTGCTCTCGGTGTTGACAGCGGTGCACGTGAGCCTCTGAAAGCGGCTCCAGGCGCACAACGCGACCGGTGAGGGTGACGGGTTGGACATTGATCTGGTTCGACAACTGCATACAGGTACTCCCTTGACAAACAGGTCATTGCGTGGTAGAATTTAGCTAAATCAGCCAAGATCTCCATTCTGGAGATAACCGTGACTACCAAGACCATCTCTTCCACTGAAGCGCAGAATAATTTCGGCCGCATCCTGGACGACGTCGTGCAGAATGATGCCCGCTATATCGTGAAGCGACGAAGTTCCTCACAGGTGATCGTCCTCAGCCTGGCAGACTTCAGGCAGTTGCTCGCCGCCAATGAAAACGAGCGCCGAGAGATCGGCAGGGTGATTCGTGAGCTAAGTCCCACCTACGATTTGGGCGATGCCATTGGCGAATGAGGCATGTATGGAAGCCAACCTACTCCGTCAGCACTATGCTCTGGATTACGAGTCAAGTGTTTTTTCGACATCTATCGCCATCTTCGCCGATTGCTTCGAGTGGCTGCCCAGAATACCGGCTGACAGCATACACGCCATCGTCACCGATCCGCCCTACGGAGTGAAGGAATACGATTTCGATCAGTTGGAGAAACGCGCCAACGGTAATGGCGGTGTATGGCGGATTCCGCCCTCATTCGATGGACACCAGCGCTCCCCCTTGCCGCGGTTCACCGCACTCGATACGCAGGAAAGAAAGCGGATCCAGGAATTCTTCCACGGATGGGCTGCACTAACGCTGCGCACTTTGCGACCTGGCGGGCACCTCTTTCTCGCCTCGAATGCCTTTCTATGTCAGATGGTTTTCGATGCCATCGCAGACGCCGGTTTCGAGTTTCGGGGGCAGGTCATTCGCCTGGTGCAGACCCTGCGCGGCGGCGACCGCCCCAAGAACGCCGAACAGGAGTATTCTGACGTTTGTTCCATGCCCCGTGGATGCTACGAGCCATGGGGACTCTTTCGAAGGCCCTTGTTGAACGGCATGCGAGTCAGCGACTGCCTGAGGGAGTTCCAGACCGGCGGCCTGCGACGGAAACCAGACGGCACTCCATTCGAGGATGTCATCTCGAGTGAACGAACGCCACAACGTGAGCGCAATATCGCCAACCACCCCAGCCTCAAACCGCAGTCATTCCTTCGCCAGATTGTGTATGCCTCCTTGCCGCTCGGCCAGGGTACTGTGCTCGATCCCTTCATGGGCTCTGGCTCTACTGTGGCGGCCGCTGAGGCTCTGGGCTACACAAGCATCGGGATCGAACGCCACAAAGACTACTATATCATAAGCCAGAAAGCCATCCCCGCGTTCGCCCAGCTTCCCACTCGAGAGATGCAGATGAGTTTGGGGTTAAGGAGAACAGGCAGCCATCTCGTTGGCATCTAGCATACTCCACCTATTTTTTCCCTCCCCGTGCACTTCTCCGGTATGCGGCCACCGTTCGCCGCGCGGCTTCTTCCCAGGTGAAGCTCTGGCCACGCGCCAGGCCGACCGCGATGAGCCGCGACCGGAGGTCGGCATCGGTCAGGCCGCGGCGCATGGCCGCGGTCAGGCCAGACGCGTCGGTCGGCGCGACCAACAGTGCGGCCTCTCCTGCCACCTCTGGCAACGAGGAGGCGTTGCTGCACACCACCGGCGTTCCGCACGCCATCGCTTCGAGCACTGGCAGCCCGAAACCCTCGTACAACGTCGGAAAGACAAAGAGCTCCGCCAGGCTGTACAGCGCGGGCAGGTCGGCGTCATCTACGAAGCCGGTGATGCGCACCTGGCTCTCCAGTCCCAGCCGCCGGATCGTCGCATAGATGTCATCGTCCAGCCACCCCTTTCCGCCGGCCAACACGAGCCCAAGCCGGCCCTCTGTCCCCACGGCGTTTCGACCAAACCCCTCCCCCGCAGCGAGCAGGCCGGCGTACGCTTCGATCAGTCGCGGCAGATTCTTGCGCGGTTGCAGCGTGCCGACATGCAGGATGAACCGGCCGGGCAGTTCGTAGCGCGCCCGCACTGCCGCCAGCCGGTCGCGGTCCTCGACGCGGCGGAAGCAGGAATCCACGCCGTGATAGATCACGCTGATTCGCTCCTGGGCTATACCCAGCCAGGCCATCAGATCGCGCCGCGTGTGCTCTGACACGGCGATGATGTGATCGGCGCGGCGCACCGAGCGCGGCACGGCCGCGTGCAGGTGGCGCAACACCAGGGGGTGCACCGTCGCCGGATGAGTGACGAACGACAGATCGTGGATCGTCAGCAACGTCCTGGCGCCCCACACGGCCGGCAGCGTGAAGTCGGGCGAATGAAAGAGATCCACCCTGCCCGTGAACAACTCGACCGGGATCGGCAGCCGCAGCCGATGCCAGAGCGCAGCCATGCGGCGGTCAGAGATGGGCAGCAGCCGCAGACGGGCGCGGCGGGGCAGACCGCCGACCGTTGGCGACCACAGCCCGCCCGCTCCTCCCGGCCGCGGGTCGCCGGCCGCCACCGGCCGATGGCGGAGACCGCCGGCTGCCGCGAAGAGACGATACTCGTCGTCGGTATCGTGCGCGAGCAGAGCGTTCACCAGCTCGCGCGTGTAGCGGCCAATCCCCGCGGCCTGGCAGATCGCTGATGTATAGTCTATGCCGATGCGCATGGCGAAGCATCCATGGGACGAAGCTCTACGACTCAGCCCCGCATCGAAGAACTCGTGCCTGGTCTCCGAGGCGCGCTCCATCACCAGGTATTGCGCCTCGGTGATCTTCTTCCGTTTGTGGATGTTGACCGACATCAGGCGCCTCCCCCTGTGTGACTGCTGGTTTCGAGGCTTTAGCCGGTCTCGTCCGGCAACGAAGCAACCGGCTAAAGCCTCGAAACCAGGCATCAGAATTGCGATTCGATTTACGCCTTCAATTCCAACGCGTTCCGCTTGCCCGTCATCTCGCTCACCTGCACCCGCCCCACGATCGTCTTCGTCAGCCGGCCGCGGACGAGAAGACGTTGGATCAACGGCTCTGGGTCGGGTTCCATCTGGCGGATCATCAGGGTCAGCGCCTGGCGCTTCTCATCCTCATCTTCCAGGAAGACGACCCGGCCGGCGAAGTGCACCGAGCGATAGGCATGGTCGCACTTGCCCGTCACGTAGCCGCGATCCTCGATCACCTGGCCCCACACGTCGGGATTCGCGATCATGGCCGCGACCTTCTTCCCCGCGGTCGCGCCGTGGAAGTAGAAGCAATCGCGCGCGGCGTCGAAGCCGTAGTTCATCGTCGCCAGGTAGGGCCGACCGTCGGCGATCATCGCCAGGGTCATCCACCGCTGCCCGGCGATGATCTCCAAAAGCTCAGCACGGTCGGTGAACATCTTTTCGGGGTGGTGGAAGTGATATTTCATACTCGGTTCTGTCATTCAGAAGTCTCCGTCGCCAGCCCGATCCAGCGGCGAGTATTCTCGCTTCGGGCGATCCATTCGGCGTGCGTCTCATGCGTTCCCGATGAACTCCCGAAAGAGGGCCAGCACCGGCTCCGCGCCGCTCAACTGCTTGTGTTGGAAGGTCTTGAAGTATGCGCCCCAGGTCAACGACCAATCGCACGCGTCGCAGCGCAACACCTCAGCCTTGTCGCCGCTGTGAGGGATCTGCGCGCCACAAATCGGACAGCGCGCGCAGCCGGCCCACGCCTCGCACGCCTCGATGAAGCCCTGGCAGCGGGCGCGCAAAGCGTAGCCGACCTCTTGGATCAGCTCATCGTCGTAGATGCCTTGCGCGTCCAGCTCGTAAAGCTGGCGGATCTTGTGTTGGGGCACGCGCGGCGCCCATTGCGGCAAGGTTGGATGCTCTTCGGCCACGATCGTCTTTCGCCCCCGGCAAGAACAACCTACAGACGCGCCAGGATCGCGACCGGCGACAACCCCGGATCGAGCGCGGCCAGCCGCGCGATCCCGGCCCTGCCTGGCGTCACCTGCTGGCCCACCGCCTGATAGAACACGTTTCGCTCTTTGCGCGCCGGCAGATGGGTTTTCGCCCAGGCGCTCTGATACCCCAGGCCGCGCGCGCGCTGCATGACCGTGTGGCCGTAGATGAAAGCCGCGCCATCCAGGAACGCCTGGCGCACCGGGGCCATCTCCGGCGCATCGAAGTCATCCACCAGCTTGTTGTCAGGCGCGTTCATCTCGGTGCCGACGTTGATCGGCAGATCGAGCTGCGCCGCGATCTCCACGATCTGGTGCAGCTTGCGCACCTTCAGCGCCCGCGTGGCCGGGTCGGCGATGTTCCAGTTGCGATCGGGGATGATGTTAAGCGCGACCGCGCCCTGCTCGATCAGCAAGCCCAGCAGTTCGTCAATGGCTTGTTCGCCGGCCGAGGTTCCGTCCAGCCAGGTGGCCGTGGGCAGCGCGGCGCACGCGACGATGAAGCGGTGATACTCCTCAACCGTGGGGAACGATTCCGGTGTGGGGACGACGTAGCCGACGCCGCCCTTCTTCATCAGCTTGCCGCGCACCAGGTTCGAGAATTTGGCATAATCGCCGATGATCGCTGTGATCTGCGCTTCGGGCGTGCTCAGCTTGTCGGCCCAGAAGGCGAGCAGTGCGTGCGACGGCGCAGCTTCCGGGCCGTCGTTCATCGCCTCGGCCGCCTTGCGGATGATCGCGACCAGCATGTGACGCTCGGTGGCGTTGCCCCCCGGCGTCAGAGGCAGCACGTCGGCCTCGTAGTCTACCGCGATCGGCGCGAGGTGCGCGTTCAGTCGCGCCAGCATGTCGCGGTTGCGGCGTTCGGCGCGGGCGCGCATGGAAACCAATGTCTGGGCTGGAGACCCTAAAGGTCTTTCGAGACCTTTAGGGTCTGGCGCCGTACCCGACGTAAACCCAATGCCCATGTGATAGTAGACCCCCGGCTCGCCCGGCGAGTTGATCTCCCGCGTGGCGAACTGGGGTATGAAGACGCGCGTCTCGATCCCCGCGCTGCCGCGCACGCCGACGATCTCGCAGGCATCCAGGAATTCATCCACCGCGTCGAGCACGTCGAAATCCACGATGCCGGCGGCCTGCCAGCCGCGCTGCTTCGCCAGCCAGGCCAGCCCCGCCGGCGAGTAGCCATAGGCGTTGAAGGAGAAGAACGTATGGCAGTGCATGTTGACCGCGGGGCGTTCGGCTGCGGTCTCGATCTTGCCGGCCTCGGTCAGCGCGGCCAGCTCGGTCAGCGCGGCCATACGGGTCTTGAGATCGAACTGGTTAAGGGCCTGTTCAAGTCGGGTGACGTGAGCGTTAATGGTGAGATCTCCTGCCTTCTAATGTGATCTGCGCCTCGTCACCCAGGATCGTCACCGGCTCTTCGCCCAGCTTCCAGGGATAGAGCCCGCCCGACCGATCCACCGAGAGCGCGCCGTCGTCGCCGATCTTGGTGACGACCATGCCGATCTCATCCATGTGCGCGGCGAAGCAGGTGAGCGGCCCGGACGCGTCCCGGCCGGCCAGCCGCACCAACACGTTGCGCGCCGCGTCGGTCTCCGGTTGATAGCCGTAGCTTTGGAGCTTGGCCCGGATCACCTCAGCCAGCGCGTCCTCTCGGCTGCTGGGAGAGGGTACCGCGAGCAGCTCGGCAAACAGGGCGAGGACCGGATGATCGTTGATCGTTGGATACGTGGTCATGCGTTGCATCTCTCTTGGAGAAACTGACGCGCACAAATCTGGCGGTTAGTGTAGCATAGCTGGCGGATACCGTCAAAGCAGTTGCCCTGCCGGGGTATATGCCGCCCGTTGTGCTCTGGGCGGAATCGCGCCAGAATAGGGCCATCTTGCGCAATGACATGCGAACGATCGCGTTCTTCGATAAGTATGTGATTCCTGATCTGGCATTGCCAGAGGATCTGGGTTTGACTTCGCGCCGCAGTGGTCTTATACTCCACTCGTTGGCGGCGTTTATCTTGTGCGAGCCAGACATGGAATCGTTGGAAATCATTGGTGAGATCAACGTCCCGCAGGCAATCCTGCTTGTTCGCTCCTCAGGAGTCCCCGATGACCCGCGCCCAAACCGAATATCGCTACAATCGCCTGACCTGGCCCGAGATGAACGACGCCATCGCCATGCAGAAGGTGATCCTCCTGCCGACCGGCTCCACCGAGCAGCACGGCCCGCACCTCCCGCTGGATGTGGATGTTTTTCTGGTGGAGAGCGTCTGCCTGGAAGCCGGGCGCCGCGCGGCCGACCGGGTGCTCGTGCTGCCGCCGGTCTCCTACGGCCTCAATCTGCACCACATTGACTTTCCGGGCACGATCCACATCGAGCCGGAGGTTTTCATCGCGTTCTGTCTCAACATCACCAAGAGCCTGGCCTATCATGGCTTCAAGAAGATCCTGCTGGTGAACGGCCACGGCTCTAACACACCGCTGGTGGATCTGGTAGCGCGCAAGACGGTGCTGGCAACCGAGTCGCTCTGCGCGGCGCTCAACTACTATTCGCTGGCGGTGGAGGCGTTCGAGCAGGTCAAAGAAACGCCGGTGATGGCCCACGCCGACGAGTTCGAGACCTCGCTCTACCTCTACCTGGCAGGCGACCGGGTGCGCATGGAGCTGGTGGAGGCCGGCGACGACGTGATGGGGCGCTATCTCAGCTCGGACAGCACCAGCCCCTATGTGCGCTTCAACGATTTCTGGGGACGGTGGACGCAGCGAGGCGTGCACGGCGACGCGACGAAGGCTACGGCCGAGAAGGGCCGGCTCATCTTCGAGACCGCGGTGACGCGGCTGATCGAGGTGGTGGACGAGTGGCGCGGCTGGCCCCTGCCCCCGCGGGCCGACCAGCATCGTCTGCCTGTGCAAACACAGATCAAGTGGTGAAGTCGCCGCGCGTTGCGTGGTTGGCGTTGCGCGGGCGCATGGAGAAACGTGAGCACAACTTCACTTGATTGGCTACGCCTCGACTCGCACTACGTGATCCGCGACCCCTGGTTCACGCTGCGCGCCGACAGCTACCGGCTGCCAAGTGATCGCGTCATCGGGCCGGTCTACATCATGGAGTACGGCCCCTGGGTGAACGTCATCGCGCTGACGCCGGCCCAACAGGTTGTGCTCGTCAGGCAATACCGCCCTGGCCTGGGCCGCGCCATCCTGGAGCCGCCCGGCGGCGCGGCCGATCCTCACGACGCCTCGATGCTGGAAGCCGCCCGCCGCGAGCTGCTGGAGGAGACCGGCTACACGAGCGACGATTTCATCGAGACCGGCGTCATCGCGCCGAACCCCGCCAGCCACAACAACTTGATGCACTGCTTCCTGGCGCGCAATGTCGAACGGGTGCGCCAGCCGCACCTGGATGAGACCGAGCACCTCGAAGTCATTCTTGTCCCATTCGACGAACTGATCGCCATGGCGGGCAGCGGCGAGCTGCCCCAAGCGTTGCACGTTGCCTCACTCTTCTTCGCGCTGACGGCGTTGGGACGGGTATGAATGCGGGACTCCTGCATCTTCACGGCTCAGCCAACCGCCGCCGAGCTGGCCCTGGGCGATCTGCGCTGCGCTGACCCCACGCTTCGGTTGGAGCGGTGGCTTGCCGACGGGGTCGGCCTGGTGCAAGGCGCGTCCGCATGGCGCGATCTCGCCAACAGCGTAACCGGCTGAAGCCTCCAAACCGGAGCATTTTTCCACTGACCGTGGCGCAGCACCCGGCATGGGCGACTATCCTGAAAACGACCTGAAACGTGAGGCGGCCAACGTCATCCGGCCGTTGCGGTCAGCTTGCAAAATTCCGCGTACGCTTCCTCCCACGCGGCCGCATCCTGCGGCTGATAGGTCTCGGCGGCGCACGAGCGGCGCACGAGGGTGCGGCCTTCGGCCAGCGAGCCGATGGCGCCGGTGGCGAGCAGTTGCATCAGCAGATTGCCGACCGCGGTCGCCTCGAACGGCCCCGCGATGACCGGCCGGCCGATGGCGCTGGCGGTGAACTGGTTGAGTAACCGGTTCTGCGCACCGCCCCCGACGATGTGCAGCACGCTCACGCGGCGGCCCATCAGCGTCTCCATCATTGCCAGCACGCGGCGATATTTCAGCGCCAGGCTTTCATAGACCACGCGGGCAATCTCGCCGGCGCCCGCCGGCACGGTTTGGTCGGTGCGCCGGCAGAATTCGCGCACGCGGGCCGGCATATCGCCCGGCGCCAGGAAGTCGTGCGCGTCCACGTCAATCTGCGCGACGAATGGCTGCGCTTCGGCTGCATGGCGCACGATGTCATCCCACGAAAGCGCCTGTCCCTCGGCCGCCCATGTGCGCCGGCACTCCTGGATGATCCACAGCCCGGCGATGTTTTTCAGCAGCCGAATCGTGTCGCAAACGCCCCCTTCGTTCGTCACGTTGAACGCCAGCGCCGTCTCGTTGATGATCGGTTTGGGGATCTCCACCCCCATCAGCGACCAGGTGCCAGAGCTGAGGTAGGCGTAGTCGGCGCTTTCGGCGGGCACGGCCGCGACCGCGCTGGCCGTGTCATGGCTGCCGGGCGTCACAACCTGCACGCCCTTTGCGCCGGTTTCTTCGATCACGGCCGGCAGCAGGCCGCCCAACATCGTCCCGGCCTCAACGATCCGCGGTAGATAGTGCGTCGGGATGCCCAGCCGCGCCAGCAGCCCCGTCGCCCAGATCGGCCGGCGCGGATCGAGCGCCTGGCTGGTGCTGGCGATGGTCCGTTCGCTCACCTTCTGCCCGGTGAGCCAAAAGTTCAGCAGGTCAGGCAGCATCAGGAGCGTGCGCGTGCGGGCCAGCACTTCGGGGTCTTCGATCTGCTGGGCGAGGAGTTGGAAGAGGGTGTTCAGTTGCATGAACTGGATGCCGGTGGCGGCGAAGATCTCCTCGCGCGGCACGCGGCGGAACGCTTCGGCCATCATCGTATCGTTGCGACTGTCGCGATAGTGATAGGGCAGGCCGACGAGCCGGTCGTTGCGGTCGAGCAGGCCATAGTCCACGCCCCAGGTGTCAATCCCCAGGCTGACGATCCCTGAGCCTGCCGAAGGGCCGCAGCAGGCGACGGCCTTTTTCAGCCCCTCCTGGATCTCGACGAACAGGCGCAGCGTGTCCCAGTGCAGGCTGTCCCCGCGACTGCTGGGGATGTGGATCGGACCGTTGGCGAAGCGGTGGACTTCCTCCAACGCCAGCCGCTCGCCGTCGAACCGGCCGATGATCGCCCGCCCCCCGGACGCGCCGAGGTCGAAGGCGAGGTAGTTGCGGGTGTGGGTCATGGTGTACTCTCCGGGGAAACAAGGAAACAAGTAGACAAGGAAACAAGTAGCACGGTTATACGCCTTGTTTCGTATCTTCTCAATTTGTAGGGGCGCACCTTCGCGGTCGCCCCGGCGGGCAGGCGCAAGACCGTGCCCCTACCCCGGATTATTGAGAGGATACCTTGTTTCCTTGTCTACTTGTCTACCTGTCTACTTGTCTACTTCCTACCCAACATCAACTTCGCTGCGTTCTCCCCGCCATTCGCCAGATACAGCAGCGGGATGGGCCGATCAACGCCCTCGACGAAGCGCGGGCGCGCGGCCCAGTCGCAGACCGAGAGCACATTGTTCAGATCCATCCAGTATTCCAGCCGCGCGGGGCTGAGGCCCTGGATCATGTGGAGGTGGTTGGCCGGTGGGTAGTGCTTGTATTCGTACATCGTGGCGTACTTGGGCACGACGAAGGTGTGCGGCCATGCTGCGGTCGTTGCCTGGCAAAGGGCGGTCGCCATCGGCTCCGGCACGTCGGCGGTGGCGGCCTCGTCCCAGCTCATGGCGAACATGCCGGAGAGGCTGCTGTACATCAAGCGGCCGGCGATCCCTTCCAGCCCGCCCGGTGAGACGAACGTGACCGAGTTACCCATGCCAGGGAAATAATCAGGATCGGCCAGCGGCATGCTGACCTGCGCCATGATCTCGTCCACGCTGGCGCCCGGCTGCGCGGCCCAGTCGAACGACGCGCTGCCGGAGTTGTCGCCATCCACGAGGCCCTTCTCGGCCCAGGCTTCGCCCTTCGGCAGGGTGACACCCAGTTTCTTTGCCAACGCTTGCAGTTCCCACGGCTCCCACACCTTGCGGAAGTCCATGAAGAGGGGCGGCGCGCCGCCGGTGAGGGACGAGAAGAAGATCATTGTCAAGAGCGCCTGCACGTCCGCTTCGGTGGCGAACGGCAGCGGGATCTTCGGCCCGTTGTGATCGAACGAGGAGTTGAAGAACGACTCCATCGCATCGGCGACGGGGAGCGGGATGCCGCGCAGGTCGGAACCCCATTCGAGCTGGCTCATGAAGCCGCCGCCGATGGCGTCCAGATCCTTGAGCAGGTCGCGCGTGATGAGATAGAGCGCCAGGCTTTGGTCGAAGCGGCCGGAATCCACTTCATCACGCAGGACGAGCCGTTTGCCCAGGTGACCGTCCACGAAGCCGCGCAGCGCCTTGAGTTCCTCGGCTTTGTACGCCTTCTTGGCGAGCATGTCGGCCAGCAGCTTCATGTCGAGCCGGGTGATCTCGATGCCGAACTGCTTGCGCGTGGGGATGATGTGCGCCAGCGCGGTCTCCATCCCCATCGAGTCGTGGCCGAAGACGACGACGCGGCGGCCCTTGAGCGCCTGGGTGGTGACGGCGGCCGCGGCCCAGTCCACGAGCGCGTCGGCGGTGCCCCCGGTCATCTGGGGGGTGAGGCCGGTGTCGGGCCAGGTGCCGACGTTGAGGTGCGTCAGCCGGCCATACTGCATGATCGCGCCGTTGACCGCGTGCGCGAAGACGACGCCCGGCTTCGGCCCGCTGTTGCCGCAGGTGAAGTTGATCGGCGTGTCGGCCCCGAACTGCGACAGCAGCGAGATCACGCTGAGCTGCGGGAACGCCCAGGTATCGGGCGCGCAGACCAGCGCCTTAACGCCGGCGTCCTGGAACTGCTTGGCGACCGCGTCGGCCTGCGGTTCGCCGTCCACTAGCGTCGGCGCCCACACGACCTTGGCGGCCGAGCCGTCGGGCAGCTTGACCCGCGCAGCCAGCACGTCTGCCACCATTCTGCAGATATTCTGGCAGCGTTCGCGACTGGCCGCGTCGATCCGCGGATCACCCGCGACGAAGACGCCGATCGCCGGCGCGTTGCGTTGGAGAGTACCCATTGCTTCTGAGAGTGCGATGGCTTTGCCCATGAGGATTCCTCCGCGGTAGATAGGTTGCACGAGCCTTTATCGAAGTGACATGACCAAACGCAGGCCATCTTCGACCTGCTCAAGAAGATTCGCGGGCAGTGACCCAATTCGTTCAGTCACAAAACCTTTGTCAACCGTGATTACCTGAGAGATATTGGCAACCGAGTCCACGGCCAGGCCGGTTGATTTCTGGGGTAGTAGGACATTGCCCGGCGCTTGGGCCAATCTGAGGTTGGACGTGATGACCACGGCAATGACGGTAGCGATGCGGCTCCGATTGAAGTCGTTGGACTGGACAACCAAGATGGGACGGCGATAGCCAGGTTCGGAGCCGACAGGTTCCGGCAGGCTTGCCCACCAGATCTCGCCGCGCTGGATCACCATTCTTTGCCTCCCAATGTGGCAGCCTGGAAATCTATCAGCGCGGGATCCATCGCAGACGGCTCTGTCTCATAGACCTGGTTGAGAGCCGCTGTCACATCGCGTTCCTGTACGGCAGCTACATAGGCAGACAAGGCAGCGGTATAGAAATCACCAACCGACATCCCCAGTTTTCCCGCTAACTGCCTGGCGGCTTCAGAGAGCGGCGCTGGAATCACGATATCTGCTGTCAATGTCTGAGCTGTCATCGTTCACCTCCATTCTATGAATCTTATACTCACGAGAGCTTCCGGTCTGATGCCGATGAGGCGACCGGAGCGTTGTGTTCAACGTCCTCCCTGGCGCTGGGTTGCGACGCACCGCGCCCCGCAAGTATAGCATCTCAGA
>VGOD01000009.1 GCA_016876015.1 Chloroflexota bacterium
GCGGCCTGCTCGTGATTCTGGCCGCAGCGCTTACCGGCGCCGCCCTGCCCTTCGGCCGTTTCTATCCCGAACCTTGGCCGACTACGACGCCCACAGGGGGCTCCGGTTAAAAACCTACCCCTGAAAGCCTCCCCTACCCCGGTTGCACGCGACCGTCTTGCGCCAGCAGCCGGCCGGCTGGTCTTCGATCTAACCCCAGAAGCCGCCGGCTGGGCGTCGGACCTGGACGGCCGGGTGCACCTCGGTCAGCCGAATATCCACGTCGGCTTCTACAGGGGCCACGTCTACATCGGCGTGCTGCAGTTCGATCTCTCGTCTATCCCGCCTGACGCCATCATCACCGACGCGGCCCTGGAGCTGACTGGACGCGACGCGCAGCGGTTGAAGCCCAACGCCGCGTGGCAGGCCAGTCTGCTGGCCGCAGACATGGCATGGCCGCCTCTCTCCTTCGATGCGCTGGCTGAAACGCCGGCCGATCTGCCGGTCGCGCCGCCTCTGGCGGCGACCGACCTCGGCCGCGGCCGCGTGAACGTGCTCGTCTTCGAGCCGGCCGGCCTGGCTGCGCTAAGAGAGCACGCATCCCTCGGCCAGATTGCCTTCCGGTTGGATGGCCCCGCCCACGGCGAAGACAACGTGTTCACCTGGGACAGCGGACAAGCCACAGTCGAGGGATCGCCCACCGAGCCGCGCCTGCGCATCATCGCCGCTTGCGCAACCCCTATCCCCACGGCCACCTTCGTGATCATCACCAGCACGCCCACGCCGAAGAACGTCGTCACGGTCGCGGCGCTGCTGCGCACAGCGACCGCGGCGGCCGGCCGGCCTGATTTCGCGGGCTCGCCCACGCCGCTGCCAGCCAACTGGGTCACGCCCGTGATCGTTCGCCCCACGCCCACGCCTGCCAACGCAGCCACCGCTGCCTTTGCAGTGGAAGTCGCCACGGCCTGGGCGTTCGTCTATGGCACGCCAACCTCGCTCCCGCCGAACGCCTGGACCGCCACGCCCGCGCCAGCAGACGCTCTGGACTGGGAGACGCTCGATGAGTCAGAAGGTGAAGAGAACGAGGAACCACTGCTGATCACGCTCGAACGGCTCACCCCCACCCCCACACCGCCGCCGCGCACGATGCCCGCGGCGCTGGCCGGCAAGATCGCCTTCTTCTCGGACCGCTGGGGAGAGCCTGCCATCTTCGTGATGGATAGCGATGGCAAGAACATCGCGCTGCTGACCCGCTTCTGGCCCTATGATCTGGCGCTCGAACACGAGGCTGTGGCGCCGGATGGCCTGCGGCAGGCGTTCGTGCGGAAAGACTCGCGCTCGGTCCCGCAGATCTTCTTCTTCGATTCCCGCTACCGCGTGGCTGTGGAGGTCACACGTCTGACTGGCGCGGCCTACGACCCGGCCTGGTCGCCCACCGATGACCGGATCGCCTTCGTATCGGGCGAGCCGGGCAACGATGAGATCTACGTCATCAACGCCGATGGCTCCGACTTGCGCCGGCTGACGTCCAACCAATGGGAATGGGACAAACACCCCTCCTGGTCGCCGGATGGCCGCCAGATCGTCTTCTATTCCAACCGCGAGACCGGCCGGCGCCAAATCTGGATCATGGACGCCGACGGCAGCCGCCCCCGCAACCTCAGCAACAACGCGCACGAAGAGTGGAATCCGGTCTGGATCAAATAACAGGAACCACGCGCTCCTGGCTCCCAGCCGGTCCGCGACCGGCGTCGCTCGAACCTCAGCGGCACAGCCATGCCAGATCGGCCGCGTGCCAAAGCGTGAAACGCACATCCCCGGTCGTCGTCTTGATGGGGCAGGGCGCTTTGCCCAGGCCGCGCAGCGCGGGCTCGAACGCCTGCTGCTGCGCCTGCGCCATCCACGGCTTGATGATCACCAGCGTATTCCGATCGGCGATCAGCGGCCGGGCCGCCTCTGGCAAGACGCTGGCGGTCACCACCACATCAACAACGCGCGCCCGCACCGGATAGATGGTCGGCACCTGCTGGATGCCGATGCTGCTCCACGATGGATCGGTGATGATGGCATATGTCTTCGGATTCTGATTCTCATCGCGCTGCGCATTCTGGATCAGCCGATTGACCAACGCCTCGAACGTCTGCAGCCCTGCCAAACGATCCCTCGCCAGCGGATAGGCCTGGTAGAGGTTCAGCGCCAGCGCCGCCAGCAGGGAAACGCTCCGCACGATCTCGATGCGGCCGCCGAGCGCCCTGGCCTGTTCCAACCACCATTCGAGCCCAATCGCTGCGAAGAGCATGAGCCACGGCAGCAGCAGGAACATGCGCGTGTTGGGCGGGAACGCGCGGTCGTGGGTCGCGCCCACCAGAAAGATCAGCGCGGCCAGGCTGAGCAACAGAAAGGCCGCCAGCCGGCCGCGGCGGCCGCCGTCGGCCGAAGGCCGCAGCCAGACCACCACGCACGCCAGACCCAGGCAGGCCACCGCGCCGGTGAGGGGATCCACATAGGAGGCGACCACGAAGTGCCCTTCCTCGGCGATATAGAGGAAAGAGAAGAACGCATAGACCACGTTGCGCGCCAGATGCGCCACCAGGCCCTCGCCGGCCTGGACGAGCCGGGGGTTATAGAAGAAGGTTCCGGCCACCTTTGCGGTCCAGTAATCCTTCTGCAAGAGCAGTGGGAAGAACAAGATGAACAGCGAGAACAGCATCAGCCCCCAGCGCGCCAGCACGGCCCGTGAAGTCGGCGGCTGGAAGAAGAGCAGCAGGAGCAGCGGGATCGGCAGCACGTACAACGCCGCAGGATAGACATAGAAACAGAAGCCCAGGGTCCCACCCAACACGACGAACGCCAGCGGCCGGCTGCTGCGAATCGCCCAGACCGCAGCCCACAGGGCCAGGGCCATCGCCAGAAGCGCCTGGAGGTTGTTGTAGCCGATCTTGCCGAACGACATGATGTAGTGCGAGAAGGCCAACAGCAGCGCGGCGACCAGGGCGGTGCGCTCCGAGACGAACAGCCGGTAGAAGCCATACAGCAGGCCCACGGCCAGCGCGCTCAAAGCCGCGTTGCTGAAGCGCCAGCCAAAGCTGTTGCTGCCGAGCAGCTTCACGAAGACCGCCTGGAGCAGCGACGACAGATAGGGGTGCGCGCCGTAGACCGCCTGGCCGTTGAACAACTGCGAGCCGATCTGATCCAGGCCCTGCGTCTCGGCGATGGTACGTGCGGCGTAGAAGAACGCATACTCGTCGCCGATGGATGACAGCCACCACGCGTTGCTGTTCAGCGCATACAAGACCATCGCCAGCGCCACGACCCACAGGATGACGGGAACCTGGCGGTAGACCTGGCGCAGGTTGACCGCCGCTAGCAAAACCAGCAACGCAAAGGCCCACTGGAAACGGGGCGCGGCGTAAAGGCTGGCCAGTCCGCCCACCAAACTCAAGATGAGCAAAGAGTAACCTGTCAGCCAGCGACCGTGTCGTCGCCAGGCGCCGGCGATCCGCTCGCCAGGGATCTCAGCCAGGAACCAGCCCGCCGCGTAGACCAGGCACATCAGCGCCAGGCTCCAGCCCGGCGCGGCGCGCGTCGCCAGCGCGCGGATCGCGATGAGGACAAAGGCCGCCAGCGAACCGAGCCGCAGAATCAGGCTGAGCCGCGCCTGCCCTGGCGCAACAGCTCCGGACGTATCAGCCACGCGTTCCCGCACAGCCACGACCGGCGCCAGGAGCGGCGACGCCTTGCGCAGAACGACCCACAAAGGCAGGATCATCAGACTGGCGATCGCCAGGAAGAAGTAGGGGGGCAGAGCCAGCGGGCAGAACGGTCCTCCGCTACACCAGAAGCGGTGAAAGGGCTGGAGCGATGCGCCCTGCTTCAGCCAGCGATCCAGAAACACCAGGCCAGGGGGTATCGCGGCGGTCGCCGCAGCGCCGGCCAGCGGCAGCATGGCTGCGATGGCCGCCCGCCAGTTAATGCGCCGGGGGAAGGCACTGCGCGTCCGGGCCAACTCTGCCTGCAGCTCGGACACCTGCTGCTCCAGCTCGCCGATGCGCCGCCGGAGCGTCGAGCCGTTTTCCGAAACGCGGGAACGATCCGCCTCATAATCTGAATCGGCCATGCGTCCTCCTGCAATCAGCAGCCTCTCGGCCGGGTTGCGCTACGCCCATCCGAGAGAGCTGGCGGCCAGTTGTATCTTCTCAATTTGTAGGGGCGCACCCTCGCGGTCGCCCCGGTGGGCAGGCGCAAGGCCGTGCCCCTACCCCGGATTATTGAGAAGATACGGCCAGTTTAGCACAGAAAGCCAACTCTACACGCCGATCCCACGCACGTACAGAAACCCCATCCCGGCAAAGTAGCCGATGATGATCATCAGGGCGTCAATCTCGATGAAACCCAGCCGTCGCTCGACGCGCGCCAGGTTGCCGATCAACCCCAGGCTCGTCAGCAACAAGCCCAGGAGCGCGACCAGGGCAAAGGTCGGATCAATCAGACCCAGAAAACGTCCTGGCAGATAGAAGACGTCGGTCAGGCCCAGGGCAAAGATGTTGAAGACGTTGCTGCCGAAGAGATTGCCGACCGCCAGGTCATAGGCGCCGATGCGCACAGCCGCAATGGTCGTGACCAGTTCGGGCAAGGAAGTGACCATGGCGACAAGCGTGGTTCCGACGAAGCCTGCGCTGAGGCCGGTGATGTCGGCGATCTCCTTGCTGCTGCGCACCAGCCAGGGAGTCACCAAGACCAGCGCGCCAGCCGCCGCCGCGAAGCCGATCAGCGCCCGCCGCAGCGTGGGGACGCCTGCCAGCGCCGCTTCGAGAACCACCTCGCTGCCGGTCATCGGGTTGCTGGACCGAATCAGCCGAACGCCCAGGAGATAGGTAGCCATGATGAGCAGGCTGTCGCCGCCCACCCACCCGATTTGCATGTCCACGTCTGCCAATACGAAGAAGGCTGCCTGTCCAATGAGCAGCACGGCCAGGCCGGCGGTAAGCGCGTGGCGCATGGCTACCCGCCGCAGAATGCGCGCCTGACGGTTCACCAGATCGAGCAAGGCCAGCACCAGCATGTTGAACATGTTGCTGCCCAGCAGGTTGCCGGCGGCCATATTCGGAACTCCCTGGCTCAGCGAGCTAATCGTAGTCAAGACCTCGGGCAGCGATGTCGCGCCAGCCAGGAGCAATGTGCCGATGAACATCCCGCCCAGCCTGGTACGCACGGCGATCGCATCCCCGTATTGGGCCAGTTTCATCGCCGCGAACACGATCGCTGCCGAGCTGCCGACGAAGATCAGCCAAACCATTCCGTCCCCCATGCCCGCGACATCAGCCGCCGGCCAAACCGCCTGAGAGCCTATCCGAATGACGCGTAGCAGCACGCCTCGCGGCCGCCAGAACGTCCACCAGGGGCCAGGCTACCCTTTAGGATAGGCGGCTACAGATGAACCAGCCGCTCTGCTCGCAACACAAACACGGTCGCGCTGTACATCGGCATACCCGCCTGCGCAGGCCGCGCCTCTTCCCGCAACCGGCAATTGGCCTGGATGACCCCCAATACGTCGTCCACCTTGCCGCGCTCCACGCCGACGAGCAACGTGACATTGCCGCGGCGCAGAAAACCGCCCGCCGTATTGAGACGCGTGAGCCGATAGCCGGCGTTCAGGAGGCCGCCGGCCGCGGCGTCGGCGTCTTCGTTTTGCAGGATCGCCGCCACCATGTTCAGGGCGTCTTCGGCTTGCTCTCCTGCGGCAGGCTCAAAGCGCTGATCCAGGGCTGGCGGGGCCGAGCCGCCGCGCAAGCGCACAAAGCGCGTGACAGGAAAGCCGAACACCACCGCGCCGCCGACCAGCACCTCCAGCGGCATCGGCACGGCCAACGAGATGCTCGCGGTTTCCACCTGGGGCAGCGCGTTGACGAACGCCTTGCGCGTATGACACGTGGCGCGGATGATGGCCAGCGCCGGCTCGATCTGCTCGTCGTTGACGCCCATCAGGATCGTCGCATTGCCGCGAGCAAGAAAGCTGCCGACAGAGTTGATGCGGGTGACGCGAAAATCGCGCGCCACAAGCCGATTCACCAACACGTCCGCATCTTCAGCCTGCACAATCGCCAGCAAGAGATGCATCATTATCCCCTCCCAAGAGTTCACATGGATGCAGGCGCGGCCCGCAGCTCCACGACAAACCGCTGAATTCGCGCAGTGCCTTCGCGCAACATCTCGTCCGAATTGGCATATGATAGCCGCACGTGGCCTTCGCCGGCCGCGCCAAAAGCGCCGCCCGGGGTCACCGCAACCCCTTCGGCCTCCAGAAGGCGCTCGGTGAATTGCATCGAAGACAGCCCCGCGGCCGCAATGTGCGGAAAGGCGTAGAAGGCGCCTTGCGGCGCATCGCACCGGACCCCGGGGATGGTGTTGAGTGCGGCGACAAGCGCATCGCGGCGGGCCTGGTAGCGGCGGACCATCATCTCGGTGTAATCCTGCGGTCCTTTGAGCGCGGCCACGGCCGCCCGCTGCACGAACGAAGAGGCGCAGGTCGTGGAGTGCTGATGCACCTTCAACAGTTCGCCGATCAACTGCGCCGGGCCGGCGATATAGCCCAGCCGCCAACCCGTCATGGCGTGGCTCTTACTCAGGCCATTCAGCGTCAGGGTGCGTTCCCACATGCCGGGCAGACCCGCAATGGAGATGTGTTGGCGGCCATCGTAGATCAGTCTCTCGTAGATCTCATCCGCCAGCACCCAGATGTCGTGCGCCAGGGCCGCATCAGCCACCGCTTGAAGCTGCCCGGCCGTCCAGACCTGGCCGGTGGGGTTGTTCGGCGTGTTGACGATGATCAGCCGCGTGCGCGGGGTAAGCGCACGGGCCAGGTCAGCGCGCAGATCCTCGGCTGTCGTGTCCACGTGCATCGGCACGTAGACCGCTCTGGCCCCGGCCAGCTCGGCGCACGGCGCATAGGACACCCAACACGGCTCGAACAGGATCACCTCGTCGCCGGGATTCAGAAGCGCCTGCGCCGCGACGAAGAGCGCCTGCTTGCCGCCCGGCATGACGATGATCTCCTTGCCTGGATCGTAACGGATGCCATTTTCGACGGCTAGCTTGCGGCTGATCGCCTGCAGCAGCTCTGGGATGCCGCGGCTGGGGGTGTAGTGGGTAAACCCCTCGTGCAACGCTGCAACAGCCGCTTCGGTCACGTGCGGCGCGGTGGGGAAATCGGGATCTCCGCCGCTCAGATCCACGATGCTTCGGCCGGCCGCCGCCAGCCGGCGAGCGCGATCCATCACCGAGACGGTTGGGGATCCGGCCAGGTTCTTCACACGATCGGCGATCTTGAATGTCACGATAAGCTCCTCCCAACGAATCAGGCCGGCAGCCACTCGATCAGCGCGCCAGCTACCCAGGTAGGCGAAGGCGCATGGTAGAGGGCCGCCGCGTCGCTATAAGTCAAATCCAGGATCCGACCTTGCAATGGCCCGCGCAGCCAGCGAAAGACCTGGCCGGCATCGCGCGCGTCGCTCTTGGCCTGGATGCAATGCTGATTGTAGCTCCAATAGTCGCCGCGCGCCAAGATCGCGATCCCCTCTTCGATGGAGCGCCGCGCCAGCTCTAGCCCGCCGGCCTGCGGGTAGCAGGCGGCCTCCGCCGGCGTGCCGTAGCCGATGCCGTGATGAAACGGGTCGGTCGTAGACACGATGACCGCATCGCGAGCGAGGCGTGCCAGCTCCTCGATGCCCGGCAGCGCCCACGGCTTCCCGGCCGCCAGGTAAGCGAGCAGCCGCGCATGGCGCGCCTCATACTCCCTTTCGGCCTGGGTGCGGGTGACGATGCCCAGACGCCGAATGAGCGGGCTGGTGGTCGTGCTCTGCACGAGCAAGGTGAAGAGCACAACGCCGAACGCCATCACCCGGATGAGCTCGCGATCGGGCCCCAAGGAGTTCGCCAGGAACGCCACGTACTCCCAGAAGTTGAAGAGCACGATGCGCGTGGTAGGACTCATCCCGCGCGGACCCAGGTTGCCGTTGACGAGCCCCGCCGCCACCACCGCCAACACGCCGCTGAAGTACAGTCGCTCGGCCACGAGATATGCGCCATAGGCCAGGAGCGTGGTCAGGGTCGTCTCGATCAGGTAGTCGTCAATGCGCGCGATCAGCCGCGCGGTAACCCAGCCCAACACAAACCCAGCCGCTTCGGCGCGCCCAACGCCCGAAAGAGCGCCACGACCGCCACCGGATCGGTAGCCGAGATCAGCGCGCCAAAGACGAGCGCCACCGGCAGGAGCGCCGGCATCAAGAGCGAGACCAACCCGCCCACGATGAAAGTGGTCAGGATCACTCCCGGGACGGCCAGCAAGAGCAACCCCGGCAGGTTGCGCTGCAGATCATTCAGGTTGAGGTGAAAGGCCGCCTCGAAGGCCAGCGGCGGCAGGAACAACGCCAGGATCAACTCGGGCGCCAGGGTCACATCCAGCGGCTGTTCGATGGTGAGCGCCAACCCGACCACCACCAGCGCGACCGTGTAGGGGATGCGCAGCCGGCGCACCGCGATCGCTACCAGCGTGACGACGAGCAGCAGCTCGATGACCAGGGTCTCAGTGGTGATCAGTTGTTCCAAGTGACATCCCCTTCGGCCGCCGGCCGCGAATGACCCGGTGCTCCCCTGATTATACTTGAGGGAACTCTGCGGTCAAATGCGTCGGACGCGCTGAATGGTGTTTCGGGTCTGTCCTTAAGTTGCGTCACGCCCCGCATTATTGTATACTCCGGCGTTGGAGTTCATCCCGTTCACGCCGAAAGAGTGTGCAGTAACTCATGCCCGCGAATCTGAACAATCCGATGGTGGTCCAGAGCGACAAGTCGGTGCTCCTGGAAGTGGACAATCCCTTCTATCCCGAGGCCCGCGACGCCCTGGCCCGCTTTGCCGAGCTGGAAAAAAGCCCCGAGCACATCCATACCTACCGCCTGTCGCCCCTCTCGCTGTGGAACGCGGCCGCCAGCGGCCTCTCGGCGGAAGCGATCCTGAACGCGCTGACGCGCTATTCTAAGTACGATGTGCCCGGCAACATCCAGGCCGATGTGCGCGATTACGTTAGTCGCTTCGGCCGGCTGAAGCTGCGCCGCGATCCCACTGGCGGCCTGGTGCTCACATCGGAAGACGCGATCCTGATGCTGGAGATCAGCCGCCAGCGCAAGGTCAAGCAATTCATCGTCGAGCAGATTGACGAGCGCACCGTGCGCGTCAACCCGGCCATGCGCGGACACGTCAAGAAGGCGCTGGTGGATGTGGGCTATCCGGCCGAAGATCTGGCGGGGTATGTGGAGGGCGCCGGTCTGGCCTTTCACCTGCTGCCGGCCATGCGGCGCACGGCGCTGCCGTTCAATCTGCGCCACTATCAGCGCGAGGCGATCGAGACCTTTCACGCCGGCGGCGCAGCGCGCGGGGGCTCCGGCGTGATCGTGCTCCCCTGCGGCGCTGGCAAAACGATGGTCGGCATGGGCGCGATGGCAAAGCTCCAGACCAACACCCTGGTGCTGACCACCAACACAGTCGCGGTGCGACAGTGGATTGACGAGCTGCTGGACAAGACCAGCATCTCGACCGATGAGATCGGCGAATACACGGGCGATGTCAAAGAAATCCGGCCCGTCACGATCACGACCTATCAGATCCTCACCTATCACAAGCGCGGCAAACGCGACGAGAACGGCGCCGAGACCGATTTCGACGACCTGGAGCGGATCACGCCGCTTTCAGAAGAGCACTTCCCGCACTTCAAGCTGTTCAGCGAACGGGATTGGGGCCTGATCGTCTATGACGAGGTGCACCTGCTGCCCGCGCCCGTGTTCCGCATGACCGCGGAGCTGCAGGCGCGGCGCCGGCTGGGCCTCACCGCCACGCTGGTGCGCGAGGACGGCCGCGAGGACGATGTCTTCGCGCTCATCGGCCCCAAGAAGTTCGACGTGCCCTGGAAAGACCTGGAGCGGCAAGGCTGGATCGCGACCGCCCACTGCCACGAGGTGCGGCTGAGCATGACGCCCGAACGCCGCATGACCTACGCCCTGGCCGACGACCGCGAGCAATACCACGTCGCCGCTACCGATCCGGCCAAGCTCGCCGTGGTCGAAAAGCTCATCGCCAGGCACCCCGCCGACCAGGTCCTGGTCATCGGCACCTATCTGGATCAACTCGACCAGGTCGCCGCGCGGCTGGATGCGCCGCTTCTCACGGGCAAGACGCCGGTGAAGGAACGCCGCCAGCTCTACCAGCAGATGCGCGAGGGCGCGCTCAAACGTCTGGTGGTTTCTAAGGTGGCGAATTTCGCGGTGGATTTGCCTGACGTCAGCGTGGCCGTCGAGATCAGCGGCACCTTCGGCTCGCGGCAGGAGGAGGCTCAACGGCTGGGGCGGATTCTGCGGCCCAAGAGCGACAGCCGGCCCGCACATTTCTATGCCATTGTCATGCGCGATACGAAGGATCAGATCTTCGGCGCCAAACGGCAGATGTTTCTGACCGAACAGGGCTACAAGTATGAGATCCTGTACGAAGACGATCTCGCGGACTACAACCCTGACCATGACCGCGCGACCTGGTAGCGCCCCTGTCACCCTATCACCTTCCGGCGGAGCGCCCATGCCCGTAACCTTCACACCTGAACAGCGAGGCGACCAGATCAAGATGCTGGGCGACCTGCTGCAGCCTGTGCGTCTTCAGGATTTGCGCGCGGCGGCCCGGCTGTGGGGCTGGCCCTTGCGGGGAACCGCCAAGTCAGAACTGATCGAACAGATGCTGGGCTATCTGGCAGACCCTGGCCGGATGCAAGCAGCCTTCAAGACCCTCCCAGCAGCCGAGCAAGATAGCCTGATCTGGCTCCGGGCCTTGAGGGCCATGCCAGGCGACCGCGCCCGCCCCTTGCACGCGGCCTTGCGTTTGTCAGGTGGGCACAAGGTGGATGAAAGCGCAGTCGCGCAGATCATAGCCAGCCTGGCAGAGCGCTGCCTGCTCCTCACCGACAGAGGCTTGCATACGGTCGTGCCAGAGATCTTCACCGAGTGGCTGCCCGAGATGTCTGCGCCCGCCCTGGCCGCCGCCGACCCTCGCGCGCCTGTTCCCGTGGTCGGCGTCGAAGTGTTGAGCCGCCATGTGGATCACCTGTTGGCCGCCATCGAGGATGACCGGCCGCCCTTGCCGATCGCTGCGCAGCCCAAGCCCAATCCATACCCCACGTATGGTCAGCGAAGCGCGCAAGAGATCGCGGCCCGTCGAGGGTCGCTGATGCCCGAATCGGCCGCGCAGTGGGGCTATGTGACGGACGAAGACTATGATCGCGCGCGGTTCTTGACGTGGCTGCTGCTGACCGGCGGGCTGTGCCGGGTGAGCGAGCGCGGCAGGTTCCTGGAAGTGACGCCGACAGCGTTCACCGCCTGGCAAGACCTCTCGCCGGCCAGCCGCAAAGATCGCCTGATCGCCTGGTGGCAGACGCAATCCACTCCTGCTGGCCCTTCGCAACAGCCGGCGTTGCCCATCTGGAATGAGCTCGACCTGGCGCTGAGCCGGGTGAGAGACCACACCCTCAAGCACGCCGCGTTCTGGGTGCCGGTCGAGCCGCT
This sequence comes from Chloroflexota bacterium, assembly GCA_016876015.1. Lineage (GTDB taxonomy): Bacteria > Chloroflexota > Anaerolineae > CG2-30-64-16 > CG2-30-64-16 > VGOD01. The sequence goes on from VGOD01000009.1 coordinate 11,577, forward strand.
GATCGAGCGCGAGCTGTCCATCATGCGCAGTTTCATTCTGGACCTGCTCGCTGCGCTGCAGGCTGACATCTGGTACAGCTTCGAGCGTTTCAACCAGATCGTATACCGCACACATCGAGACCTGCTCCACTGGACCAGCACCGGCTACGCGTGGGGTTGGCATCGCGGCCAATCGCCCCTCGACCCCAACCAGGCCGGCTTCGAGGTGTGGCAGGCGACCTACGGTGTGCTCGTGGAAAGCCTGCTGATCGGGCCTGCCAGTTGGCTGGGCATGGTACAGACGGCCCTGGACCGCGGCCGGCTCGTCGCCTTCTTGCGACCGAGCGCCATCGTCGAACCCCCAGCGGAACCGCTGCCGGCCGACGCGCTGTTGTTCGGGCCGGGCGATACGCTACAGCTGCGCAACCTGTGGCAGGCCAGCGAGCTGCGTTCTCTGCTCCGTCGCGTTGCGATCGAAACCGCGCGCGATCGGACCGCTACATCCTACCGCCTCGATCCCAACGCGTTCCGCAAATCGCTGCAGGAGGGACGGAGCGCAGCCCAGGTCATCGGAGATTTTTCCGCCGCGGCCTTTCCCCTCCCGTCATCCATGCAGAACACGTTGCGCCAGTGGCAGGCCAACGCCGGCCGCCACCAGATCTACGACGACTTGGCCGTGATCGAGTTCGGCGACGACTTCGTGCTCGCAGAACTACAGGCGTCCACCAGCCTTGCGCGCACCAATGTTTATCCAGTCTCGCCGCGCTGCCTGTTGGTCCTGCAGCCGCAGATCATTCCCAGTCTGCTCGAGGAATTGCGGCGCAAGGGCTACACGCCGCAGATGATCGAGACGCCAGAAGGCGGAACCAGATGACGGCGCCGCCTCTGCGCGAGGCTATAGACGGCTTTCGCGCCAACGAACTGAGCGCGGTGCTCTACGCGGCCGGCGTCCGCGACGTCCCGAAGTCCAAACAAAGCAAGGTGGACCTGTGGACCAGACTGATGGCCGACCCGGCGCGCATCCAGCAGGCGCTCAGCAAGCTTACCCCGCGCGGCCTGAAGGCGCTGCAGGCGCTGCAAGCTCTCGGCAGCGGCGAGGTTCGCGCCAGCCGCTACCGAGCGGTGCTGGAACGCGCCAAACTGCTGGAGGCCCAGACGCGCCAGCGCGCTTTGCGCTATGCGCAGCCGACCCCCGAAAACGCCACTGACCCTGTCACCTTCGAGGAAATCCTGGCGGCCCTCTTGAAGTATGGCTTGATCTGGAGCCATACGCCCGGCGGCGCCATGAACAGCAAGCTCGGCTTCGAGGGTGGGTTTTATGTCTACATCCCGAGCGAGGTCGCCATACACCTCCCGCCGCCGCCACCCCAGGCGCGGCCGGCCGTGCAGGTCGGTTTCGCGCTGCCCGGCTCGGCGCGCACGTGCCAGCGCGATCTCTATCTGTATTGGAGCGCAGTGCGCGAGACGCCGCTGCAACTGACCGCCAACACCAACCTGCTGCGCGTCAGCGATCTCAAGCGCATCACACCCACGCTGCTCGTGACGGAGACGCTGACGACCGGCATCAAAGAGAGCGACTTTCGGAGGCTGCTCTTCCTACGGCGTCTGCTGACCGCCCTGGGCATGTTGAAGAGCGAGTTGATAGGGGGAGCGTACACACTCAGCGGGGAGGCCAATCCCTCATTCCTGAACGCCGAGCCAACCGGCCGCGTGCGCGCCTGCTTCGAGTGCTGGCGCGACGGCGCCTGGTGGAATGAGCTCTGGACGACTTACGTCCAGGGCCAAACGCGCGCATCCGGCAGCGTGGCCGACCTTGCGCCGCCGGCAGTCCGCCAGGCGCGGCTGAAGGCGCTGGAGGCGCTCATCGCCACAGCGCGCCGCGCGTCAGAATGGATCGCATTCGACGACCTGTTCGCAGCGCTGCAAGATCGCGACTACGAATTCCTCGTGGATCGCGAGACGGCCGAGACCCAGAACCGCCATTACGCCTATTACCGCACTGCCACCTACTCGCCGTATCACGCCAACAAGCTGGGCTGGAGCTGGGAAGCGCACACCCAAGACAACGAAGCCGCCTGGAACGCCATCGAGGGCGGCTTCGTCCGCGCGGCCGTGATCGAGGGGCTCTACTGGCTGGGGTTGGTTGACCTGGGCTATGCGGCCGAGGTCACGCCGGCCGGCGGCGCGGCGCCCGCGGGCGCCATAGCCTTCCGGCTGAACGATATGGGCCGCTGGCTGTTGCTGGATGGTCCCCAGCCGGCCATCCCGGCCGAATCGGGACGCGTGGTCCTGCAGCCTAACTTCCACGTCTTCGCCTTCGACCCCATCCCCGACAGCGTGCTGGCGCGGCTGGACAGCTTCGCCACACGCCTGCGCGCGGAGCGCGCGATGGAATACGAGATCACGCGCGACTCGATCTATCGCGCCCAGTTGGCCGGCGCATCGGCGGCCGAGATCAAGGCGTGGCTGAGCGAGGTCACGGCCGCGGCGCTGCCACAGAATGTCGAACGCAGCCTGGACGAATGGCAGACGGCGTTCGAGCGCATCGTCATCCGGCCGCGGGTCGGTGTGGTGCAGACCGCTGACTCAGCCCTGGCCGATGCCATGATGGCCGACGACACGTTGCGGCCTGCGATCCTCAAGCGCGTCGCGCCCAACACGCTGCTCATCCGGCCGGAAATGGCAGAGCAGGTAGAGCGGACCTTGTTGGTCAGCGGCGAGTTGCCGGTGCGCGCCCGCGCGGCCGAAGATGCCCATCGCGGCAGCATCAGCGTCAATGCGGCCGGCGAAATCCAGTTCGCCCAGGCTGCCCCCAGCCTTTACGTCTGCGGCTTTCTGCAGCCATTCGCCGACCAGAGCGACGGCCGCTGGCGAGTTACCGCGGCCAGCGTGCGGCGGGCCAGTCGCGCCGGCCTTGAGGCCGCCGCCATCCTCAGCGAACTGGAGGCGCTCGCCGCCGCGCCCACGCCGGCCGATCTGCAAACCAACATCAAGGCGTGGTGCAAGCACTACGGCAACGCCAGCGTGCACACCCTGACCCTGATCCAGTTTCGCGACCAGGACGCGCTCGACGAATTGCTGGCTGATCCAGACCTGGCGGCCGTGCTGACGCCCTTTAAGCCTGCGGCCAAACTGGGGCTGGCGTCCGTCCGGCCTGAAGACCTGGAGGGGGTGCGGAAGATGCTGGACGAACGCGGGGTGGAACTGCGCGGGTCTGATGGATAGAACTAGGGACGCGTCAAGAAACAAGTTTACCGAACTGGCTCGGTCGGAGACCGGCCAGAGCGGGAAGTTGTTCTTTGACAGGCGCTAACGGGGGTCAGCCGGCCGGGATGCCATCCGCCGGAGCGCTACCCAATCCCCGCAAGTGTGCAATTCCGCGCTGTGCGGCCGTCGCGGCGTCGGGGATCGGCAGGAACTCTCCGGAGACGAAGCCGCGATAGCCGGTCGCAAACAACGCATCGAGGATGCCGCCGAAGTCCAGGTGGCCGGCGCCCGGATGCCAGCGGTTGGAGTCGGCCACGTGGAAGTGGAAGATGCGCTCGCCCGCGGCGCGGATGCTCGCCTCGATGGCCGGCTCTTCGATGTTCATGTGGAAGGTGTCGAGCAGCAGCCCGAAATTCGCCGCGCCGACCCGCTCGATCAACGCCAGGCCGTCCGCGACGGTGTGGATCAGGTCGGTCTCATAGCGGTTGAGCGGCTCCAGCGCGTAGCGCACGCCGGCTGGCGCAGCCGCAGCCGCGCACTCTTGCAGCGCCTCGACCAGATAGGCCATGGACTGCGCATGGCTTTGCCCCGCCGGCGTGATGCCCCGGATCAACCCCAGGATCACCACCGCGTTCAGCCGCGCGGCCAGCGGGATGTGGCTCTTGATCCGCTCGATGGCCGCCCGACGGATCGCCCCATCCGCCGCGGTGAAGGACAGCCCCTCTTCACCCCACGCCTGGCCCGTGCCGATGGCGGGCACGACAAGCTTGTGCGCCGCGAGCACGCCCACCAACTCGTCGGCGTTCACCAGCCGCGGGTCGCGGATCGCCAGCTCGACGCCATCGTAGCCGAGGCCGGCGATCCGCGCCACATTCGCCGCGAAGTCGCCCTTGAAGGTCGCAGCCTGGAATTGGGCCGCGTGAGTGGAGAGAACGATGCTGAGTTTCATGCTGGTTACAGCTCGATCTTCGCGCCCAGCACTTTCATGAACTTCGCCAGCCATTCGGGATGGGCGGGCCAGGCGGGGGCGCTGACCAGGTTGCCGTCCACGTGGGCCTGATCCACCGGGATGCCGACGTACTCGCCGCCGGCGCGGGTCACATCTGGCCCCACCGCCGGATACGCGCTGCACGCGCGGCCAGTGAGCACGCCCGCCGCAGCCAGCACTTGCGCGCCATGGCAGATGGCTGCTACGGGCTTGTGCGCGGCGAAGAAGTGGCGCACGATCTCCAGCACCCGCTCGTTCAGCCGGATGTACTCCGGCGCGCGGCCGCCGGGGATCACCAGCGCGTCGTAGTCCTCCGGCATCACATCCGCGAAGGTGGCGTTAAGCTGGAAGTTGTGGCCGGGCTTCTCGCTGTAGGTCTGATCCCCCTCGAAGTCGTGCACGGCCGTCCGCACCTTCTCGCCCGCCTTCTTGTCGGGGCAGACCGCGTGCACCTGATAGCCTACCGCCAGGAGCGCCTGGAACGGCACCATGACCTCGTAGTCCTCCACGAAGTCGCCAACGAGAAACAGGATTTTCTTGGACATCGGATCGGTTTCCTCCTTGAAACAGATATGGTCTCCGCCCAGTGGACGGAGCGGGTTAAACCGCTATCACCAACCCATCATACGCCAAAGTGAGCGGGCCGTCAAACGCCCGCCGTGTCTGCGCCTCGATCTCGTCCATGCGGCAGACCGGGTAGAAGTGCGTCAGGACGAGATGGCGCGCCGCCGCTTTGCGAGCGATCCCTCCGGCAGCCGACGGCGTCAGGTGCCCCCGCTTCCTCTCCTCGTCGGGGAAGTCGTCTGGGAAGGAACACTCCAGGATCAACAGGTCGGCATCACGCCCCAGCGCCGCCAGTTCCGGCGTCACCGTGGCATCGCCGGAGTAGACGACCGACTTCCCCTCCGCGGCCACACGGTAGGCCACCGAGGTGGGCATGTGGCCGGTGCGTGCGGCGGTCACCGGCCAGCCTGGCCCGCCACACGGCGCGGACTCGGCCGGATGGCGCACCAGGCGATACCCCTGCGGCTTCGCCCACGGCTGGAGCGCCAGCAGGCCATCCAGGAACGCATCGAAACCTGTGGGCGCAGTCAGGTGCAGGTCGGCCGTGCGCTGCGCCAGCGCCATCGCCTGCAGCAGCGGGATCAGCTCGCCGGTGTGATCGCTGTGCATGTGCGAGTAGTAGAGGTAGTCGAGCGCGGTCGGTTCGACCCCCGCAGCCAGCAGGCGGCCCATTGTGCCGGCGCCGCTGTCGAAGAGCAGATCGGTCCCGCCCGCCTGGATCAGCAGCCCCGAAGGCGCCCGCTGGGGGGGGCAGGCCGGTGCCGGCGCCGAGGAAGGTAATGCGCATGGACACCACCGTTATCACAAAGCAAAGAGCCGTTTTGTGCCGCCGCGATCTTGTGCTAAGATTACTGCGGAGGTGCAAATAGGCCCATGGTTGAGATGACCATTCAGGTGTCGGACGAACTGGCGCATCGCTTACGGCCGATGCGGAATCGGCTGGCCGAGATCATCGAGTTGGGTCTGCGCGATCTCGCACCGTCCCGCTACGCGCTTTACAACGAAGTGGTCGAGTTCTTTGCCGCTGGCCCATCACCGCGTGCCATCGCCGCCTTTCATCCGTCGGGTGAAGCCCAGAAGCGCGTGGTCGAATTGCTGAACCGGAATCAAGAGGGTATACTGACGCCGGAGGAGCAGGCCGAACTCGACGAATACGAAAATCTCGATTACCTCATCACGCTCGTCAAGGCCCGCGCGCGGCAAAAGGTAGCCCAGGCAGGATGACCAGCGTCTACATCCCATTGGCGCTACGTCACCTCGTACGAGCACAAGCGGCCGCGCGCTGCGAATACTGCCTCATCCGCGAAACCGACGTCCTGCTGCCCCACCAACCCGACCACATCATCGCCGAACAACACGGCGGCGAGACCACACCCGATAACCTGGCTCTGGCCTGTATCCACTGCAACCGGTACAAGGGTGCCAATATCGCCTCGCTTGACCCCGATACGGGATGGCTAACACCTCTGTTCAACCCCCGTACTCAATCCTGGGACGACCATTTTGTCCTGATCGGCCTTCGAATCGAGCCGCTTACTGCCGTCGGCCGCGTCACTGTGCGCCTGCTCCGGCTGAATGATCCTCAACGCCTACGCGTGCGCCAGGCGCTCATCGAGACCGGCACGTATCCCTGAGAAATAACCTTCAGACCCCCTCCAGGCCGTCAGCCAACGTGACATCCCAGGCGGCGCGCTCCTCTCTGACCTCTTGCCACGCAGCAGAATCCGCGCGCAAGGCGGCATAGGCCGCGTTCGTCGCGGCCAGCAGACGTTGCCGCGGAGTGTTTGGATCACGAAGACGTGAAGGTGCACGAAGTTCGCGAAGCACGAAGGACACGAAGAAACGCGCCGCGGTGCGCGCCCTTCGCGCTTCGTGTCTTCGCGCTACTTCGTGCCTTCGTGATCCAAACACTCCGCGCTCCAAACCCCCGCTCACCCCGCCACATACGTGATCTTGCACTCGCTGCGATCCGTCTGCAGCCGGATGATGTTCTCCGGCACCTCCTCCAGCGTGATTTTCTTGGTGCTGGCACGGGTCATATCCATGCCCGACGCCATGCACTCGATCACGCGCGGGAAGTTGCCATGGCCGGAGTGCCCCTGCGCGCCGATGATGCTGGCGCGGCGCACCTGCAAGACCTCACCCGTCACCGGCATCCTGGCCTCGGCGCGGGCGGTGACGATCACGCGGCTGTTGAGCGTCCGCCCCTCCCAAATCACGCGCTCGATGCCGGGGTAGACGACTGTCGGCAGGCCGGTGGCCTCCATGAAGAGGTCGGCGCCCATCCCCTCGGTGATCTCCAGCACACGGTCGGCGAAGTCCTCCTTGAGCGGGTTGATGGCGTAGTCCGCGCCGATCTGCAGCGTAATGCGCGTGCGCTCTTCCTGCGGCTCGGAGATGATGACCTGCGACGCGCCCGCGCGCTTGAGGATGGCGCAGGCCGCCAGGCCGATCGGGCCGCCGCCCAGGATCACCACGCGGTCACCCGGCCGGATGCCGCCCCCGCGCTCGATCACCGCGTTGTAGGCCACCGCGGTCGGCTCCACCAGGCTGCCGGCCAGGAAGATGTCATCGCCCTTGTAGACCTTGCGCAACGGTTCCAGGCTCCAGAGGGTTCTGGACGGCAGCACCATGTATTTCGCGTACGCGCCGTTGACGTTGAAGCCGACTTCGTCCAGCCGCTCGCAGTGGTTGGGCTGGCCGTCGGCGCACGGCTTGCATTGCGCGCACCACAGCATCTCCTCTGATGTGACCGGCTCGCCGCCTCGGAACGGCTTGTTCGTCCGCTTGTCGAACGCGTTCTTGCCCGCCTCAACTACCACGCCGGAGAATTCGTGGCCCATGATGCAGGGGAAGCCGGTCAGCCCAGGGTAGAAGATATAGCCGTCCCCTTCCGCCTGCGCCATGTGCACGTCCGAGCCGCAGATGCCGCACGCCTTCACCTCCAACAGCACCTCTTCTGGCCCCGGCGTGGGAATGTCGTATTCGCGCATCTCGATCCGGGGATTGCGCCACACCTGGCTGCCCAAATAGGTCTGGCGCCCCTCGATATCTTTGGCGCCGAGCTTGAACCCTGGCTTGGGCGCCCAATCGGCCACCAGGGTCACGCCTTGCATTTTGCCTTTCATGTTGTGTCTCCTGATTCAGCCACGAATTACACGAATTGCACGAAATACTCCTTCCTCCTTCGTGAAATTCGTGCAATTCGTGACAGGAAATCCTTGTCTCTGACCCTACACTTCCGTCCCCTGCCCGATCCGCGGCAGCGCGTAGACCGGCTTCCAGCCCTTGCTGAGCGGCTCGCGCAGGTAGGGTTCCATGTCCCGCTCGGTGCGCAGGGTCACTTCCTCCACCGGCGGCGCTTTGCCGGGCGGGAACGCGGCCAACACGTGGTCGTTCCATAGCGTCAGGTACTTCAGGATCGCCGCGACCGGCCGCTTGGCCTTCTGCGCCGTGCCCGACTTGGCTTTGCCAACCACCCCCTCCGGCGTGGCCGCGATCTCGATGGCGAAGTGGCCCTCCCCTTCCGACCAGCGGGACGGTCGGCCGAAGGGATCCACCGACTTGTCGAAGTGGCCGTCGGGCAGATAGGCCTTGCCTTCGGTGTCCACCGCGTACCTCATGTCCACCATATCGGGGTGGAGCAGCAACCCCAGCGAAGTCTCCGATTCGTCGGCATGGACGAAGTTGGTGTCGAGCCGGCCGCCGCGGTCGGTAGCGCGGAAGAACTCCCGCACTGCGCGGTGCCAGTCAATCACGCGGAAGATGCCGGGGAGCTGGTAACGCTTCTGGAACTCCTGCACGGCCGATTCGAGCATCCAGAGCTGGCCGTGGTTGTTGACGATGAGCTGCTTGCGGAAGCCGTCGTTCCATAGGCCCAACATTACGTCAATCATCATCTCGCGCACGACGTGCTCGCGCACGATGACCGTGCCGGGCATGCCCACGTGATGGTACGGATGGCCGCCGTAGTTGAGCGGCGGCAGCGCCAGGTTGACCGCCGCGCCGCGCCTGGCCGTGTAGCGCCGCACCCCCTCGCAAATCTGGCTGACGTAGAGGGTGTCGGACGCGCTGGGCAGATGTTGGCCGTGCAGCTCGGTGCAGCCGACCGGGATGAAGACGATGTCGTTCTTCTTGCGATTGGCCTCCACCTGCCAACGCACGGTGGTCTGGATATACGAGCCGGGCTTGCCCCACTCGACCGGCGACGGGATGCCATAGTCGGCCAGGATGGCGTCAATCTCGGCGTCGCTGGCATCCCAGACAGCTTTCTTCATTCTGCCGACTTCGTTGTCCTCGAAGAAGAGGTCGGGCTGATCGGTGGTAAGCAGGCCCGGAGGAATGACTCGATTTGTCATTTGACTGCTCCTTCTGAAATCAGGAAGTTTCCAAAGGAGCATCCTGAGCGGAGTCCGGCGTTGTATGCCGGACGCAGTCGAAGGATGCGGCCAGTGGAATAACGACCGCATCCTTCGACTTCACTCCGCGCACAACGCTTCGTTCCGCTCAGGATGCTCGCGCTGTGAACAAGAGAAAAAAATCATTCGATGTGAAAGTGCGGCGTCAGCACACGCACCGCCGCCTCGCGCGCCTTCACCGCCAGATCATGCGGATTCCAGCTCCAATACTCCGGCCGGAACAACTCAATGGAGCACGGGCCGTCGTAGCCAATGGCTTGCAGGCGGCGGCAGATATCGGCCAGCGGCACGATCCCCAGGCCCGGCAGGACGCGCGTGGCATCGGTGATGGCCTCTTTCGGCGTGTCCTCCAGGTCATCCAGGTGGAAGGCGAAGATGCGGGCGGGGTCGAGCTGCTCCAGCTCCTCCAGCAGCCCGCCGCCGCCGTAGAAGTGCGCGGCGTCCACCGTCATGCCGACGTTGGCGCGGCCCACCGCTCGCACGATCTCGGCCGCCGCGCGGGGGGTGCGCACGCTGCACCAACCGAAACCGAGAAACTCGAACGACAGCCGCACGCCGAACTCATCAGCGATCTCGCCCAGGTCGCGCAGCACCCGTACATATTCCGCCACCACTTCATCCCACGGCAGCGAGCGGTCGGGCGTCGGGCTGGGGACGACCACCACGGTCGGGCAGCCGATGGCCTGGGCGATCCGGCTCAGCTCGCGGCAGCGCACCCGGATGGCGGCATACTCCTCGGCCAGCCGGAAGGCGATGAATTCGATGGAGTTGATCGTCAGCGGCATGACACCCGCATTCACGAACAACGCATTGAGATCGGCGACCGAATGGACCGCCAGATACCGATCTATCTTCGCAGCCCACACCTCCAGCGCCCGAAACCCGGCCGCAGCCGTGACCGCGACATCGGTTTCGAGGTCTTGGGGCATGGTGGTGGCGCCGTGAAAAGCAAGTAACATTGAGTCCTCCGAGAGTCAAACGTCCGACGTCTTCCCCCATTTCACGTTTGACGTTTCACGTTTCACGCCAAATCTCGTCCACCCTCACCGGCCGATTCTCCCGGTACGATTTCAACGCCGCGTAGCCCAGCACCACCGACAGACGGCCATCGCGGCCGGTGACGGACGGCGCCTTGTCGTTGAGTACGCAGTCAATGAACTCGCGCACTTCGTTGACGTAGGTTTCGGGGTAGCGCTGCATGAAAAAGCGCGGGGGCAGGGCCGCGTGCATACCGGTTTGGTCGCCGACGACGACGGTGTTCACGGCTTCGTTCTCGGCGTGCGCCGTGCCCGCGGAGCAGAAGACCTCCAGCCGCTGGTCGTAGCCATAGACCGCCTGGCGGCTGTTGTCGAGCACGCCGAGCGCGCCGTTGGCGAACTTCAACGTCACCAGGGTGGTGTCCACGTCGCCCGCCTCGGCCAGTTGCGGGGCCACCAGCACGCTGCCCAGCGCATACACCTCTTCCACCTCGCCCACCTGGAAGCGGGCCATGTCGAAGTCGTGGATGGTCATGTCCAGGAACATGCCGCCCGACGCTTTGGCGTATTCGACCGACGGCGGCTCGGGGTCGCGCGCGATGATGTGCAGGATGCACGGCCGGCCGATGGCCCCCGACGCGACGATGTCGCGCACGCGGCGGAAGCTGGGGTCGAAGCGCCGGTTGAAGCCGACCTGGAGCTTGACCCCCGCCTGCGCCACCGCGGCCAACGCGATGTCAATGCTCGGCAGATCGAGTGCCAGCGGCTTCTCGCAGAAGATCTGCTTCCCCGCCAGCGCCGCATCGCGGATGATGAACCAGTGCGTGTCGGTGCTGGTGGCGATCAGCACGGCCGGAATGTCGGGATCGGCCAACAGCTCGTGATAATCCCGCACCACGCGCGGGACGCCCAACTCGTCGGCGAGCGCCTGGGCCGCCTCCAGCCGGATGTCGCAGAGCGCCACCAGATTGGCCTCGGGGATCTTGCGCACCAGGTTGCGCACGTGGACACTCCCCATGCGCCCCGTGCCGATGACGGCGATGTTTAGACGGTTCATGGCTTCATCACGATCTTCATCGCGTTCTTCGGGCCGTGCTTCATCGTCGCGGGGTCGAGGCCCAGGTCGCAGAACGCTTCCAGGCCATCTTCCAGTGTGATCACCTTCGTGAAATACGGCTGCATGTTCAGCCGGTTCTCCTGGAAGACGCGGATGGAGGGTACCATCGTGTTTTGTCCCAGGTACAGCCCCAGCACTTTTGTCGCCCAGCGAGTGATCTCGTTAGGCGTCACTTCGATATGCACGCTCGAATCCATGCCGAACGGCAGCACCTTGCCGCCCGGCGTCACGCACTTGAGCGCCTGGCCAAGTGCGTTGCCCGTCGCCTCGATCACGATGTCGGCCTTGCGGCCATAGGTGAACTCGGTGATCTTCTGGACAACATCTACCTCGTGCGGATTCCACACCGTCAGCCCACACTCCCGCGCCACACCGATGCGATACGGGTCAATCTCGGTCACTGCGACCTTGGCTGCGATGTTCTTGGCGAACTGCGCGAACAGATAGCCGATCGGGCCGAAGCCGAGGACGAGCACGTAGTCGTAGGGCAACATCTGCAGCGCGTTCATGCCGTTGACGACCGTCGCCAACGTCTCAACCTGCGAACCAAGCACGTCGTCAATCTCATCGGGGAGGGTGAAGCACTGTTTCTCCGGCACCACGCAATACTCGGCGTAGCCGCCGTCGCGCATCACGCCCAACGCATTGAACTTGATCTCGACGCACTGGCTGCTGAGGCCCATCCGGCAGAAGGAACAGAAGCCGCAGCGGATGTTGTTGTCAATCGCCACGCGGTCGCCGACCTTGATATACTTCACGTGCGTGCCGACCTCGATCACCTCGCCGCAGAACTCGTGGCCCAGCACCGTGTTCGGCTTGTAATGATGCTTGCCTTCGAGGATCTTCACATCGGTGCCGCAGATGCCGACCGCCCGCACCCGCATCAGCACGTCATCGGGGTTCTTCACCTGCGGGATGGGGATGCGGGTCAGCTCCATCTTGCCCGCATCACGGAAGACGAGGGCTTTCATTTGGGACATGAGAGACTCCTTGCGCGATGTTTCGTATTGCGTATTGCGTAGCGTTAGCCGCTATCTGATTTGTAGGAGCACGTTGACTCACGAACAACCAGTGTCCCTTGAAGCATGATGTGTCCACCTTCGCCAGAGGAACCAGCGATGAGCGTAAGCGCCATGTCCATCGCTCGCTGACCCAGATCGAACTTCGGTTGCGCGACCGTGGTCAGCGCGGGCGAGACATACGCGGCAAAGGGGATATCATCGAAACCGATCACGGACAGATCGTCTGGCACGCGTAGCCCGGCCCGCCGCGCCGCGGCCAGCAGACCGATGGCGGTCATGTCGTTATAGCAGAAGACCGCTGTCGGCTGCGCAGTCAGCGCCAGGAGCAGCGGGAGCGCCTGCTCGCCGCCTGCGGGCCGCCCCGTGCCAGGGAAGATCAGCGCGGGATCGAAGGGCAGGTCGGCCGCGGACAGCGCCGCACGATAGCCCGCCAGCCGGTCGGCGCTGGGGCTGTGGCCGGCCGGCCCCGTCACGTGCGCGATGCGCCGATGCCCGTGCGCCAACAGATGCTCGGTCGCCAGGCGTGCACCGTTCATATCGTCCACCCGCACCGAAAGGGTGTGCGGCGCAAGCTGCTGGCTGTGACTGTTGAGCAGGATCACCGGCACGCCGGCCGCGCCCAGCCGCTCCTGGTGCAGCGCGCCCACGCGCGACGAGGTGACGATCACCGCGTCCACCCGCTTCGAGCGCAGCATCTCCACCGCGGCGATCTCGCGCTCCGGCTCATCCTGCGACGCGGCCAGGATCACCGAATAGCTGTGGCTGTAGGCTGTGCTCTCGATCCCCTCCACCACTTCCGCGGAAAACGGATCGGCGATCGTCGTCACCACGACGCCGACTGTGCAGGTGTGGCCGCGCACCAGGCTGCGCGCGCCGGCGTCCGGCGAATAGCCCATCTCTGCGGCCAGGCGGCGAATGCGCGCACGAGTGGCCGCGTTGATGAGCGGGCTATCGCTCAGTGCACGAGAGACGGTCGAATGTGAGACGCCTGCGGCGCGGGCGATGTCCTTGATGGAGGGTTTCACGGCAAATCCGCTGCAAACGTGTGCAGATGAGGTCAGATAGAAAGGGGCAGCGGACCTGCCCCCGTCAGGCGCACGTGCACACGTGTGCAGCGGGGGGAGTATAGCAGCAAGCCCGGCGCGTGTCAAATCGGTGGAGTTGTGGTCCTGGCGGCCAGGTGCTACAATAGCGCAGGCCGAAGCAGCCGGGGTATGATCCGTGGCCGGACTCGAGCCGGCACGCGAGCCATGTTCCGGACAGTTGCTCATGCGGTGCGCTGCGCCAGTGCGAAGCCTCCCTGTGGGACGGCATACGAAAAGCTCATGCCAAGGCGTAAAGAACGCAAAGGGCAGGTTGGTTCTGCCAGTCATCTTAGCGTCTTGGCGTCCTTGCGTGAGACCGGCGTGGGCACTTTCAGGACGGTCTGCATCCCATTCTCTGAACAGGTCATGAGGTTTGACGCCGATGCCGACCAATCTTCCTCCGGAATGCGCCGAGATTGACGCCCGCTATCGCGCCGCGACCTCGCCGGCCGAGAAGATCGCCTGCCTGGAGGAATTGCTCGGCACCATCCCCAAGCACAAGGGCACAGACCACCTCCGCGCGGACCTGCGCCGGCGGCTCGCGCGGCTGCGAGACGAACCTGGCGGCCGGCGCAGCGCGGCGCGCCAGGCGTCCGCATTTCGGATCGAACGCGAGGGCGCCGGCCAGGTGGCCGTGGTAGGCCGGCCGAATGTCGGCAAATCGGCCCTGGTGGCCGCGCTGACCAACGCCACGCCGGAAGTGGCGGAATACCCGTTCTCGACCTGGGTTCCCACCCCTGGCATGACGCTGGTGGACAACGTCCAGATCCAACTCATTGACACCCCGCCCCTCGACCCCACCCATCTCGAGCCAGAGCTGATCGGCCTGATCCGCAAGGCGGACCTGATCCTGCTCATGGTTGACCTGCAGGCGGACCCCATCGGCCAGCTCCAGGATACGCTGGCCATGCTGGCAACCCATCACATCCTGCCGCTCTCGGCCAGGGCAGAGTGCCTCGATCCATCGCGCCAGACGTTCAAGCCGATGCTGTTCGTGGCCAACAAGACCGACGACGAGGCGGTTGACGAGGATTTCCGCGCGCTGTGCGACCTGTTCGAGGGGGAATGCCGCTTCGTCCCCGCGTCCGCGGCCACCGGCCGCGGGCTGGGCCGTCTGAAGCAAGCCATCTTCGATGCGCTCGGCATCATCCGCGTCTACACCAAACCGCCGGGCAAAGGGCCTGACTTGACTGCGCCGTTCGTGTTGAAGGTAGGCAGCACCGTGGGCGACCTGGCGGGCAAGATCCACAAAGACTTCCTGGACAACCTGAAATCGGCCCGCGTGTGGGGCCAGGGCGTGTTCGAGGGCCAGTTGGTGGGCCGCGATTACGTCCTGTGCGAAGGGGATATCGTCGAGCTGCGGGCGTGAGGCGGCGGCACGACACGGATGCGGCCACGGATGCCACGGAGCCTTTCGCCAGCCGATTCGCTTCCATCGCAACCTCGGGCGCGATGCAACACGAAGTTGAAAGCCCCAGCCGGTCCGACAAAGCTGCAGCGACCGGGTCGGCTTTGCAGGGAGCGTCCGAGGTGGTATACTATCAGGCAGGGATGATGGGCCATACCAGGCACCTTTCTATTCTGCGGTACGCCTCAAGGAGCAACCATGGTTCAGCAAGTTACGGTCGTGACAGATACATCAGTCGCGCTGAGACCTCTAGTCGAATCCGCTATCCGATCCGAGGTGCGCCTGCTTGAACTGGGATTGGAGCGCACCCGCCAACGGCTGCACGGTTTTGAGAGTCAGTATGGCCTCAGTTCCAAGGAGTTCGCGCGTCGATTCGAAACCGGCGAGATCGCCGAGAGCCTGGACTATATCGAATGGGCCGGTGAGATCGAGACGCATCGCCGCCTGGAAATCCATCGCCCTCAGCATAGCCATGCGCCCACGATCCGCCCACATCGCCGGTGATCGAATCCCCCAAGAGAAACACCCTTTGCATTGCGCTGCCTCCTACCATCCCAACGCGCAGCATCACCTCTGCGCGAGATTGCTCGCCCCGCGATTCCGTGCTAGAATTGCCTCTGTATCTGGGAGCCACAGCGGAGCGAGGTCGTGCTCGACAAACAAGCCTTCATCCGTACCGAGAATAGCGGCCACTGCCCACTGTGCGGCGGGCGGCTGACGACCGGCCAGCCGACGATCCCTTTTCTGGTGCGCGGAACGGTGATCGTGATCAAAGACGTGCCTGCCAGAATTTGCGAGGAGTGCGACGAGCCTTTTCTGGCCGGACCTGCCGCCGATACGGTAACGAACTTGCTGACCGAGCTGCGATCGTTGCGAGCCGAGGTGTCCGTCATCGCGTTTCCCGAACGCGTTCGCAACGTGCCGGTGGTGGCATAGCATCAAGTTCGCAGTTCCAGCGTGAAGTGTCTCCGCGATATGGGGCTGGCACGAAGAGTCGTGTCTTGGGGCACAAGCCGAGCATGAAAGAGAGGTAACGGGGAAGCTGAAAAGCCGACCAGTGATCCAACGCTACGGTTGAATTGCAAAGCCCACCATCGAGAAGTGTTCGTCGTTTGTCAGAGCTTCGAACAGCCCGGCTTCCTGCATCGCGACGAAGGTCGTGCAATCAACATACGAAAGGTCCCGGACGTCCGAATACAACTCGAAGACCGTCCAGGCTTCGGATTCCATCTCAGGTGTGACGTATACCAACTCCATAGCCTCGGCTTGGACCGCTGCCCGGATTTCGCGGCCGAACGCAATAGCCCGTTCTGGGCCTGCCCATCGTCGCAGGAGTGTGTACGCCTCGGCAAGGATGAAGTTGGTCGTTACGTAAACATAGTCCTGATCCAGAAGCTCGTCATTTGCCAGCACAGCCAGGTCATGGTCCTGATCGCGTTCCCAATTGAGCGCAACCCAGAACCAGGTGTCTACCAGGATCCGCGGCATCACGGCTGCCTTGTCTCATAGAGATACCGGTCGTGATTGCGAGCTAGATCGCGCGGCGCATCTTCCGACCCGGCGACTGCGCGCTGAGGCATGGTGCGCAAGATGCGCAGCCCCTCGCGGCGACGCGCTTCTCGCTCCAGCCAGTCCGCAATCGCCTCGGCCGAGATCTGGGCGGGCGGCTGCTGCCGATGTCGAGCCACATCGCTCAGTAGCTCGTACTGCTCGGACGAGAGTAGGACTTCCAGCGTGACGACTCCCATGGCGATCCTCCCAACAAATCTATGGCTCAAGAATACCACAATCACCGCCCCTGTCAAGGGCGCATCCATCTCACGCAGGAGCGACCCTCCATGTCCAACACCTACTGGGACGCCTTCCTCCGCGTCGACATCGGCCTGGTGGACCCCGACACCGATGCCATCATCGGCTATGAGGAAGAACGCCAGGCGCGCAAGCTGATCCTGATCCCCTCCGAGTCTATGACCCCCCTGGCGGTGCGCCAGGCGCTCGGCTCGGTCTTCAACAGCATCTACGCGGAGGGCTATCCCCCTCTCCGCATGACTCGCGAGGACGAGGAGACGATCCTCGACTTCGACCACGAGCTGGCCTACTATCGCCGCTACGGCGATCGGCGTTTCTACAAAGGGGTGGATTACGTTCACTTCGTCGAGACGCTGGCGCAACGCCGGTGCGCGGCGGCCTTCGCCACCACTGCCGTGCCTGCCGAGAATATTTATGTTAACGTCCAGCCCCTCTCCGGCGCGGCCGCCAACCTGGCGGTCTACGATGCCCTGGTGGAAGCCGGCGACACGGTAATGGGCATGGATCTTTATCAGGGCGGCCATCTGACCCACGGCAGCCAGTTCAACTTCTCCGGCAAGCGCTATCGCGTCGTCTCCTACGGCGTCAGCCCGACCACCGGCCGGCTCGATTATGATCACATCCGCGACCTGGCGCGGCGGCATCGGCCCAAGATGATCATCGCAGGCTTCACTTCCTACCCCTGGGCGCCCGACTGGCGGGCGTTCGCCGAGATCAGCCACGAGGTCGGCGGCCGGTTGCTGGCCGACATCAGCCACCCGGCCGGCATGGTGGCCGCGGGCGCGTTTCCCAGCCCCATCGGCATCGCGGACGTGATCACCTTCACCACGCACAAAACTCTCTGCGGGCCGCGCGGCGCGGTGATCGTGACCACCGACGAGGAGCTGGCCGGCCGGATTGACATGGCGGTCTTCCCCGGCGAGCAAGGCGGCCCCCATCCCCAGAAGTTCGCAGCCATGTGCGTGATGTTCAAGATCACCCAAAGCGACGCGTTTCGCCGGATGATGTTCGGGATCAAAGAGAACGCTGCGGCGCTGGCTGCGGGGCTGACGAAACGCGGCCTCGGCCTGGCCTACGGCGGGACCGACAGTCATTTCTGCGTGTTGGATTTGAACAGCGTCAAACCCCGTCGGGGCGGCGCCTCCGTGCCCGCCCGAACCGGGGCGACCACAGAGGCGCCACCCCTACGTGGGGAACCGGCCGTGCGCATCCTCGACCTGGCGGGCATCGTCGCCAACAAGAATACCATCCCCGGCGACACGCAGACTTCGCTGGCGATGGGCATCCGCCTGGGAACGCCGTGGCTCACCCAACGCGGGTTCAGCCCGGCCGAGATGGACCAGGTGGCTGAATTGATCCACAGGACCGTCGCTGCGATCCAGCCGTTCAGCTACATGGGGCTGGCGGGCGAGCTGCCGCGCGGCAAGATTGACCTGGACACGTTCGAGGAGATCAAGGCAGACGTGGCCGCGCTGGCCGCACGCGGCGCGGCCGAGACGGAGCATCGAGGGACCGGCTATCCGCACTACCTTGAGGTTAAGGCTGAGGTTGAGGTTGAGGCTAAGGGCAAGACGGAAGTCGCCTCGACCTCGACCTCAGCCTTGACCTCGACCTCAGCCTCAGCCGCGGCTATCCTGATGGCGCCGCCGGGTGGGCTGTTGCTCGTCACCGGCGAACGCGCAGAGCCAGCCCTGGCGCAGATTGTCACCAGCGACGTCGCCGGCCTGGCGCCGGGCCGAACCCAGACCGGGTTCATCCTGGACAAGGACGGGGTAGTGTTGGATGATGTGTTCGTCATGCGTCTGCCGCCAGACGAAAGGGGCCGCGATCGCTTCTTCCTGCGTACGCATGTAGAGAACCACGCCCGCGTCGCGGCGTGGCTGCGCGGCCTGGGCGATGGCTATACTCTGTTCGACCCGGCTGACCTGTTTGCGAAGGTCGAAGGCCCGATCATCGTGGAGGACGTCTCCCATAGCCAGACCTCCGAGGTCTTCAAGCCCCTGATCGTCCACGGCCCGGCCGGTCTCGCCACCGTTCACGCGGCCAATCTCTCCGGCGTCCACGTCTTTGCCGGCGGCCACGGCCACGCCGAGTTGGTCGTGCCTGCTACCCAGGCGCAGAGCGTCTATGACCAACTGGTTGCGGCAGGCGCGACACCCGCGGGCGAGGAGACATTCGCCGCGCTGCGCCGCCAATCAGGTCTGCCCGACTACAGCCATTTCCGCGGCTCCGGCCGGCCGACCGGCTTCGACCTGCACCGGGTCGCGCCGCACCGCTTCGAGCTGCGCAAGCCCTACTTCGTCGGCCAGTACATCTTCGCCGACCTCCGCGCCGCCCAATCTACCGCCCTACCAATCTACCAATCTACCGGTCCCCAATCTACCAATCCACCAACCCACCGCACCCCCCTCTACGCCTGGCACAAGGCCCACACCCGGCACATCGTCCCCTTCGCGGGCTGGGAGATGCCGGTCTGGTACACCGGCGTGCTCGACGAACACAACGCGGTCCGCAAACGCGCCGGGCTGTTCGACGTGGCCCACATGGGCGTCTTCGAGGTCAGCGGGCCGCACGCGGTGGAATTCCTGGATCTGGTCTGCACCAATTACGTGCGCTGGTACGCGCCGGGCGAGAGCTTCTACAGCTATCTGCTCGACCCCGATGGCAAAGTGATTGACGACCTGCTGGTCTACCGCCGCAGACGCGATCTATTCCAGATCGTGGTCAACGCGGCCAATGCGGATAAGGACTGGGCCTGGCTCAACGCGGTCAACAACGGCGAGGTGCTGCTCGATCGCGGTCGGCCCGACCTGAGGGTGCTGCGACCCGCGACCATCCGCAACCTGAAGGACCCGGCCAGCGGCGCCGACATGCGCGTGGATCTGGCGCTGCAAGGCCCGGCCAGCCTGCGCATCCTCCAGAGCCTGGCGGATGACCCGCGGCTGGCCGATCGCTTGGGCCGCGTGCGCAAGACGGGGCTGATCGAGTGCACGCTGAGCGGCCCTTCGACAGGCTCAGGACGCGGATTCGATCTGATCATCGCCCGCACTGGCTACACTGGCGAAGAGATCGGTTACGAGATCTTCGTCCATCCCGATCGCGCCGTGGCCCTGTGGGAAAGGTTGCTAGAGGCCGGCAAGCCGTTCGGAATTCAGCCGACCGCCCTGGCCGCCCGCGATAGCACGCGCACCGAGGCCGGTTTGCCGCTCTACGGCCACGAGCTGGCTGGACCGTTCGACATCTCGCCGGCCGGCGCTGGGTTCCCTGGTTACGTCAAGCTGCACAAGCCGTACTTCATCGGCCGGGCCGCCCACATTGCAGCCGAGAGCCAGCGCACGATGGAGATCGCCCGCTTCCGCATGAACGAGCGCGGGGTGCGGATGCCCAAGACCGGCGACCCTGTGGTGAACCGGCGTGGTCAGGCGATCGGCTGGGTCACCAGCGCCGCGGTGGATGTGGATGGCCTCATCCTGGGCCTGGCCTACATCCAAAGCCGCTACCACAAACAGGGGGACCAGATCGGCGTCTTTGCCTTGCCGACCAAACCGCTGGTCGAGAAGGCCAACAAGGCCGACCTCCAGCCAGGGGACAAGCTCCAACTGCCCGATACAGCCGCCATCCTTCGCCGCTTCCCCGATAAAGATGAGCGTTCCCACTGGCGCGGGGCGCCGGTCGAATCGGCGCCGGGCTTCCTGCCGGCCGGCGAATAGATCCTCCCCCGCTGCATCCACGTGCGACGCACCTCAGAGGTGCTCGAGACCTGGGCGTGCGCGGCCGGCATCCTCGGTGGGTTCGCAGTGACTGTGCTCTTCTGGGGGTTGGCCCAGATCGTCTGGTCCTACCGGGTCGTGCCAACGTTCGATCGGTCAGGGTTGGGGACGATCGCATCTGGACTGCCTCACCTGGTCAACGTTGTGACAGGGCTTCTCGGCGGCGCGCTGCTGGGAAGAACGATGGCACAAGAGCTGCAAACATAAGGAGCAATACCATACCATACCATACCATGGATCAGACCATAGCTGTCGCACCAGCGACAGTCGCAGCCTCCGTCGAAGCGGCAGGGCAATCGGATCAGTACACGCCCGGCCGCGTGCTGACGATCTGGCTTGCAGCAGCCCTGCCGATGGGTGTCTTGACGTGGAGTCTCGCACCGCTCCTCGTCGGCCGCGTCCCCCTCCCGTCGGTCCTGACCTTCTCGCTGCACGGCCCCGTGGTGGCTTCCATCGCGGTCGGCCAGACGATCGGGGTCGCACCCGAGGCCGACCTGTATTTCATTGCGGTGACCACCGATCTGCGCTCCTTGCCGGCCCGCTGCCACTTCGACGCGCAAGCGGTGCGCCGCATCCTCCAGATCAACCGCCAACTGCCGGCGCACCGCAAGATCCGGGTCATCTCTATCTCGAGCGGCTGGTCGCCTGAGTGGCCGGAGTACGACGACATCGCGGACGCCCTGGCCGAGGCGAAGGCGGCCGGGCGACTGGTGATCTGCTCCAGTAGATCCCTCCATCACCCCCGACCGTTTCTGGGCGCTGGCCCTCCAGACCGGCCGGACGATCGCGATCGGCGATGGCGCGCAGAAACAGAGCCTCGGCAAGATCCTCGATCCGGCCGCACTGATTGCAGCACTACAGAACGCGTCCGTTGCTCCGGGGCGCTGACGGCGGGCGGAAATCATCTGGCAGTACGCCGAAGAGGGGGTGATGGCCGATGTGGCTCAAGCGGTGAAGGAACCTCCTGTGACCAAGAATGCCTCTTGCAGGATTCTGATAAATATTGTAAAATGTTGATAGTTGAATCCTGGAAGAGAGACCATGGGAGAGGCATCTGTGCACCTGACTCTGAAGCGTGCAGCCCAGGTATTGGGCGTCCACGAGCAAACGCTGCGCAGTTGGGAGAAGCGCGGGCTGATCCGCATGGTCCGCCTGCCCGGTAGCCGCTATCGCCGCGTGCCGGTCGAGGAAGTAGAGCGGTTGAAACGCGAGATGAGGTCCACGCAGGCAGGGTCTGCTGCCCCCTCTGCGCAGTCCGCTCAGGATCGCCAAGCGAAGATGCGAGCGAGTGCCCACGCCGAGACCCTCCCAACCGAGTCGCCCGGCGTTGCGAGATCCAGCGAAAGGGAGTACACCGCCGACGCCCAGATCGTCGCCGTCCGCGAGCCGCCCGCCGTCTACGGCGCGCCTCTTGACGAGACCGTGTTAGCCCAGGGTCCTGTGATTTTGGAACTGGAGGGGCGGCCGATTGCTGCCGTGATCTCGCCCGACGAGTATCGAGACTTCCAGGTGTGGCGCCGATCCCGATCCTGGAAAGAAGCACAACTGGCCCATTTGCAGCCTGAGCGCGTCGCGTTCCAGCGGCTGCTGCCGGAGTTGCTCAAGACCCACGCGGGGCAATTCGTGGCGATTCATGATAGTCGCATGGTGGATGCTGATACCAACGAAGGTGAGTTGGCCTGGCGGGTGATCGGCCGTGGCCTGAAACCAGTGTATATCGGCGAAGTCCGTTCGGAGCCACGTATCTACGATGTGCCTTCTCTGGAGGTCATCCCGCATGTATCCTTATGATGTCAGTGAGGACCCGCCGCTCGCGCTCTTGACAGTACAGGTAACAGACCCAGCCTCAGGAAGACAGGTCTCGTTGCCTGGCAAGCTAGACACGGGTTCTGGCATCTCGATTCTCCCAGAAAAGACTGCGACCAAGCTGGGATTGCAGGCGGAGGCCGAAGTCTGGGTCGCCGGATACGATGGAACGCCGGCGCTGCTGCCCGCCTACTTCGTAGCCGTAACCCTGGCAGGACATACCGTCACAATGCTGAAGGTCACAGCCTCGCCGCGCAGCCAAATGTTTCTTGGCCGCGACGTGTTGCGCCATTTCATTGCCACCTTCGACGGCAAGAAGCAAGTTTTCGACCTGATTGATCCGTGACGAGATCCAGGAGCGATTCGAGCGACCCTGGCGGCGTCGTTTTCGAGGAGGTACGACCATGCGCCAACTACTCGTCGAGTGCAGCGACCCTGGCCTGGTGATCTCACTGGCCGAGGAGATGGAGAACGTGCTGCGGAACATAGACTTCGACCACGCCCGCGCGCTACAGGATCAGCTCACCGCCCTGGCGCGCGAGCTGGGCCCCGATGTCGAAAAGGCCTGGCGCGGCTTCCGGCTGGAGGCGCCAGGCGACGGGGGTTCCCCGCCCACTTTTGGCAGCCGCGAGGGGATGGAGACGGACAGAAAGCCGCTGAAAAGGCTCCTTGCCGAGGCTGCTGGCCACGGCCTCGGCAAATTCGAGCTGCGCTGGACCTGCCTCTTGCCTCAAGGCGGGCCTGAACCGGAAACTCGCGAGCAGTACATCAGCGACCTGGCCGACGGAATCCGCTACGACCGCTTCGAAGAGCTGGGGATTCGCCAGATGCCCACCGACCTGCCCGCGGCGATGGCTGCCCACCGCGAACAGCTCATGCAGGCACATGCCGGCGGCGTGCTGGCTGGACGGGCGCGCTTCCCGGCCGTGGGCTACAAGTGGATCCAGGATTCGGGCGAGGCGGTGCGGAAGGCGCTGGAAGAGGTCAACACCCGCAGCGAAGCCGTCATGGAGTACGAACTTGGCCGGCTCGATCCGGCGACCGTCGAGCCGGCCGAACGCGTCCGGTGGGCGGCGCTCGCGGTCCGGCTGGGGGTCGAGTTCGAGAAGTGGTGCGCCGCCGCCGAAGAGCCGCTGCCCCACCTCTACCAACGCGCTGCGTTGTTTTATCATCTGTGGACCGCGTGCCAGGGCTTCAGCCGGGCGCGGCCCTTCATGGAACAGCGGTTTCAGGCCCTGATCGAACAGGCCAGAACCGTCTACACCGCCGATGGCGCGGCCGCGCTCCAACACATCTACGACGATCTGCACCGCTCGCCGTGGGATCGGCTGCCAGCCCTGGGGATCGCTGCGGACGAAGACGAAACAGTCGAGGACGGCCCAGATGACGGCGCCGACCTTGCCGGCTGACCGCCTGCGGCTGGCGTCGGTCGAGATCACCCGTCGTTGCCACAACGCCTGTCCCTACTGCGACCAGCCCAAGTCAGAAACGGACATGCCGGCCGCCCAATTCGCCATCCTGCTTGACGAGTTGGTCCGTGAAGGGTTCGCCGCAGTGGCGTTGGGCGGCGGCGAGCCGACCCTGCACCCCGCGCTACCCACGCTGCTGAAAGCCGCCCGCGAGCGGAGCCTGCGCACCGGGCTGACCACCAACGCCCGCGATCCTGGCCTGGTGATTGCGCTGGCCGGCGCCGGGCTGCTGGATAGCTTCGGCGTGTCGGCCGGCAAGGGAACGTGGACCGCGCTGGCAGGCCACAGGGCCGCAGTGGTCAACCTGTTGTTGCTGGCCGGCCGGCTGCCGGAGACGACCGGCCTGGCGCTTGAGGCGCTGAAGCACGGCAGCCGGCGTCTGCTACTCCTGGGCTACAAGGGCGACCGGCCAGAATTCGCCCCCACAACGGCCGAGTTGGCGTCGGCCTTCACCATGCTGACCGCCCTGGGGCGTCGCGCCGGCGCGACTGTGGCGGCCGACGATTACACCCGCCGCCGGTTAGGGCTGTCGAACGTGTGCGGCGAAGGCTTCCTGCGCGTGACACTGGAGGGCACGCGCGACCGCTGTTGTTTTCCGATGTGCGAGTACCGTATGATCCCGGCCCTCGTCCTCGCCGCGGGCCTGTCACGGCGCATGGGGCAGTTCAAGCTGCTCTTGCCGTGGGCCGATCGCACCGTGATCGGCCAGGTCGTCGCCACGTTGGAGGCCGCCGGTGTAGAGCCGATCGTCGTAGTCGCGGGCCATCGCGCCGCGGAGGTGGAGACTGCGCTCGCCGGCTCTTCGGCGCGCATCGTCCTCAACCAGGACTACGCATCCGGCGAGATGCTCAGCTCGATCCAGGCAGGGCTGCGCGCGGTGGAGCACAGTGGCGCCGCCGCCGCGCTGCTCTGTCTGGGAGACCAGCCGCAGATGGCGGTCGAAACGGTGAAAACGGTGCTGGCGGCTGGCGGCCAGACGCGCTGGGCCCAGGTCGTCATCCCCAGCTTTCAGATGCGCGGGGGACATCCGATCTTGCTCCCGCGCAGCCTCTGGGCAGAGATCCTGTCGGCTCGCGGGACGTTGCGCGATGTACTTGCACGGCATCGCGACCAGATTTGCTACATCCCGGTTGATACGCCCGGCGTTCTGGCCGACCTCGACACGCCGGAAGACTACGCGGCCGCCAGGCTCCGAACTGGCTCGGTCGGAGACCGGCCAGAGCGGGATGTTAGCCGGACTGGCTCGGTCGGAGACCGGCCAGAGCGGGATGTTAGCCGGACTGGCTCGATCGGAGACCGGCCAGAGCGGGATGTTAGCCGGACTGGCTCGGTCGGAGACCGGCCAGAGCGGGATGTTAGCCGAACTGGCTCGGTCGGAGCAGGAAGCTGTTCTTTGACGGGCGCTTAGCGCCTACCGCGGCCACCTCCAGCGGCCGTTCTCCACCTGCACCCAGTCCCATCCGACCGCAAGAGGCTGTGCGCTCAGCCTGGCTGCGATCCCTGCGCGGGTAGGCCGGCCGCGGCCGGCGATCTCCTGCGCGGCGGCCCCAAGCACCGCGCGGGCGGCTGCGCTGGCCAGGCTGGCGGCCAGCGCGGGCGTCACATCATGCTCGCCCGGCGCTGCGCCTTCTGGCCTCGTCCCCTCCACCCGACAGACGATCGCTCGCGTGCCTTCGGCCGCGCGGCCCGCCCGGCCGATGAACCACGGCCGCGCAACGTCCGGGCCGCCGATCAGCGTGCCCTGCCAACCGGCCGCGGCCAGGCGGAGCAACTCGTCGGCTGCGGAGGCGGCGTCGCCGGGGTGGAACCTGACCTGGCGCAAGGGATCAGCAGAAAACGACGCGCTGACTACCGAAGGGAGCTCGGTCGCGGCTGGACACAGCGAGCGCACCCCGGCCGCCGGCTGCTCGAGCGCTGCGACCACGATCGTCGGCAAGCCGGCCTGGCTGAGCGTTGCCCCTGCACTGGCCGCTGTCGCCGCGGACCACGGGCCGATGACCGCCAGCACCGCATCATCTTGCGCCAGGATGCGCGCCTGTGTGGCTGCGGTCTGCGGATCTAGATCGTCGTTCAGCGCCACGAGCGCCACGCGATAGGGGCCGAGCTCGCCGCTGGCGTTCGCCTCCGCGATAGCGGCCTTCACCGCGGGCAGCACGGCATATCCCAACGGACGGCCCAACCCCTCGAACGGCGCAATCAGCCCGATTTTGACCACGGCCGCGGCATCGCCGGGCAGCGCGCACGAAACCAGCAGCCCGGCGCAGACCACGAGAAGGGCCAGGCGACCAAACATCCCGAATCGTCGCATGTTGCACATCACGCCTTACGCGCTTGTGTCGAGCAGGTCGCCGACCGGCCATCATCGCTGATAGCGGGCCACATTCGCCTCATGCTCGGCCAGCGTCACCGCGAACACGTGCGCTCCGTCCCCCATGGCCAGCAAGAAACAGTAGCGAGTCTCGGCCGGCTGAACCGCGGCTTTGATGGCCGACAGACCGGGGCTGGCGATGGGGCTGGGCGGCAAACCCGGCTGAAGATAGGTGTTGTAGGGGGACAGGATTTCCCGATAGGCCTCGACCGATGGCGGCTTCCACCACCACTCACCGGGGCGACCATTGGCATACTGCACCGTCGGGTCCGCTTGCAGATAGGGGCCGCCCACCTCTTTGTTGCACGTCCCGCTCAAGCGATTCCAATAGACGCTGCCGATCAACGGCCGTTCGTCCGCGCGAATCGCCTCTCGCTCGATGATCGAAGCAACCGTGACCACCTGGTAGGTCCCGCGGCCGGCCTGGATTGCCGGCGCGAGCACCTGGTCGGTCACGCGCAGGGCGAAGTTGTCGAGCATCCGGCGCACCAGATCGGCCGGCGTAGCGCGCGCGGGCAGCCGATAGCTATCGGGAAAGAGATAGCCTTCGAGCGTCGTGGCTGTGTCGGGCACAAAGGGATAGTCGCCCAGCGCCCGCGCCGAGGCCGCGCCCCCGCGCGCCAGCGCCACGAACGCGTCGCCATCCATGATGGACTTGACGTTGAGCAGATCGGCGACCTCTTCAGCGCGCATCCCTTCGGGGATCGTCACGACGATCTCCTGGACGCGAGCCCGCTGGAGCCGCTGGGCGATCTCGGCCATCGGCATAGACGGCGCCAGCTCGAAATCGCCGGCCGCCAGGCGTTGGTCAATTCCGTGATAGCGCATGTAGAGCCGAAAGAGATTGGCGTCAGCGATCAAGCCGTGCTCTTGCAGGCGTTCCCCGACCGTGACGGCCGTCTCGCCCGGTGTGATCTTGAAGGGTCGCAGCGTTGCGTCGCCGCCGGCTGGTGTCTCCAGAGCCTGCGACTGGAGTCGAAGATAGAGGCCCAACAGCCGCAGCTCGATAGCTTGCGGGCTCAGATCAATCCCCTGCTCGGAAGCCGGCTTCAGCAGCGCCACGGCCGGCGGCCTGGGCGCATCGGCCAACTGCGCCGAGATGAAGCTGAACACCACAAAACCCAGGACCGCCAACGCGGTTACCGGCGCCAGAAACAGAGCGAAGCGCAGCAAGAAATGCGTTGCGCGCTGAATGAAACTCACGAATCCTCCCCACCACAGGCGGCCTCTCGACTGACACGGCTGCGCCTGGCTTCCAGGAAGCTCTGCAGAAATACGGCCGCGGCCGCGGCGTCGAGCGATGTGCGGCCGCGGCCGCCGCGCACCAGGTCAGCCGCATCCACGGTCGAGTCACTCTCATCCCAAAACGCCACGGGCGCCGGCACGGCGCTGGCCAATCGGCTCCCGTACCGCCGCGCCCAACGCGCCTGGGGGCCCTCCTGACCCGCGCTATCGAGAGGCAGGCCGATCAACACCCCTACTGCTTTTTCTGCTGCGACCAGCGCGGCCAGCGCCGTGAAGTCTTCGGCGCGCGTCGCACGACGCCGCACCACGGTCAGCGGGGTCGCCAGCATCGCCAACTCGTCGCAGGCCGCCACGCCAATGCGCGCCTGGCCCAAGTCCAAAGCCAGCAGGCGCCCGGCAGGCAGCAGGAACGGCGAACTCAGCACACGTCCTGTCATCGTCTGCGAGCGGCCATCGTCGCCCCCCCATCCCAATCCACCTCCACGCGGATGCGCCACGGCAGGATCGGTATGTTGGTCGGCTCGATGTAGGGAAGCCAGTCCGGCCCAAGATGGATGCGCGGGGGCTGAGTCAGGCCGAAACGCTCCTGGAGCGCGCTGAGGGCCTGCTCTGGCTTCATGCCGGCCATCGCAGAACGGACCGAGCCGCCCCCTACGCCCCGCAGCAGCACGCCTTCAGCGAGCATGGTGAAGCTTATCGTGCGCGCATCTTTCACGTGAATTGCGCCGGGTATAAACCGTATGGTGTCAGAGATCAGGCGCGTCCCCGGCGGCATCGCCTGGCGCAGCCAGGTCAAGGCGATCCGATCGGCTGCTGCGCCGTCCACCATCAAGCCCACACCCTGCACGCTCATGCTCAGGTATAGCTCAGGCGACACCTCGCCCACGAAAGGCGTGAAGGTGGGCGAAAGGGCCATGAAAGTGACCGAATCCGCGGGGACAAAGCTGCCCGGCTCCAGACGCTCGTTCAGCCGTTCGAACGCCTTCAGCTTCAGCTCATCGAACAGCTTTGCCTGCAGTTGCGTCTTGTCCTGCTCGGTCACGACGCCGACCTGGGCCATGGTCCCGCCGCTGAACGCCTCGTCGTTCGCCACTACGATTGACAGCGCCAACGCGCCCTCAACCTGGGTGATGGTGCCTGCGCGGACGTTGCCGCTGAGGCCCGGAAGCACCGCTTCTGCGGGCACGGTCGCGCGGCCCCCGGGAGCCAGGATGATGTCGGCAGTGGTAGCGAATCGCACGTTGTTGCCGGTGGCGGTCGCGACAACCGCGCCCAAGGGGATCGTGACCTCGCGGTTCGTCCGGTTCGCCATGACGACGCGGCCCGTGGCCTTAGCGGCCGGCTCGAACCGCCGGCCGGTGGTCGGCGCGCGAGCGTCGCCTGAGACCTGCGCGCTGAGCGCGCGGCCGGGCACGATGCCCGCGTTGGCATCGGCCACGGCATCCTGAATGGCTACCAGTGGCACGGTCACCTGCAGCGGCTCGGCGGCGGGAATCAGTGTGATGGTCGCCGAGGGGATCACCAACGCGAGCGCATAGAGCAGGCTGGCCGATAACGCCAACAGGTAGAGCGACAGACCAAGCGTCGCCCACCAGGGGCTCTGCCGGCGCACAAAGGCGCGCAAGAACGCGGCCGGCTGGAAACCGCTCGGCGAGCGCCTGCCCATGAGACCCGCGCCGAAGGGCGCCTCGGGCACGGCGGCGCCAGTGGGGGGCTGTCGCGAGGGGGCGGGCTGCGCGCTGCTGCGCCAGGGAACGCGTTCAGCCCACCACCGTATGCGAAAGGTGCTGATGCCTTCGGCGGCCGCCAACGTGCGCAGCCGGCCGCTTGAGGTCAGCAGCGCCACGCTCTTGCGCTGCGCGGCGGCCTCACGGCGCAAGATGCGCAGGTCAAGCGCATCGAGCGAGGACTTCGCGGGCACGACGAAGAGCACCCGCTCCCCGCGCGCGTTGCGCAGGCGGGATAGGATGCCTGGAAGGGTGTCGAGCTGAGTCAGCGTTACTGTTTCGAGCACTTGTCAGTATGTTTCGTCGCTGTGTGTCATTGTCTCTGTGCAAACTCGCCATATGCAGACGTCATGGGACAACCTCAAGGACGGATCCATCGCTCAGGCGGTAGATGCGGAAGTGTCCATCCACCGTGAACACTCTCCGCAACCGCCGACTTTCGGCGACGGCCATCAGCGAGGCGTCGGCCAGATCCATCGGGGCGTCCTGGTACTTCTCCATCAGCCTGACCGTGCGATCAACCTCTATGGGTGTCAGATCGTGCAGCGCCAACCGTCCAACCTGGCGCAGCTTCCAGAGCTCAGCCTGATACGGGTAGCCGCCCACCTCTCCCAGTAGATACATGGCTTCGGTGAAACAAGGCCAGGTCGTCAGGAGGACACCAGATGGCAGGCGCTTGGATGCAGCGACGCACGCTGCATGGTAGACGTCATCCCGATCCAGCAGCGCGACGAGCGGACCGGTGTCGGTGAGAATCACAGCCGGCCTTCTTGGCGCTTCTTCATCAGACCAGCGGAGAATTTTTTCCCGCTGTTCTCCGACATCTGCGCGCCGCCTGAGACATGCTCGCTGCTGGAGATCACACCGATGTGATCCGCCAGAAGATCAGCAAGAGTGCCCTGATCCGTCGGAGGGATTTCGGTCATGATCGAGGGCAGAAATCGCTCTCGAAGACAATCGCGCGCGATTCGCTCTGGCGTCGTGCCCTGTCTGCGCGCATGCTCAGTCAGCACGCGCGCGATTTCAGGTGTAAGGGTAATCGTCATGGTTTCCATGTTTGCATCCCTCGCAAGTTGACCCACCCAGGTCATCTCGTGAGCGATCGGCCCTCACGCTAACGTCTTGCGCACCCACTCTGGCACCTGGGCCAGCGCGTCCGGCAGCTTCGCCAGGTCGCGACCGCCGGCCTGGGCCAGCGAAGGCTTGCCGCCGCCCCCGCCGCCCACGACACGCGCCACAGCTTTGACCAACTCGCCTGCGTGCAGGCCGCGCTTGACCAGATCATCGGTGACGGCTGCGATCATCTGCGGCTTGTCGTCAATCGCCGTCGCCAGGACGACGACAGCCGTGCCCAGCTTGTTCCGCAGCCAGTCGCTCATTCCTCGCAGCGTCTCCACATCGGCGCCCGCGATCTCGGCCGCGACGACGGCCACATCCCGCACGCGCAGCGCATTGGCCGCCAGCCGATCGGTCTGCTGCCGCGCCAACTCGGAGCGCAACCGGCCGATCTCCTTCTGCGCGTTTTGCAGCTCGCTGTAGAGGTTGCGCACCCCGCGATCGAGTTGGTCCGGAGGCACGCGGAGGATCGCGGCCGTGTGATCCAACAGCCGCAACCGCGACTGCGCCAGCTCTTGCGCCTTGCGACCCGTCACCGCCTCGATGCGACGCACTCCTGCCCCAATGCTCTCCTCCGAGACGATGTGAAAGAAGCCGACCTGTCCGGTGCGATAGACGTGCGTGCCGCCGCACAGCTCTTTGCTGAACTCCTCGTTCTCCCAGCCGATCTTGATCACGCGCACTTCTTCGCCGTACTTCTCGGTGAAGATCGCCATGGCGCCATCGCTCACGGCCTGCTTGTAGGAGCTGTGAGCCACTTGCACGGGATAGTCGGCCAGGATCGCATCGTTGACCGACTGCTCGACCGCGTCCAGCTCGGCCTGCGTCAGCATCGCCGGATGGGTGAAGTCGAAGCGCAAGCGATCGGGTTCGACCACGGAACCGGCCTGATGCACGTGTTCGCCCAAGACATAGCGCAACTCGCTGTGGAGAAGGTGCGTGGCCGTGTGGTTGCGCATGATGTCCCAGCGGCGCTCCTCGTTCACCGTGGCCTGCGCCTGGTCGCCCGCCGCCGCGCTGCCCTTGGTGACTTCGCCAGCATGGACGATCAAGCCCGGCGCCGGCTGACGCACGTCATCCACGCGAATCGCCCAAACCGGTTCTTGCCCCCCAGCGGCATAACTGGCGATCACGCCAGTATCAGAGATCTGACCGCCAGCTTCGAGGTAGAAAGGCGTCGCGGCCAACACAACCTCGACCTTCTCGCCGGGCCTGGCGCTCTTCACTGTTGCGGCATCGCGCAGCAGCGCCACTACCGGCGCTTCCCATTCGGTATCCTCTGCGTAGAGAAGCCGGACGCCGGCCGGCGGCAAGAGGCCATCATCCTTCAGCGTGCGCAACAGTTCCGCATAGGTCTTAGCATCTGTGGTCTCTACGGCCCCAAACTGCGCTGCGGTGCGCGCACGCTCCTGTTGCTCGGCCAGCGCGGCCTGATAGCCAGCGATGTCCACGGTCATCTCCTGCTCGCGCGCCATATCCTGCGTCAGATCGAGCGGAAAGCCGTGCGTGTCGTACAGCCGAAACGCCTCGCGACCGGGGATCACATTCTGACCCCGCGCCTTCAGCAAAGCCATCAGCTCGCCGAGAAGGTCCATGCCGACGGTCAGGGTCTGACTGAAGCGACTCTCCTCCTGCTCGATGGCCTTGAGGATGAACTCGCGGCGGCGCACGAGATCGTCGTAGTGCTGGCCCATGATGTCAATGACCGTCTTGGCCAGCTCGGCCAGGAACGGCTGTGTGAAGCCCAACATGCGGCCATGACGCGCTGCGCGGCGCAGGATCAGGCGCAAGACGTAGCCGCGGCCCTCGTTGGCGGGCAAGACGCCGTCGCCGATCAGGAAGGTGACAGCCCGGACATGATCGGCGATTACGCGGTAGGAGATGCGTTGCACCTCGGCCGCTGCACCGGTCACCGAAACGCTGCCATTGCCGCCCAGCAACTCCCGCGTCCGCCGGATGATCGGGGTGAACAGATCGGTGTCGTAGTTGCTCCTGACGCCCTGGAGGACGCTGACGACGCGCTCGAAGCCCATGCCCGTGTCCACATGTTTTGCAGGCAGCGGCTCCAACCGGTCGTCTCTCGTGTGGTTATACTGGATGAAGACCAGGTTCCATAGCTCAGTAAAGCGCCGGCAGTCGCCGTTCACCCGGCACACATGGCCGGCCACGCCCTGCTTGTCACACGCATCCGCACCCCGATCGAGATGGATTTCGCTGCACGGTCCACACGGCCCGGTCTCGCCCATCTCCCAGAAGTTATCCTTCCGGCCGAAACAGCAGATGTGACCCGGCTGAATGTCGGTCTCGCTCTGCCAGAACGCCGCGGCCTCCTCGTCGCGGCCGAGATCGCCCTTGTCATCCTCAAACACGGTGGCCCACAGCCGATCCTTGGGCAGCCCCCACACCCCCGTCAGCAGTTCCCAGGCCCAACTGATCGCTTCGCGCTTGTAGTAGTCGCCGAAAGACCAGTTGCCCAGCATCTCGAAGAAGGTGTGATGGCTTGGAGAACGGCCAACGTCTTCCAGATCATTGTGCTTGCCGCTGACGCGCATCACCTTCTGCGAGTCGGCCACGCGGGTGTGCTCAGGTTCGCGCAGGCCCAGGAAGATCTCCTTGAACTGGTTCATGCCGGCATTGGTGAAGAGCAACGTCGGATCATCAACCGGCACGAGCGACGCGCTGGACACGATGGCGTGACCCTTGCGCTTGAAGAAATCCAAGTACTGCTGGCGGACCTCCGCGCTGGTCGGGATACGGTTCTGAGTCATGGAAACATCCTTTTCCATCAGATCAACAATCAAGACGCGCCGGAGTCTCCAGCGCGTCATCTGCCATTGTACGGCAAAGCGCGCCATCTGTCAAAGACTTCGACAGCCTATGGCCTTCCATACCTCGCGACATTTGCGCGATCGGCGATACTGTTTCAACACAGGGACGCAGAGCCGCAGGGGCGCAGAGAACGATTTGCCTTTGCGCCTTTGCGTCTTTGCGTTGGAGCAGTTCGGTTGCGGCAGGAGGCCGCGCCAGACTATCATCGCACGAAGAAGTTGACGAAAGAACCGGCGTGCAGTACGATAGCGCTGGCCGGCGCCCCGCCCTATGATCCAGGAGACCAACTTCGTGATAATCGTGCTTGGCGACATCGCCGTAGACATCGTGAGCCTGCTGCAGCGTCCCCTGATACGCGGCAGCGACGCAGCCGCAGAGGTGTGCGTCATGCCGGGCGGATCGGGCGCCAACGTGGCTGTCTGGCTGGCCCGGCTTGGCCAGCCCGTCACCTTCATTGGTCGCATCGGCGATGATCTCTTCGGCCGCTGGTTGGCCGACGACCTGGCCCGCGAGGGCGTGCTGCCCGCGCTGGCAGTGGATCGGCAGCGGCGTACGGGGATGATCCAGGTGCTGGTGGAACCCGATGGCGAACGCACCATGGTCCCCGATCGGGGTGCGAACGCCCATTGGCATGAAGAGGACGCATCTGAGGATCTGATCGCGGCCGCGGACCTGCTGCACATCGTGGGCTACGTGCTGTTGGATGCCGCCAGCCGGCGAGGCGCGTTGCAGGCGATGGCGCACGCTCGCCGCCATCATGTGCCCATCAGTCTGGATCCTAGCACGCATGCGGCCCTGGTCGCCGAGACGCCTGCCCGCTTCTGGCAGATGGTGGGGCCGGTGGACCTGCTGCTGCCCAACCGAAGCGAGGCGCAGACGCTCGCGGCGACGACTGACCTGGACGTCGCGCTCGCGGTCCTTCGCGGTCACGCTCGCGTCGTGGCCATCAAGCTCGACCGCGACGGCTGCCTGGCGCGGACCGCCGCCGGTCGCTGGCGCGCAGCGGCGCCGCCAGCCCAGATCGTGAATGCGACGGGCGCGGGCGACGCCTTCAACGCCGCGTTCATGGCCCGCTGGCTGCGCGATGGCGATGTAGCGGCGGCGTGCCGGGCCGGAGTGGCGTTGGGGACCTATGCCGCTACGTTGCCAACGACGCGCTGAAACCCACCAAGCGCCGGCGCCACGGCCAGTGAAAACGGGACGCGGACAAGCGCTGATGGTTTTCTTCTCCGCGTTTTTCCGCGTTCATCCGCGTCCGCGTCCTATTTTCAAGACAGCCATCTGGGTGCAAAGTATGGTTGACACGGCGGCGGTCTGCGTGTAGAATGCACATTGTGATTCGCGGCGCGGCGCTGATGGTACCAGCGGTCGCTGTCCACCACGGGGGGTCTCATGCTGACAAATCTGGCGCGCACCTGGGGCGACCGCCTCATTCATCCCTTTGTCCGCGTTCTAGGCAACCTCGGCTTGACGCCGAATGCCGTGACGATTCTCGGATTCCTGCTCACGGCTGCCGTTTCGGGCATCCTCGCCGCTGGTCACCTGCAGGTGGCGGGCGTCCTGCTGATCATCACACTCGGAATTGACGCGCTTGACGGCGCCCTGGCGCGCTCAATGAACCTCGTCAGCCGCTTCGGGGCCTTCCTCGACTCGACCCTGGATCGTTGGGCCGAAATCTTCCTCTATGGCGCGCTCATCTGGCACTACCTGGCAGTGGGACACGAAACCGCAGTCTTGCTGGCGACGGCCGCGATGGCCGCCTCGCTGATGGTTAGCTATACGCGCGCGCGCGCCGAAGGGGTCGGCTTGAAGTGCAAAGAAGGCCTGCTGACTCGCTTCGAGCGCCTGGTGATCCTGATCGGAGGGCTGCTTCTCAACCAGGTCGTCTGGGCGCTTTGGATCATCGCGGTGCTGGCCGGATTGACCGCCTTTCAACGCATTTGGGTCACCTGGCAGGCTGATCGCCTGGCGCATTGAACTAGGACAAAGGTCTTGCTTTGACGATGTTCGGGCTAAACTGGTTATTCTGCGCGTTATCTTTTGTCGCCTCGTCCGTCATGAGAGGTGAAGAGGGACGCGCGGAACCGCCGGATCAGCCGGAGCTGCTCGAGCGAGCCAGCCGGGCCGACCCCACGGCACTGACGATCCTGTACGATCAGTACGTAGACAAGATCTACAGCTACGTCTATCATCGGGTAGGTCAGGCGCAATTGGCTGAGGACTTGACCGGCCAGGTGTTCATGCGCATGTTGGAGGCCATCCGAAGCGGCCGTGGCTGGCGCACATCTTTCTCTGGCTGGCTCTACCGGATCGCTCATAACCTGGTCATTGACCACTATCGCCGACGGCAGCGAGCGACATTCGTCGAACTGGATGAGGCGCCGCCTCTACCGACATCCGAGGCAGACCCCTTCCAGGCCGTCCAGGCGCGATTGGACAACGAGCGCCTGCGCAGCGCCCTGACCAAGCTAACCGAGGAACAGGCGCAGGTGATCACCTTGCGCTTTCTCGAGGACTTGAGCATCGCCGAGGCAGCGGAGATCATGAACAAAACCGAGGGCGCCATCAAGGCGCTGCAGTACCGGGCTGTTCTGGCCCTCCGCCGTTTTATGCAGCCATGAAACGATCCACCGACGAGACCCTGGCCCTGGCACTGGATGACTGCTACGAACGCCTGGCAGCCGGCGAGAGCGTCGCCGCGTGCATGGAGAGGTATGCCGAGCACGCGGGCGAGCTCCGTCCGCTCCTGGGTGTGCTGACAGCAGTCATGAGCCAGCGCGCAACTCCGCTGCGGAGTCCGCAGGTCGCTGCCCGCGCACGGGCTCGCTTCATCTATGCAGCGAACCAGTTGCGCAATCAGCCTGCCAGCCTGCGCGACCGGCTGGCGACCTGGTGGGCCGAGGTGGCTGCGGGTTTGGCCGGCCCGCGGCTGGCGCCCGCGGGGCTGTGGGCGGTGCTGCTCTCCTTCGTCTTGGTGGGCGCGCTGTTCGCTGGCGCGGTCACCGCCTCCGCAGATGCCCTGCCCGGCGACCTTCTCTACCCGGTCAAGTTGGGTGTGGAACAGGCGCGTCTGGGGTTGACGCTCGATCCGGCCATGCGGTCGGCCCTCAGCGAGCAGTTCGATCAGTGGCGCATCCGCGAAGCTCAGGCCGTGGCCGAACAGGGACGCATCGTGACTGAGTTGCAGTTGCGCGGGGAAATTGAGGCGTTGGGCGCCGATGAATGGCTGATTTCAGGTCAGCGCGTCATCATCACCGAAGAGACGGAGATCGTGGGCGCGCCGGCTGTCGGCGCACGCGTCGAGGGGACGATGGCTGCGCGTGGCGATGGCGCGTTCGTGGCGCGCCAGATCAGAATCAAACCCGGACAGCGGAGCAGCCGCGCGCCGGCGCCGACTGCCACACCGCCCCCCGCGCCGACGCCGACTCCGCTGCCATCATCGCCGCCGACAGCCACGGCCACGGCTGCGCCGAGCCACACGCCGGTGGTCAGCGCGCCGGCGGCCGCGCCAGCCGCCACCGAGACCGCTTCGCCCACGTCCACGCCGACGAGCAGCGCTACACCTACCCGCACGCCGACCGCCACGCCGACCATCACGCGCACCCCGACAGCCAGCCCGACGCTGGCGCTCATGCGGACGGCGCACTTCGTGGATGAGTTCGTCCACTCGATCAACGGCAACGTGTGGCAGATCGGCGCGTGGATCGTCGTAATTGAGCCTGAAACACGCATCATAGACAATCCGACCGTCGGCGATCAGGTCTCTGGCGCAGCGTGGGTCTACGCGGACGAGACGTATCACGCCATCGAAATCCGCAAGACCCCCAAGCCAGTGCAGTTCGGGTTCACAGGCATCGTGCGCTCCATCCAGGGCAATGTCTGGACGGTGTTCTCCGATCCCATGACGTATGTCTTCTTCACCGGTCCGGATACGCGCATTGGGCCGGGGATCGGGGTGGGAACTCATGTGAAGGTGGATGCCGAACAGCGTTCGACCGGCGTCTGGGCGCGCGAGATCAGCGCCATCCACCTGGCCGAGCGGCACATCAGCGGCTACATTCTCTCCCAATCGGGCGGCCTGTGGAACGTCAGCGGCCGGATGGTGCGGGTTGACGGCGAAACCCAGATCGAAGGCAATGCAGTCGTAGGCAGCTATGTTGACGTGCGCGGGCTCGAGCAGCCAGACGGAATCTTGCTGGCAAAGCACGTCTTCGTCCACCCGGCGACGGCCACGCCCACCGCTACCCGGCCGAGCACAGCCACGCCCACCGCGCCAGTTCCGACGGCCACGCCGAGCAAACGCAGGTAGGTCAGACAGAAGACGAGTTGAGGTTACAGTCACGAGGCGGCTCATGAAGGCGAAGAGGCGTATCCAGTCAGCCTATCTCACCGCAGGTGTGGTGGTTGCGACGGCCATGCTCACGGTCCTGGTCGTGGCCTGGGCGCAGCCGATCCGTGCGAGATCGGCGCAGGCGGCGACCCAGATGCCTGCGCAAGTGAGCTTCGAGCACTATCTGTTTGACGTTGGTTCTGGCAAGTGGGTCATTGGCAACACCACGGTGCTGGTGGACGCACAGACGCAGGTCGTCCAGGAGTATGGCCCGGCCGAACGCGGCGCGTGGGTGAAAGTCTGGGCGACGCAGACTGAGGCCGGCGGATTGCACGCCGACATGATCGTGGTGCTGCGACCCAAGGGCCAGCGCAGTCCGCCGATCCAGTTCACCGGCCGGCTGGCCAAGATGTCAGCGGATGAATGGATCGTGGACGGTCGTTTGTTCAAGATCGCGGGTGCGATCCTGCCAGAGCCGCTGCCTGAAAAGGACTGGCTGCTCTGGGTGGTGGCCGAACAGCGCAGCCTGGATCTATATGCCCTTTTCGTGCGCGTAATCGCCCGATCTGCAGACGAAGTGCCCAGGGAATTCGAGGGCGCACTGGCGAGCTATAAGGCAAGCGAGGCTGGTCAATGGTGGAATATCGGCAGCCACAGCGTGTGGATCACCAAGACGCTGCTGCCTGCAGGGGAGCCGCCTGTTGGCAAGGAAGTCGAAGTGAGAGCCGTCTACGACGATGCAGGGACCTTGACGGCGGAGGCGTTGCGCGTTGTTGAAGGGCCTTCGCCGATGCAGGTCAATGCGCTGGTCGCCCACATCAGCCAGCAAGCTGACGGCGCGCAGGTATGGAACGTTATCGCCTTCGGGAGCAATGCAGAAAGCGAGCCGATCGCCAGCGCGGTGCATGTCAGCCGGAACACCATGGTGGACGAAAGCCGAGCCACGGCGCGCGCCGGCCAATGGGGCGAGGTTCACGGCGTGCCGATCGGAACCGGCCTCTATCAAGCCGACGTGATCCGGCTAGAGCAACCCGTCTTGATCACGGTGTCCGGCAACATTCGGAAGCTGACCAGCAAGTCGGCGAACGGCGCGTGGTTGTGGATTGACAACCGCCAGGTTTGGGTCGCCGCTCAGAAGACGCCTCCCGCTGGCCTGCGCATGGATGAGCCTGTGGTCATCCGAGGCCGGCTGCTGGGCAATGGCGTGATCTGGGCCGATCAAGTGCAGGTGCAGAAGAACGCGGCGCCCTGAGGGGACGTGATCCGGCCCCCATGCGCCGGATGAGGATACAAGCGTGATACATCCGCATGGACGCTGGCTTAGGCTTATCATCGGCCTGTTTGCGCTGGCAGCGCTGGCCGCTGTTTCGACGCGTTCAGAGGGTGTCGCGGCCGGCGCGGGCGCGATGCCATGGAGCGCGCCCACTGCCATAGCAGTTGGATTGGCGCAGGCTGGCCGGCCTGCCCTGGCCTACACGTCTAACAGCGCTGAACATGCTGTGTGGGGATCGAACGGCAATCTCTTCTACGCTCAACGTGCGGCTGGCGGCGTTTGGAGCAGCGCAACATGGGTGGCAGCCGGCGGAGAGCCCGCCCTGGTCGTCGGCGAATACGATGTGCTGCATCTCTTGTTCAGCAACCAGTTCATGGGTAACTATGATATCTACTACGTGTACCGAGATAGCGCCGGCTGGTCGCTGCCGATCAATGTCTCCAATACTTCCGGAGTCTCACAGCAGCCCGCGCTCACCCGGTCCGCCGATGGCAAGCTGCACGCCGCCTGGTCTGACAACACATCCGGCGACTGGATGATCTATCACGGCGTCTGGGATGGCAAATTCTGGAGCAGCCACCCGGTTGCCAGCGCCCGCGGCCAGTCTTCGGCGATCGCTGGCGCGACCAACGGTCGCATCTTCGTGGGATGGCAGACGCAGTCGCCCAGCAATACCAATCCGCAGGGCGTCTGGGCGATCTTCTTGACCGAGTTGCAGGGACAGAACTGGTCCATGCCGACGAATATCTCCAGCCGGCTCGACCTGAATGCCATGGGCGTGAAACTCGTGACCGCAGCAGATGGCCAGGCGCATCTGGTCTGGGTGGACGAGAGCCGCCGCGTGCGCTATGCGTACGGTCAAGGCGCCCATTGGTCGGCGCCCACGACGGTATCGGATGACGGGACAGAAGCGCGTGGGCCAGACCTGTTGGTTGAAGGCGGTCAGGCCCTTCACATCGCCTGGGATGAAGGCGCCGTGGCGCGCGTCGTATCAGTGCAGGCTGGCGCGACCGCCTGGCCCAAAGCCGAGGTGGCTGCCATGCAATTGGCCAGTCTGCGCCATGTGACGCTGGCAGCGTCGCCGCGCGGCGATCTATCGGTGGGCTGGGTACAAAGCGACCCCCAGGAGACGGGCGTCTATGAGAGCCGCCGGAGCATGATGTTCCCGTGGCGTCTCTGGCTGCCGATGTCCATCAGATAGTGTAGGGGCGCCCCCCCTTGCGAAAGCAAGCAGCCCGGTCCGTTGGGCCAGGCTGCTTTTTTTGCACCTTTGAGAGGCTTATGGCCGAGGTCATCTTCCTGGGCACCGCAAGCGCGCTGCCCACTCTCACCCAAGAGAATAGCTATCTCGTTCTCAGCGGCGACGAACACGCGACGTTAGTTGACTGCGCGGGCTCGCCCTATCGCCAGTTGCTCCAGGCGGAACTCGATCTCAGACGTCTGGACAGCCTGATCCTGACGCACTTCCACCCTGATCACGTCTACGGCCTGCCCGCACTGCTCATTGCGCTCTGGCTGACAGGTCGCTCTGCGCCTCTCCATCTGCATGCCACAGCCGAGGTGTTGGCATCCGCGCAGCGATTGATTGCACTATTCCAACCTGAGAAGTGGCCAGGGATGTTAACCTTGCATCCGCACGTCATTCCTGACAAGCCAGGCGCAGCGGTGCTGGCGAACTCCGACTTCGAGATCATGGCCGCGCCGGTGCGTCACATCATCCCCACCATCGGGCTGCGCGTGGTAAATCGGCGCTCAGGCGCGGCGCTGGCCTATTCGTCAGACACAGAGCCGTGCGCGGCCGTCTCGCTCCTCGCAGGGCAGGCAAGCTTGCTGATTCACGAGGCGTCTGGGGCTACAATGGGGCATTCCACAGCAGAACAGGCGGGGAGAATCGCCCAGGAAGCCGGCGCAGAGCGACTCGTGCTGACCCACTACGACTCCGCAGAGACGCCGCCGGCAATCCTCCAACGTGAGGCCAGAAAGACCTTCACCGGCCCTATCCATGTAGCGCAGGACATCGATCGCTTCACATGGTAGCGATCAATCCATCCCGTTCTGGCGCACCCATCGCCGCCCCTCGAAGACCAGGCCCCCGCGCAGAAGCTCTTGGCGGATCGTCTCCGCGCTGATCTCTGGCATGACGCCGCGACGGATCAGTTGAGAGCGGAGTCGCTGCAACGACCACACCTCGAAATCCAGTCCCAGCGCATCCGGCTCGCTCGTCGCCAATGCCACGATGGCCTCGCGCTGGTCTTCGTCAAACAGGCGCGGCCGGCCCGGCGAGCGCCGCGGGTACAAGCCTTCGATGCCCAGACGATTGAAGCGATGGATCCATTTACGAACGTTGATCGGGTGTAGCTCGACGGCTGCGCTGATCTCATGAACTCGCTGGCGTCTGGCTGACAGAAGCACGATCCTGGCGCGCTTGGACAGTTCCCCATCCATCGCGGAGCGCGCCAGGCCCTCCAGCCGCCTCTGATCTTCTCCCGTCAATGTCCTGACATAGAGCGCCATGTTTCCCCTCCCCAGACAAGGCAGTCTGACGGCAGCACTGCGAATATAGTCCCTGTATTTAGAGGACGCTCTGTCAGGACAAAAGTTACGTGGGCAAAAACGAAAGCCCCCGACGAAAGTCGGGGGCTGGGCAGAATATACTCTGCGTGGTCGCGCTCAGCAGTGGCCTGGTCGGGCGCCATTGGCCGTCAACGCGTCACATAGGCGATGTAGACAACACCAGAGGATGCGGTTCCCGCTTGCGGCCCGAACTGCTCTCCGGTCTCGATATTCTCCACCCAATACCAATAGGTTTGACCGACCAGCACACCGGTATCTTCGAGCCGAAACGTGAACAGGTTGGCGGCCGCCGGCGTCCCGAACACCGGTTGCGCCGTGATGTTCTTCGGCGTGGCAGTGGGGCTAGGGGCCCGCAGCACGCGCCACCCCTGGTCGGGCTGGCCGCCGCTGATCTCCCAGGCCACCACCAGTTGTTGGCGCTGCGGCATCACAGACATGGCCTGTAACGTCATCCCCGTCGGCACAACAAAGCCGAAGTCGGTGATGCTGGCCTGCCCATAGGCTAACACAACGGCCTTCTGGGTGGGAGTGGTGCTCAGATAGCCCTGGGGCGTCGTGGCGCGCACCGTGTAACTGCTCACCGTCAGACCCGTGAAAGCATATGCGCCATCCGCTTGCGTCGTCGTCTGACCTACCACTTCGCCCTGGGCGTTGGCGATCTGGATGCTGACGCCCGCGACGCCTTGCGTTTCATTCAGATCACGGCTGCTGTTGCCGTTTTGGTCAATCCATGCGAAGCCACTGATCACGCCGCTCGGCGGCAGGCTCGCCTGCGCCTGAAGTGCTGCGGCATAGGCGTCCACCTGCCCATAGCCGAAGTAGTCGTCGCGACCAGCCGCGCCCAGGTCCATAGCTGTCTTGGTCAGGATGTCGGTAACCTGCAGAGCAGTCAGCGTTGGATTGATCGAGAGCACCAGTGCGGCCACCGCCGCAGCGGTCGGCGCAGCCATCGAGGTGCCGCTCAGGAATTGATACGTCGAGCCGGCCGCGGCGCTCCAATAGGTGCTGTAGACAGTGGCGCCGGGCGCCGACACCGCGATGTAGCTACCGTAGTTCGAGAGGGTCCAGCGCGTGTTGTTCGGCGCGGTGGCCGCCACGGCCAGCACACCCGGATAGGCCGCCGGATAGAATGGCTGGTCCGTGGCCGCATTGCCAGCCGCCGCCACTACCAGCGCCCCGCGGCTCTGGGCATAGGCGACCGCCTCGGCGATGGTCTGCGATGGAGTGATGCCGCCCAGGCTGA
Source organism: Chloroflexota bacterium (assembly GCA_016876015.1). GTDB lineage: Bacteria > Chloroflexota > Anaerolineae > CG2-30-64-16 > CG2-30-64-16 > VGOD01. The sequence continues at coordinate 53,901 of VGOD01000009.1, forward strand.
GGTTGATGATGGCCGCGCCCTGGTCGGCCGCGTAGATGATGCCCGCGGCTACGTCGGCCCATGTGCCCTGGTTGGCGCCGTTCAGCACCTTGACGGGCATGATCTTGACGCCTGCCGCGATGCCGGCAATGCCGATGCCGTTGTTCAGCCCGGCAGCGATGATCCCGGACACATGAGTGCCATGCCCCTGATCGTCGATCGGCGCATTGTCCTTGTTGACGAAGTCCCAACCCACGACATCGTCCACCAGACCGTTGCCATCATCATCCACGTTGTTGGCAGCCACTTCGCCGGAATTGCTCCAGAAGATTCCCGCCAGATCAGGGTGACTGAAGTCTATGCCGCTATCTACGACCGCCACCAAGATGCCGGCCGAGCCGCGCGCAACATCCCACGCCAGGTCGGCCTTGATCTGTTGCGGCGCGTACACCTTATTCCGATCGCTAAAGTAGGGATCATTGGGGATGAAGGCGCCCGCCACCAGCCCGTTCGGTTCGACCCACAGAACTGCCGGATCATCGCGAAGCTGGCCGAGCGTAGTCGCCATCTTCTCCGTGGAGGTCTTCAGCAGCGCTACCCGCACGCGGTCAGTTTGGGCAACAGACCGGGGCTGGCCGACCAACGCGGCGCTTGCCGGCGCAAGCCAGGCATCAGCGCGCACCCCAACGAGGATCTCGCCGGCATGCGCGGCGCTCGTCTGCCCGGCCGCCCAGGCCGACGCAGGCAGAGCCGCGAACAACACAGCGGTGGCGATAAGAATACAAATCAGGTGGCGGATGGTCATCGTGTATGGCTCCCAGAGCATGCAGGCTTTGTTCTCGGCGTTCGCCGCCTGCTCCGAGCCTATTATGACACCCGCGCCTCCTTCACTCAATGGGAAAAAAGTCCCCGACTGAACAGAAAAAGCCCACGGAAAAACCGTGGGCCAGATCGAACGTGCTCAATCTCGGTTGGGCTGGAATCGCCGTTCGCTTCCACCAGCCAGGCGAACGGCCGCATCAGACGATAGGCTGCGCGACACGTTGCCGTCTCAGCAACGCCTGCACCCGCGCGAGCAGCTCGCGATGGTCAAAGGGCGCCAGAATGTAGGCATCGGCGCCAGCCTGGTAAGCGCGCAGCACATCATGGCGCGCTGCGCCATGTAATACGACAAACACTGGCACACTCAGACGGGTGCGCCACCGCTCACAGAGACGATAGCCAGGGCCGTTGGGCTGGCTGACATCAAAAACCACCATCCGATAGAGCTTGCCTAACGCCTCAAGAGATTCGCCTGGGCTGGCGTCGCGAAAATCCACCTCGTACCCACCGTTCTTCGCCAGCGGCGCCAGATCCCGCTTGGCCCTCTGAGGATCCTCCGCCACGCAGAGAACCCGTCCGCCTTCCAGCGGCTCAAGGAGTGGGGGCCGAGCAACCGATCGCGGCGTCGGTTCGGTATAGATACGCACGTGCCGTTGTTCTTCGACCATAGCAAACCTCTCGCCTGGCAAACTGCTGAACGGGCTTCTCATTACACCAGGAACAGACTCAATATGCTGAGATGAGTATACGGTTTTTGGACATCCCAGTCAACAGCCTAACCTTACGGTTTGCTTACGGAATGATATAACCTTTACCGGTTCCTGGTTGTGGTCTCCCGACGACCGGTAGGAAAGAACGTTTCGCCTCCACGATCTGCAGCACGTAGCTGAACGGCGACGGGAAAGCGAGCGGCGTAATCATCAGGTGATAGTCACGGCTATCGGGCGCCGTCCAGATGATCTGCGAAAGCCTCTTCTCTGGCAGGCCATCCATGTTCTTGGCGACTAGCCGACGGTCGGCGTCCCACAACGAGAGCGCAGTCTCCGCGCCTTCGCTTTGGCTGACGACGCGCACGATGTAGGTGACTCCGCCGCGCGGCCGAAAAACGAGCCAATCCTGATCGGTCCAGCTCAGAAGATTGCGCCAGTCGTTGGCCAGCGGCAGGCTCACCCGATGCGCTTGCGCAGGACTATCGTCCGGCTCGTAGGCATCGGGAATCAGCACGGTGATCCGGCCCGGCTCTGCAACGTTGTTGCCCAGATCGGGGTCGGTCCAGACCGCGCCTATCGTTCCAGCCACGAGCCAGAAGGCGTGCTGCGGCTGAAGCGCCAGTGGGATCCGGCCGCTGACGATGATCTGGCCGAAATCGCCGCTACGAAGGGGCGCGATGTCCCAGACATAAGCGGCGCTGGGGCGCAGCGTCGCGGCCGCGCCGTTCTGCACGACTTGCACATCGTCCAGCAGCGCCGGCGTGGGTAGAGTCAGGCTGATGCCGCTGGATGCACCAGGGCCATAGTTCAGGAACGCCAGGGTGAAAGTAACGCGCTCGCCCGGCGCTGTCGGGTTGGCGGCCTGCGTGACCTGCTTGATGCGCAGATCGCCAGGCAGGAGCGCAGCGGTGAAGGGGCCGGCGCGATTGTCGCTGTAGTCTGTCTCCGGCCAGTGCCCGGCGATAGACATGGTGGCGCTGAACGGCAGGTCGGCTGCGGCAATCTCCCAGGCGACACGGCCAGTGACCGTGATCTGCCCCCTGGCGCCGGCTGCGAGCGCCGGCAGACGCCAGCTCAACGCTGTGCTGGCCTGCTGCACGAGGGTTGGGTCGCTGCTCGCCCACGCGACAGACGTCATGGCGCCAGGCAGCGTCAGCGTCAGCGCCACGTTCTGCACCTGCACCTGCCCGAAGTTGCCATAGCTCAAGGTGTAAGTGACAGGGTCGCCCAAGGCGAGCGGTCCATCTGGTCCGGCGCCGGTCACGCTCAACTGCGCCAGCGGCAAGCCGATGCGCGTCGTCGGATCGCCAAACAACACGTAGGTTTCGAGCAGGTCCTCGAAACGCAGAGCGCCGTTGGGAAAGCGAGCGTTGACAAAGAGGTTGAGCTTCCCCGCGGTCGTAGCCGGCCCCAACAGCACAACCCCGCGATTGAACACCGCATCATAGAAGCCACGATGCAGGTAGTCATGCCCGCTGGCGACCCCCAGCCCCGTAGGCGACCAGCTTGCCAACGCACCGCGGCCATGCAGCCGCACCACGCTCTCGCCCAGGCTGGGGAACCGCGGATTATGAAAGGAACCTTCGAGCTCTAGTTTCGGCTAACTTCAAATTGGCCGTCCCCCCGAACCTGCGGTAAACTGGCCGGGTTGTTGATTCCATGGCGGAGGCGTGGTCGAATGAGTGAACAGACATCGCAGATGATGGCGTTATTGT
>VGOD01000010.1 GCA_016876015.1 Chloroflexota bacterium
CCTATCCGGCCGGTGGTCCACGATTTCCACGCGGCCGCCGATGGTCAACTGGGCGGCATCATGAAAGCATACCGCGAATGGCGCATCGGCGGCGACGCGCTGTGGCTGCACCGCATCTGGCCACAGGTGAAGCAAAGTCTGGCCTATTGCATCGAGGTGTGGGATCCTGCTCATCGGGGCGTCCTGGTCGAGCCGCACCACAACACCTACGACATCGAGTTCTGGGGGCCAGACGGCATGTGCACGTCGTTCTATCTGGGCGCGCTGCAGGCCGCCATTGCCATGGCCGAGGCGGTGGGCGACGATGCAACCCTGTATCGCGAGCTGTTGGCGAAGGGCCGCGCGTTCATGGAGTCGGAACTGTGGGATGGCGAGTACTTCATCCAGCGGATCCAATGGCAGGGCCTGGTCGCGCCGAATCCGAGCGAGGCGCAGTCGTTCCACACCCACTATTCACCTGAGGCGATCGCGCTCCTGGAACGCGAGGGGCCGAAATACCAGTATGGCTTCGGCTGTCTGTCCGATGGGGTGTTGGGCGCGTGGATCGCAGCGTGCTGCGGGGTGGAGGAATTCCTCGATCCCGTCAAGATCGCCAGCCATCTGCTGGCGGTGCACAGATACAACCTCAAGTCAGACCTCTCTGAACACGCCAATCCGCAGCGTCCCACGTTTGCTTTGGGCCACGAGGCCGGCCTGCTCCTCTGCACCTGGCCGAAGGGCGGCGAGCTGACGCTGCCGTTCGTCTACAGCAACGAGGTGTGGACCGGCATCGAGTACCAGGTTGCTTCGCATCTGATGATGGCCGGCCACGTGACGGAGGGGCTTGAGATCGTGCGCGCAGTGCGCGACCGCTACGATGGTCGGGTGCGCAACCCATTCGACGAATACGAGTGCGGCCATTGGTACGGTCGCGCCCTGGCTTCTTACGGCCTCTTGCAGGGGCTGACGGGCGTGCGGTATGATGCGGTCACAAGAACGCTTTACATCAAGCCAAGCATCCCCGGCGACTTCCGCGCGTTCCTGTGCACAGCCACCGGCTTCGGCACGGTGGGCGTGCGCGATGGCCAGCCGTTTGTCGAGGTAAAGCGCGGGACGATCCCGTATCAGAGCATTGACTACTCGCCGGGCCGGCCCGAAGACGGCGCACACAGCCCAGGTTGACGCCGATGCAGAGGTAAGCGCCATGGAACCAGAAGTCAGATACCACATGCTGCGACCCGGTCAGATCGTCGCGCGGCGGCGGGCCTGCCCGGTCATCTACATCCCCATCGGCACGCTGGAGTGGCACGGCGTTCACAACCCCGTGGGCGCCGACACGCTGCAGGCCGAAGGGTTGGCGCTCCTCTGCGCGCAGCAGGGCGGCGGGCTGGTTTTCCCGCCGCTCTATTACGGCGAGAGCCGCCTGGAGGCGCTGATGGAAGCGAACGCGCGCGACCGGGAGCAGATCGCGGCGCACATGGAGCTCTCGGCCGATAACTTCTTGCCAGAGCGACAGCCTTTCAGCGCGACCGAGCAGGCGCTGAACTATCACAAGCTGCTGCTGCACATCCTGGTCGAGGCTGAGACCCTCGGCTTCGAGCTGGGCGTGCTGGTGGCGGGCCACTACCCGCTGATTGACCATGCCCGCGCGGCCGTGCTCCAGTTCAACCAGCGCGAATACAGCAAACGGCGCGGCATGTTGGCGTGGGCCTGCGTGGACTACCTCCTCCTGCGCGATCAGTATGAGAACGCGGGAGACCACGCGGCCGGCTGGGAGACCTCGCACCTGATGGCGTTGCACGGCGGGACCGTGGACTTGAGCCTGCTGCCGCCCAAGGGCGATCCGCTGGTGGGGGTGGGCGGCAGGATGGCCCCGCAGGATGCTACGGCCGAATTCGGCGCGGAGATTCTGCAGGCCGCGGCCGAAATAATCGTCCAGGAAGTGCAGCATCGCCTGGCGCACCCTGAACTGTACCGCGGCCACGGCAATAGCCTGCGCGAGGGGTTATGGAGGAACCGATCATGGAACTGAAGACGCTTGTTTTCGAGAGCGGCGGCGAGCACAACACCGATGCCACGCTGCAAATCGCCGCGGAGCGGGCGCGAGCCTTGGGCATCCGGCAGGTGGTCGTCGCCTCGTCGCACGGCGAGACCGCGCGCAAGGCGCACGCTGTCTTCGCCGCGTCGGGCGCCAGGGTCATCGCGGTTTCGATCTGCCACAGTTGGGAGGCGAAGGGCTGGACCATGTCGGCCGAGACCAAAGCCGAGTTGACCGCGCTAGGCGTGATCGTCCACACGGGCGTCCACGCGCTGGGCGATGGGGTCAGTGCGGCCTTCTCGGCTAAGTTCGGCGGCCGCTCGACGGCCGAGATCGTGCGCGACACCCTCTACCGCTTCTCGCAGGGGATGAAGGTGGCCGTGGAGTGCCTGCTGATGGCTGCGGACGCCGGTCTGCTAGACATGGCGCAGGAGGTCATCGCCATCGCCGGCACGGACAGCGGCGCAGATACGGCCATCGTCTGCAAGCCGGCTTATCCGCGCACGTTCCACGAACTGGAAATCCGCGAGATTCTGGCCAAGCCGCGCATTCCGTGACGCCCCGGCGGATGAAAGCTTACGCCAAGGCGCAAAGAGCAGGGCAGTTCTGCCAGTCATCTTGGCGTCTTTGCGTCTTTGCGTGAGACCGGTGCGGCTATTCTCAAGCCAGTTTCCCATGCCGGCCGCGACCGGTATCTATGTGGAAATCTTCATGGATCAGCAACCTGTACAACAGCCTCAGCCGCCCCAGCAGCTTCACATGCTCTGGCCAGAGCGCCTGATGCCCGCGCCGCCTGAACCATCCTTGCCCCCGGACTACGAGCTGCGGGTGTTTCGGCCAGAAGATGCCGGCGCTTATCTGACCCTGATGCACGGCGCAGGCTTCACGCAGTTCGACGCTGAGGCCCTCAAGAAGTGGCTGGATCGGGTGTTGCCGGACGGCTTCTACTTGGCGACCCACCGTCCAACCGGCGAGCTGGCCGCCACGGCGCTGGCTGCCCACAACCCTTCGCCCCTCCATCCATTCGGGGGCGAGCTCGGCTGGGTGGCCGGCAGCCCGGCGCACGCTGGCCGCGGGCTGGGCCGCGCGGTCTGTGCCGCCGTGGTGCGGCGCTTTGTCTCTGCGGGCTATCGGCGCATCTACCTGAAGACCGATGACTTGCGGTTGCCGGCGCTCAAAGTCTACCTGGGGTTGGGTTTTGTCCCGTTCTTGTTCGCGGATGATATGCCGGGGCGCTGGCAGGCCATCTGCGAGAAGTTGGACTGGCCCTTCACGCCTGAGCAGTGGGCGTGACGGGGGGGTGTCGGTTTGGGGGCATGAAGTCACCGCAGAGGCGCTGAGGCCGCAGAGAGCGAGAGAATTCGGCCTCTCGGCGTTCTCAGCGGTCTCCGCGGTGGAATTCGCCCCCAGTCTGCAATGCACCCGGCGTGATGCCAGCCTGTCGAGGATGCGGTCAGGATCTGCCTCGTTTGCGGTAGTGGGCCAGGCCCTCGACCAATGTCTGCATGTTCTCCCACGGCACGCCGGGCGTGATCGAGCTTGAGCCGCCAAGGATAAGCCCCCTCTTCGGTCCCCGCTCCACCAGCCAGGCCAACTCGCGGCGAACATCGGATGGCGCGCCGAATGGCAAGGTGCGCGTCACCGAGACCCCGCCGATGATGATCAGGTCTTCGCCGTCCTTCGTCTTCATGGCGCAGATCTTCTCGTAATCCATGCCGTCTTCGTACTGGAAGCCCTGGAAGCCATGGATGCCTACGTCGAGTAGACGCGGCGCCATCTGCATCAGGTTGCCGTCGCAGTGCCAGATGAGGCGCAGCCCGATCTTCAGGAGCGGCGCCAGACAGCGGGCGAAGTGCGGGAACCAGAGCCTGTCCAGTGACGTGATCTTGACCAACGTGCCGCGCGAGTCGGCCATATCGTGATCCAGACGGTAGAGCGGCGGCAGATTGCCCTCCGTGTAGGCGCGGGCGGCCGCGCGGTTGTTCAGCAGCCCGTAGTCCGCTTCCAGGGAGAAGTGCCGCTCCATCATGTCCGGGTAGAGCGCATAGGCCATGAAGTAGTGACTGTAGCCGTATCTGGTATAGTCCAGACCCGGAAAAGCGATGAAGCCGTAGCCGCTCTTCAGGATGCCGGGGCCAAGCTCGGCCTGGAGCGCGATCTCGTTTTCGATGATCTGGCGCGCTCGCGCATCCTCGTCGAACTCGGCGATGGCGCGGCGCAGCCGCGGGAACTCGATGCGCTCCAGGTGCTCCACCACGGCTTCCGGCGAGTCAATTCGCATGCCATCGCAGATGATCTCGTGGATGCCGGCGGTTGCGGCGTCTCTTTGCGTCGCGTCCTCCTCATAGCCGCCTTCGCCCATGGTCAGCGGATTGCGCGGTATCCACTGATCGAGCAGGCAAGTACCGGCGGCATACTGCATCGCCAGGTAGGTCTTTTCCGGTTCGCGGCGGTAGGCGCCCGGTTCGGCGTCCGCCAGGCGCTCGATGTGCCCATGCGCCATCGGGTTGAGGAGCCAGCTCGGGATGCCCCTGGTCGGCTTCTGCAAGATGGTGTCCAGGGCCAGTTGGGCGGTTTCGGTGGTGGGTTGGGGGAATCTGGCGCGCTTTGTCATGCCCTCTCCATCACCACTCGCGCGAGTCGGGCACGGGCAGCCACGCGCCGCCCTGCCGGACCGATTCCTGGCTGATCAGGCCGGGCAACGTCATGTCCATTGCCTCGTGGATGCCGATCGGGCACGGCTGCTCGCCCTGGATGGCCGCTACGAAGTCCATCACCTCGAAGTAGTCGCCGCCGCCATGCCCGGCCTTCAACGCCTCGGCCGGCGGGTTGCGCCACATCGCGGGCAGGTAGTCAGCTTCCAGGTCGGCCAGTTTCAGCCACGTGTTCATATCAGGGCAGAGGCCAGCCAGCCAGATCTTGTGCGGTTCCAGTGAGCTGCGCGCGGACTCATAGCAGCCCGTCGTGCCTTGCAGTGAGTAGTTGGCCATCGCGTGGGGCCGGTTGGAGAGCATGTCCACGCGAATCTTGATCAGCGCGTCCCGACTGGTCTTGGCCAGCATCACGCAACTGTCCTGGTTTTCGTAGTGCTGGCCGCGCGGGTCCACGTAGTGATGGCCGCTGCCCGCACAGCACACGCGCACCACGCGATCGTCGGGCATCCACTGCAGGATTGGCCCCAGGCTGTGTGTAGGATAGGTGATCCCGTCAATGCCGGTCTGCCAAATCCGGCGCCAGGGGGTTAGCTCGTTCAATTCCTTCAGCTCGTGGATGTACTCCCCTTCGGCGTAGTAGACCTGGCCGAACAGACCGCGGCGCACGAGTTCTTTGATCAGCACATTGGCCTTGATGTAGGTGTAGTTCTCGGCCATCATGTAGACGGCCTTCGAGCGCCGGCACGCGGCTGCCAACGCGCGGCATTCGTCCAGCGAGATGCCCGCCGTGACTTCGCTCAGCACGTGGATGTTCCGCTCCAGCGCCGCGATCGCCTGGGGCGCATGGAACTGCATCGGCGTGGCGATCACCACCGCATCGGGTCGAGCCTCGTCCAGCATCTTCTCGTAGGCAGTATACAGTTGCGTTATGCCCCCGGCGCGGCCCACCTCGGCCAGCGTCTCCTGGTTGACGTCGCACAGCGCCACGATGACCGTGTCAGGATGTACCTGGAACGCCTTGAAGAAAGAACTGGCGCGATGTACGCCGACAAACGCCACCTGGATATCTTTGCTCATGATGTCTTTCTCCATCGCGGGATCGCCCACACGCTACCATAGATTCATCCATTTCCGAATGGCCATCGGCGCGGTGCGCGCGATCCATGAGGCGGGCCTGCGCGTCCCTGAAGACATCTCGGTCGTCGGGCTGGACGACATCGAGGTAGCCGCGTATCAGAATCCACCTTTCATGATATTCAGAAGCCAATCGAGGTTGCAGCGGCCATTGCTTTGGTGGCCTGGTTCGCAGGCCCGTCGGTCATTGCATCACTCAGTTTCGCCGTAGCGCTGCCACAGGCATGGTGAGCAAACATGACGGTGCGCCGGCGCCCTGACTTTCCTCAGCCTTCTCCCAGTATGGCCGCACGTCCACCACCCGGCCTGTGTGCATCGCCTCATCAATGGCGAAACACGTGATGGCGGACGTGAGAGCGTCCCACATGCCGACCGCGGGAGGCACGCGTTCCAACATGCTAGCCGCCAGTTCCCGCGCCAGCACTGCGTCGCCGCCGCCGTGCCCATCCATGGCCCGGATCGGCACATCCTCGATGGCAGCGTCGAACCCGATCCGCCGAAGCTGGATCGTGCTGGCGTAGAGATCGGCCCGCAGCGCGCCCTCGCTGCCGAGAATGTACATCCGCCGCTCTGGAATCCCGGCGTTGCAGTTCGTGTGGAAGGTCGCGCGCACGCCGTTGGCGTATTCCACGATGGCCACCTGGTTGTCCACGATGTCCTTGTCAGACGTGAAGGGATTCAGGTCTACCAGGCCGCCCCAGGTGCGGTAGGCATCCACCCCCTTCTCGCTCTGGCCGAGCCGCGCGATGTGATGCTCGTTCTCGGGCAGGAAGAAGCTCAATCCGCCGAAGGATGCCACGCGGACGGCGAGACTCTGCACCATCCAGTTGGCCAGGTCAATGTCGTGGCAACACTTCTCCAGGAGATGGGTTCCGGCATAGCATTGCAGCCGGCGCCAGTCACCCATGATGTACCCGCCATGGTTGAAGCCCAGGGTCTCGTTGAACTCCATGCTGATGATCTGACCGACGGCGCCCCCGTCCAGCAACTCCTTGATCTTCCGGTAGTGCGCTGAATAGCGCAGCGAAAATCCCAGGTTGAAGAGTTTTCCGCTGGACTGGTGGGCATCGCGCATTGCCAGGCAGTCGGCCAGCGTGGTGGCCAGCGGCTTCTGGCAGAACACGTCCTTGCCCGCGGCGAACGCGGCGATCACCTGCTCCCGGTGGTAGCAGTTCCATGAAGCGACCATGACCCAATCCACATTGTCAGCCTGTACCAGGTCGTTGTAGTCCGCGTAGACCCTGGCGCCGGGGCTGACCTCGGCCTGGGTCTTGGAGATGGAACGTGGGTCCGGGTCGCAAAGCGCCCGCACCGCCAGCCGTGCGTCTTGCTGCAGCAGGAGTCGCGCCACGTGCCGCCCCATGCCGCCGCAACCGATCATACCGATACCGACTTGCTGCATCAGATCCTCCCGGTGTTACGAGATCAAGCCCTCCCAGAACGCCAGGGCGGTTTCCGCCGCAGCCAGGGGCAGCTCGTCCTCCACACCGATTCCCAGGCCAGGCGTCGCACGCGGAAATAGCTGAACCACAGCTCCGCCAACACGTCGCTCGTACACAGCAGCAGATTGCGTCGCGAGAGCACGCGTCGGAAGAGATCAGCCACGTGGTCGCGCACCTCCTCGGGCCCGGCATTCGCCAGCACGATAGGGCTGACGCCGCCGATCAGACACACGCCATCGCCCGGCTCCCGCATGGCCAGTTCGAACGGCGTATTGCCGAGCGGCGGCTCGCTCAGCGAGTCAATCGCAGTCTCGTAATCGGCCACGGGTTTCTGCCGCGCCAGCCAGTGACGTACAGGGGCATAGTCTTCGTGGGACTTGATGAACTACTCCATGACGTATGCGGTCTCGGCGCCGGGATAGTGCTCGCTGACCTCAGTCACCTTGCCCACGGTCGTCTCGACGGTACGCGTGGTCAGCAGCCGCTCGTGAGAAGAAACCAAAGAACGCCTATCCTTTCAGGCCGGTCAGCGCGATGCCTTCGATGAAGTTGCGTTGCATCAACAGGAACACGAACAGCACGGGCAAGAACATGATGCTGGCGCCCGCCATCTGAAGGTGTGTCTGGCTGATGTATTGCTCTGTAAAGCGCGACATGGCGATCGGAAGGGTCCAGAGTTGCTTGCTGTTGATGATAATCAGGGGCCACAGGAAGTTGTCCCAGCTTCCCAGGAACGCGAAGATCGCCAGGGCGGCAATCGCAGGCTTGCAAAGCGGCAGCATGATGCGCGTGAAGATATACGGTTCAGACGCGCCGTCTATGCGCGCCGCCTCGAGCAGCGGTTTGGGCACACCCAGCATGAACTGCCGCATCATGAAAATGCCGAACGGGGTCACGATCGCGGGAAGGATCATGCCGCTGTAGGTGTTCACCATGTGCAGCCGCGCCATCATGATGAAGAGTGGGATCATGATCACCTGGAAGGGGATCATCATCGTGGAGAGGATCAAGATGAAGATCAGCATGCGCCCAGGGAACTGGTAGCGCGCAAATGCGAAGCCTGCCATGCTGCTGGTCAGCAACTGGGCCGCGGTGATCGTGCCTGCCACAAAGACGCTGTTGAAGAAGAATCGGGCGAAGCCCACCCGCCCCCAAACCTCGATATAGTTATTCAGGGAGTACTTCGCAGGGGCAAACCATATAGGCGGCACTTTGATCACTTCAGAAAGCGGCATCAGCGACGCGGAGAGCATCCAAACCAGGGGCAACAGCATCCAGACCGCGCCCAGCATCAGGATGAGAAACCCCAGGACCAGGACAGCGAGCTCCGCCCGTGAGTGTCGTCTGAGAAAAGCCATTGCCGATGGACGCTGCAGAGCGATTTCGGTCATCTGAGGGTCTCCGTCGCAGGTGTAGGCAGCTTACGTATACTCGACCTCACGCTGGGTCAGTCGCAATTGCATGAGCGTGACTACCAGGATGAGCGCGAAGAGCACGAAAGCCAACGCCGCGCCGTATCCCAGTCGGTTATAGCGAAAAGCGGTGGAATAGATGTGATACACCATCACGCGCGTTGAGTTGATGGGGCCGCCCGCCTCCCCCTGAACCGTGGTCATGATGACGGCCGGCGTGAACACCTGCAAAGATCCGATGACCGCCGTGACCGTGATGAACACGACAGTAGGATTCAGCAGCGGAAACGTGATGAACCAGAAGCTCTGCCAGCGATTGGCGCCGTCAATCTTGGCCGCCTCGTGCATCTCACGCGGAATGCCCTGCAGCCCGGCCAGGAAGATGACCATATTGTAACCCAGCCCCTTCCAAACTGCAACGAGCATGATGGCCGGCAACGCCCACACCGGCGAGGCCAGCCACTTGATCCCAGTGATGCCGAACCAGCCCAGAAAGGAGTTGACCAGCCCCCAGCGCGGTTCGAACAGCCATAGCCAGACGAAAGAGACCGCCACCCAAGAGGTGATGACCGGAATGAAGTAAGCGGTTCGGAACCAGGTTCGGAAGGGCAGTTTCTCCTGGTTCATGATCAACGCCAGGATCAGAGAGACCGCCATGCTCACCGGCACTGCCCCCACCGTGTAGAACAGGGTGTTGCGGAGGCTCTTGATCGTCAAAGGATCACGCAGGGTCTCCAGGTAGTTCTGCAGCCCAATGAATGGGAAGTGACGGGGAATCAGGCTCCAATCGTGCAGGCTGATCCAGAACGCAAAGAGGATGGGGAACATGATCAGCGCGAGGAGGAAGAAGAACGCCGGCGACAAAAATGCGTAGGCCCACAGGGCTTCTCGGCGTTGTTGCCGGCTCCAGCGCTGCCTCGTGATCGCGAAAGCCTTGGCGGCAGTGGCCATGACCAATCCTTTCGTGTGTGCGGTGTCGAGTAGAGACGCTGCCTGGCAACGTCTCTACTCGTCAGAGAGTCAACTCTTGGGAGTGTGTGTCTCGATCACCTTGTTCAGGTTGTCAACCATGGTGTTGAACGATTTGTCAGGCGCCTCGTTGCCGATCACGACCCGATCGCGCGCGTCTCCGAACTCCTTCACCCATTCGGCCCAGCCGACCCACTCCCAGGGCGAAGCGTACTTCAAGGAGTCCATCACGACGTTGGCGTTGGCATCCTTGCGGAAGCGCGGATCGTCAACCAGCTCCTTGTAGCTCGGCAGATCGCCGCCGATGTCGCTCCACACGATCTGCGCCGGCTTGTTGGTGCAGAAGTACACCCACTTCCAGCCGCTCATGAAGTCGGCCGCCCACTTGCCGACGACCCACATCCAGTGCGAACCGGCGGTGTAGAGCGGCTGACCTGCCTGGCGAGGGGCGAACGGCACAATCGTGTAAGCCAGATCAGGCGCTTGCGCCTTCAACGTGCCGCGCGAGACCGGGTGACCGATCTCCATGCCCGCCTTGCCCAGGGCAAACCGGTTCTGGCCGGTCAAGAACGCGTTGTCGTCGGCGTCGGCCGAGAGCTTGCAGAACCACTTGAAGAGCTCCAGGATCTCGGGGTGCTTTGGCCAGACGAGCTTCTTGGTGGCGGAATCTACCCAGGCCTGGCCATTCTTCTCACGTTGCAGGAACTGCTGATACAGCACTGTCTGCCAGGCGCTGTAGTAGCCCGTGTTGCAGCCGATCTGGTCAGTCTGGCCGCCTTTCTTCTTGGTCAGCTTCGCGGCTTGCTCATACAGGTCGGTCAGATCCTTGAAGTTCGCCTTGGGATCAAGCCCGACCTCCTGATACAGCTTGTCGTTACGGTAGATCAGCAGTGTCTGGACATCGAGGGGCAGCCCATAGTATTCGTTGCCCTTCTTGCCGCGTTGCACGGTCCACGGGAGATAGCTCTCTTCGATAGCTTTTCCCGTGATTACAGCGTCGGCGACAGGAACCAGGTTGCCGCCGGCCACATACTCTTCGACCAGTCCCATGGGGATCTGGAAGACATCGGGGGCCGAGCCTTTGCCGGCGGCGATGGCCGAAGCCAGTTTGCCCCAGTACTCGGCCCAAGGGATGGATTGGAAGTCTATCTTGACGTTCTTGTTCTCGTCCTCGAAGCGCGCCTTGAAGTGCTCAACCGTTTGCGCGCGGCTGACGGAGTGGTGTTGCCAGTGGGCCAGCTTCACTTCCTTCGGAGCTGGCGCGGCGGCCGGCGCGCCAGCCGCCTTTGTCGGCGCTGGGGCAGGGACCGGTGGGGTACACGCCGCTGCCAGAGACGCAGCGGCAGTGACGCCCATTACCTTGAGGAGTTCACGGCGAGATAGGGTACGCATGCTAGACGGGTTCACGGTGTTCCTCCTGGCGGCTAAAGAAGAGATGGGGACGTTTAAGCCGGACGATGCGTGCACTCGCAGTCGGTCTCACCTCCTTTCGTACCGATGCAGAGGATGTCCAGCGTGCTCTGGCAGCGCGGCGTCAGTCGAGGCCGGAAAACCGGAAGCGCCGGGAAGGTGTGGGACAGCCTTGTCAGATGCGGCCGGCCGTGCTAGAATGGACGCCCGGTACTCTGTATGCACCTCTGCAACAACGCTATTGTAATGCGATATGGACGCGCGGGAATCCTGCATAATTCCGTGAAAATCCGCTGATGGACGACCCATGCAGCCAGGTCAGGAGCGCAAAGCGGTGCTGAGTGATCGAGCAGTTCTCGCCTCGCATGTCAAGAAGGCCCTGGCAGGCTTTCACGATCCCACACATCTCCAGACCAGCCCCCTGGTCGGGCTGTTGGCGCTGCAGCCGGCGCCTGGCGAGACCACGACGATGGCTCTGCGCCAGTCTCTGCGCGAGGCTGTCGAGCTTCTGCGACCTGCTGGCTCGATACCCTTCACGCGTTCCGAATGGTTCGGCTATCGCATCCTCTGGATGCGCTACATCCAGTCGCGCAGCCAGTACGACATCTGCAACGAGTTGGGCCTCGGCCGCACCTCATTTTATCGCCACCATCAGGAGGCGCTCGATGCGGTCGCTAGCATCCTCTGGGAACGTCATCGAAGCGCGGAGACCATGGCCGCCACGCCGATCACCAGAGGACGGGACGCGTCCGCGATCGAGCAGGCGCGCGCCGAGGCGCTGAGGACGGCCAGGCGTTCACCCTGTCAGCCGGTGAGTCTGGCGTCAACCATAGATGGCGCGCTGCGCATGGTCGCGCCGATCGCCGCCCAACAGGGGGTTCGCCTGCGGGCCAAGATCGGTTACTCCTTGCTCCAGACCTTTGGCGATCCGGCAATCCTCCGCCAACTCTTCCTAAATCTGTTCATGGGCGCACTCAGCTTCGCAGCCGAGGACGAACTGCGGCTGACCGTCGTTTCGGGAGACAAAGAGACGATCTGGCGATTGCACGGTCTGGATGAGACGCGTCTCGAGGCTGACGGTTTGTTCAGGACGACCGAATTCGTCGTCAGTCAGGCGCTGCTCGAGGCCTACAACGGCCGGTTGTGGCTGGATGTAGCCGATGATGGCGCTCGGGTGGTGGCATTTGCTTTGCCCACCGCCCGATCCAGGACCATCTTGATGATTGACGATGATGACGACACGCTTGTACTTCACGAGCGCTATCTGCGCGCTGGCGGCTATCTGGTCCAGGTTGCGCGGAGCAGCGCAGAGGTTCATCACGCGCTGGCTGCGGCGCAACCCGATCTTGTTATCCTGGACGTGTTGATGCCCCAGGAGGACGGATGGGAAATCCTGCAATCGTTGAAGATTCTACCCACGACCGCGGCTATTCCGGTGCTGATCTGCTCGGTTCTGGATCAACCTGGCCTGGCGCTCGAACTGGGCGCGGCCGATGTGCTGTGCAAGCCGATCACGCAGGCGGCGCTGTTGCAGCGGGTGCAGGCGCTGCTGGCTCCGGCAGATAGCGCGGGGTGATCTCATCCAGGAGGCTCTTCAGGCAGCGCGCGGCACGGACGATGTCAAGCGGCTCCTGCCGGTAGATGCTGAGCGGCAAGTGCACCTCGGGAGATGCGTCCGCCTGATCCTGCGCGGAGATGAACACGACGGGCGGCTGACACAGACGCTCATCCCCGCGCAAACGCGCCACAGTCTCCCACCCATCGAGCTCTGGCATGACCAGATCCATGAAGATGACATCGGCCGGATGATCGGCCAGAGATTCCAGCGCCTGAAATCCGCTGTAGGCTCGCAGGATGTTGTAAGACCTGGGCAAGGCAGTGAGCATCGCTTGCAGCAGGCGCACCGCATCGGGGTCATCGTCTACCAGCAGCACGGTCGTTTCCCCTTCTTTTCTTTCCACCTGGCGCATCACTGCATCCATCATTTCAGGAGTGATCGGTTTGACGAGGTGCGTCAGAACGCCGTCCAGGCCACGTCCTTTGCCCCCCTGCGGCAGGCCGCAACTGACCACCGGGACGGAGTAGGGCCAACCGGCTAGTTCGTCGCGCAGCGCTTGGGCGTGATCGGGCGTGGTCACGAGCGCCTGCGGGAACAGCTCGGGGACGAGCAGCAGCGCCTCACGCGGGCCAGGCGCGCCAATCACCCGGTAGCCCTCCATGTAGCGCGCCAGCAGACGGATAATGGCTGGATCGTCGTGAACCACCAGACAGATACGGCCGTGAGCCAGCGGCCGCGGCCCTACTGCTCTACTCGATGATAGCGGGGAACTCACGCGGGCATCCATCAACGGCAAGGTCAGGTGGAATGTCGTACCAGCGCCTGCCCGGCTCTCAGCCCAGATTTCGCCGCGGTGCAATTCCACCAGTTGCTTGCTGATGGCGAGACCCAGGCCGCTGCCGCGGCCTTCTCGGGTGGGCGTGCGCCCCAATTGGCTGAATTCGCGAAAGAGTCTGGGCATATCCTCAGCAGCGATTCCAGGGCCAGTGTCCTGCACGCTGACCAGCAAGCGATCGTCCAGGCGAGAGGTGCGAACGGTGATGCCCCCTTGTTCGGTAAAGCGAACAGCGTTGGTGAGCACGTTGAGCAGGGCCTGGCGCAGGCGGATCGGATCGGCCAAAATGCTGGGGAGATCACCCGCCAACTGGAGTTGCAGGTCCAGTCTCTTGCGTTCGGCCAGGGGAGCGACGACCGCGACAGCTTTCTTGACGACATCCTCTT
Organism: Chloroflexota bacterium; assembly: GCA_016876015.1. Taxonomy (GTDB): domain Bacteria; phylum Chloroflexota; class Anaerolineae; order CG2-30-64-16; family CG2-30-64-16; genus VGOD01. Next base: position 13,818 of record VGOD01000010.1, read on the forward strand.
CCAGGTCAATGCGATCCTTGACCAGCGGCAGGCGCTCGGCTTCGATCTCAGCGAGATCGAGGATGTCGTCTATGAGCGCCGCAAGGTGCCGGCTGTTGCGGTAGATGGCGTCCAGATCGGCGTGGAAGGCTGGGGGCAGTTGCTCGCCATAGTTCTCCGGCGAGAGGACGATCAGCCGGCTGAAGCCCAGGATCAGGTTCAATGGTCCGCGCAGCTCGTGGCTGACGGTGGCTGCGAAGCGAGCCTTCTGGCTGCGCGCCAGTTCAGCCTCGGCGCGTTTGGCCGTCACCTCCTGGTGCATGTGTTCGATGCGATGATAGGCTCCTTCCAGCGCGCGCATCACGCGATAGACTTCGGCCCGGTGCTCTTGCGCCTGGCGTAACGCCTTCTGCGCCTGGGCCCAGCCCGCCAGCGCGGCCTCGACCGACGACCGCAACGGCCGGGTCGCCAGCCAACTGGCCGCGAACGCCAACGCATAGAACCCTCCAGTTTCCCATACGACCGCCAGAGAGTCCTCCGATGGGCCGTAGCTGGCCAGGTAGGCCGCCGAGTTAGTGACCCAGGCGACCGCGGTGACTAGAAATGCTTGCGGCGCGTCCAGTAAGGCATGGGCTGTGATGACTACCAGCGCGCCCAGAGCCAACGCTGCCGTGGAGGGATGACCGGCGACGATCAGGCTGTTGCTTAGCGCCAGGCCGCCGAGCAACAGCCAGCAGGCGGCTGTGTAGCGCCTTGCGGGAAGGCGGTAGGCGCCGTATGCTGCGGCCAAAAGCACCGCCGTGGGCCAGAGGTTGAGATTAAGATCCCACTGCCTGGCCAAAGTCAGGCCGAGCCAACCCCAAGCCAGGACCGCCACACCTGCGGCCAGTGCAGGCATCTGGCCGCGGCGCAACTGCTCGATCTCGGTCCGGTAGATAGCCTGGCCGACCGTGGTGTTTTCAGCCTCGAGCATGGTGCATCTCCTGATCCGAAAAATCACTCTGCTGGCCTCACGCAAAGGCGCAAAGGGCGCCGAGGGAAGTTGAGTGTTTCTGACCGCCTCTGCGTCTTGGCGTCTTTGCGTGAGCTATTCCTAAACAACTGTTCTGAGAATAGCTCCTGGCGCCTGGCGTTTGGTGGGTTTCATCTACCGCGGGGCAACAAAGAATTCCCATCGAGTTTCATCCTGACATCCAGGGTGTGCAGGCATCCCATTGCCGCAGACAGGCGTCCAATTCCTGGGCTGCCAGGGCTTGCCCTCCGCTGCCGGCCAGGTTGCGCACCTGATAGGGGTCCTGGGCCAGATCGAAGAAGTAGTGCGGCGCATCGGCCAGGCGATGCGTTCCCGGGATGAACGGCAGCCCGTAGAGGCGACGCGGGGTGCGGATGCCCACCCCGTTGCCGGTCTCGATGATGGCGGCATCCGCCGGCAGGCCGGCGCCGGTCGGGTCGAACCGCGCCGCCGATTGGCGCACGCCGGCCGCATCGCCGTCAATCCCACGCAAGGCAGGCGCCAGGCTGCGGCCGTGCATGTGCTCTGGCGGCCGGATGCCGCACAGGTCAAGCAGCGTCGGCGCCAGATCCACCAGCCCTGCAACCTGCCCTTGCACCACAGCCGGCCTCAGCCCGGCCGGCCAACGCACGATCAGCGGGATGCGCACCGATTCCTCGTGCAGGTCCCCCTTCTGGACGCGGTTGTGGCTGCCCAGATAGTCGCCGTGATCGGACGTGAAGAGGACGATCGTGTCGTGCGCCAGGCCGTTCGCGTCCAGCGCGGCCAGCATCCGCCCCACCGCGTCATCCACCCAGGTCGTCATGCCGTAGTATTCGGCGATCACACGCCGCAAGGTGAAATCCTCCGGCAGTTCCTCGGTGTAGGGCAGGTGGAAGTTGTAGTAGCGGAAGTCCCACCGGTACACCTTGAACCAGTGATCCTGATCGGGCAACCGCCGGTTCAGGTCAACATTGGGGCGGATGGGCATCTCCTCAGGCCGGTACATGCGCGTATACTTCTCCGGCGCGTCGCTCATGGGGCAGTGCGGCGGCGAGATGTTGTAGAAGAGCAAGAACGGCCGATCCGCCGCGGCCCGTTCGCGCAAGAACCGCTCCACGCGCTCGCACTCGAAGTCCACGCTGTAGCCGTCGGGCGTGAACTCTGGCCCGCCGTTCTCGGAGAAGGACTGGCCGGTGTGACAGTGGTTCATGCGCGGGATCAGGTAATAGTCGAAGCCGAGGTCGTGCGGCCATGTGTGGATGTGCCACTTGCCGATCGCCGCGGTGTGATAGCCCAGGACACGCACGATTTCGGGCAGCGTCGGGTCTTTCAGATGCGGCCGGCCGTGGTGCGGGTACTGCGGGAAATAGGTCCGCCCCTCGCCTTGCGGCGTGGCCACATTGCCGACGCCGCCCGTACACCAGCGGTTGTACTGGCCGCTCAGCGTCACCGAGCGCGCAGCCATGCACACCGGGAAAGTGGTCACCGCGGTCTCCCAGCGCGCCCCCTCGGCCGCCAGCCGGTCGAGAACGGGCGTGCGGATGACCGGGTTGCCATAGCACCCCACCTCGAACGCGCGCAACTGATCGCACATGCAGATGATGATATTGGGTTTGGTCATGATACCCCCTGGTTCTGAGAACGTATGGCGTAGTGCGTAGTCCGTATTCCGTAGTGCGTAGTGCGTAGTCCGTACTGCATAGTCCGTGGTCCTCAGAGCGAAGCGCGCAAACCGTAAGGCGCGGCACTGACGCGATACGCAATACGCAATACGCTGTACGCAATACGCAATACGCAATACACAACACGCAACACGCCGTGCGACCGAGGAGACCCCCATGCCCGAGAACCTATGGGTCTTGCGCGAACAGAAGAGGATCAGCGTCGCAGCCCTGGCGAACCGCGCCGGACTGCCGATCGGCGTGATCCTCGAATACGAGTCCGGGCAACGCAGCATCGAACCGCGCCATTTGGACCGTTTAGCGCGTGCCCTGTATGTCGAAGAGGCGCAAATCCGGCTGCAATCGGAACCGCGGCCGGGCGCCGCGCCGCTGGAGCGCCAATCGTCGCGGAACGCGTCGCAGCTAACAGCCGGCCGATCAGCCTTCATCGCGCCGAAGACGAAAGAGCGTCCCCTGCGATTCAGGTCTGAACCGCTCCCCCCTGGCCCAGCCCGCCCCAGCCAGATCGCCGCCCTGGACAATCTGTTGCAGCGTCTGGAGCGCAGCCGAATCACGCTGGAGAGTGAGCTTGGCAAGCCGGTGACGGAGTTGAACCGGGCTGAATTGGCTCAGCTATTGCGCAAGCTCCAGGCGCAAGTGCAGTCGAGCCGGTCGCCGGCTCGGCATCGCGCCTATCTGCCTGAATCGGTAGACGAATTCGAGACGAGCTATCTGACTGCCGCGCAAGAGGCTGGCGCGACGCTATACTTCACGCTCTTCGATGGTTCGACGGCCGAAGGTCAGATCGTCGGCTTCGGTCCCTTCAGCATCACCGTGCGCCAAACAGATGGCTCGGAACTGACGCTGAACAAGCTGGCGCTCGTCAGCTATCGCACTGCGGCCCAACCCGCCGCCGGCCAAGCGCGGCAGACGCCCGGCCACGAATCGGAGCCGCCGCGATGAGCCTGGGCGACACCCTCCGCTTGCTGCGCGCCAAACGCGGCGGCGTCACGCCGTTGGAGATCGAGGCCGCCACCGGCCTGAGCGCGCGCGTCTATCGTCAGATGGAACAGCGCTACCGGCCTGCTGGCGATGAAGAGGCGGTGCGCGTGCTGGCCGAATACTACGATGTGCCGGTCGCCGAGCTGCAGTGGCGACTGGAGTGGTCACGCAAAGACCTGAGCCGGGCGCTTGCGCGCGCGACGACCGTTGCCACACCGCTCACGCTGGAGCTGTGGAATGGTCAGACGGTGGTCGGCATGGTGCGCTGGTGGGATCTGGGCGCGATCGGGTTGGCGACCGCCGATGAGGAGCTGTTAGTCGTGCAGCGCCACGCGGTGCAACGCTGGCAGCCTCGCGCCGAAGAGTAGGGGCGAACCCCTGCGGTCGCCCCTGGCGGTCTCGCCCGCCTGGGCATCACAGGGCCTTGATGCGAGCTTCTAGCTCGCTCCGCATCGTTTCTGGAAACCGCCGAGCTCCGCCCTGGCCGTCCACCGAGATGTGCTTCGTGTCGCCGCTGACCAACAGCACGCCATCGGCCGCGCGGCGCACCTCATAGGCGAAGCTCATCCCGCGACTCAGAAGCGCGGTCAGACGCGTAGCCACGACCACCTCTTCGTCATAGCGCGCAGGGCGGTGATAGCGCGCGCGCACCTCGGCCACAGCCAGCGAGACTCCTTCCTTTTCCATCCGCGCATACGGATAACCGATCGCACGCGTGAACGCGCTGCGCCCCTCCTCGAACCATGTGAGGTACGCCGCATGGTGGACGACCCCCATCATGTCCGTCTCATGGAAGCGCACGCGAAAACGCGTCTCGACGATCAGATCGCCATCAGCAGTACGATAGGTGTGGGTTGAGGTCATGGGATTTTGGATTTCAGAGAGTCGTCGGCTACTCTACCATGAGCGGCGCTGGGAGGCAAGAACGCCAGGGTCAGGCGCAGACGATCGAAGGCGCTTTGCCAAAAACCCCTTTCCCGCGTAAAATGCACCCATGATGACCTGTACCCGGCGATACCCATTTTTGTCTCTATCTCTATCTCCATCTCTATCTCTATCTCTATCTCCATCTCCCCGACGACAAAGGAGTCCGTCTCATGAGCGAACGTAAGAAAGTCACGCTGCCGGTGCTCTTCGACAAGATGGCCAGGGGCATCCCCCTCACGATGATCACCTGCTATGACTACCCGATGGCTCACCTGGTGGAGCAGGCCGGCATTGACATCGTGCTGGTGGGCGACAGCCTGGGCATGACCATGCTCGGCTACGAGTCTACCCTGCCCGTGACGATGAGCGACATGCTGCGCCATGCCCAGGCGGTGCGCCGCGGCGCGCCGAACGGCTGGTTGATCGGCGACATGCCGTACATGAGCTACCAACCCTCTGATGAGCTGGCGGTGCTCAACGCGGGCCGCTTCATGGCCGAAGCTGCCTGCGACGGCATCAAACTGGAAGGCGGTCAGGAAGTCGTCAGCCGCGTCAAGGCGATCGTGGCCGCCGGCATCCCGGTCATGGGGCACCTGGGCCTGACGCCGCAAAGCGTCTCCAGTCTGGGCGGCTTCCGCCTGCAGGGCAAGAGCGGCCGGCAGGCCAAGAAGATCGTGGATGATGCGACCGCGCTGGAAGAAGCCGGCGCGATGTCCATCCTGCTGGAGCTGGTTCCCGATCAGGTGTGCGGTCTCATCACCGAACGGGCGAAGATCCCCATCATCAGCCTGGGCAGCGGGCCGCACGCGCACGGCCAATTGCTGATCTTCCACGACATGTTCGGCCTCTACCCGCGCTTCACCCCGAAAATGGCGCGCAAGTTCGGCGACGCGGGCAAGGTCATCGGCGACGGCTTGAAGCAATATGTGGCCGAGGTCACCAGCCGCGCCTTCCCCGAGCCTGAACGCTACTTTGGGATGAAGGAAGAGGAGTTCGCGGAGCTGCGCCGGCTGGTGGACGGGTAGATTGGTGATTGGTAGATTGGTAGTTGGTAAGTATCTTCTCAATAAGTGGAGGCGACGGGGGTCACAGACCCCCTGAGAGCAGGCTCATAGGCGGTCTGCGACCGCCGTTCCCCGGATTATTGAGAGGATACGTTGGTAAATTGGTAGTTGGTAGATTGGTGGAGGAGGATTGCATATGGCACAGCGAGATGAGCTGCGCAAACTGCTGAAGATACCAACGGGCCGGCTCGATGCGATCAACGCGCTGCTGCTCGACCCGAACATGCGCGTCGTGAACGATCTGTTGGACGTCATCGCCAAATACGGCAGACCGGAAGAGATCAACCGCAAGGCCGCTGAAGCGCGCGATCTGGACAACCTGTTCTTCCGCCTGGCCGAACACAATTGCCAATATCTGGACGACGTCGAGTGGCTCATCAAGCAACGAGACGCGGGCGCGTTCATCACCGAGGCCGCGTATCGCCGCAAGACGCTTGGGCCGCAGGCTGCCACGATGGCGTTCAAGGACGATTTCGCCGTCACCCTCGAGATCAGCGCGTTGCAGTACTTCCCATGGCTGATCGCCGAGGCCCGGCAGTGCATTGCCCAGGGCGAGTTGATGCCGGGCCGCTACATCCGCGTGCGCAACATGGCCGAATCGGAGGCGGACTGCGGCGACCTGCTGGCGGTCATCGCGGCAATGCAGGTGATGGGCGCGTCCTATGTCGAGACGCTGGACACGAGGGGCACTGACGGCTCGAACATCCACCTGGGCGGCCCGGATACTATCGCCGGCTACTTCGGCGGCGTGGGTCAACCCAACGACCATGTCCTCAAGTGGGTAGATGAGTTTCTCTACTACTATACGCGCTACGGTGTGCGCCAGGTCTTGAACATCAACCCTGGCACGGTGCTGGCCGGCTATCTGCTCCACAAGCTCGGCATCCACAACGAGTTCAAAATCTCGGTGTTCATGGGCAACGACAACCCCTACGCGGCCCTGTGGACGCTGATCGCCGCCAAGCTCTTCTCTCGCGATGATGGTTCCTCTCCCCTCATCGGATTCAACCTGAGCAATTCGGTCAACAATGAGACGATCGAAATCACCGCGGAGGTGCGGCGGGCGCTCGGTTTCGAGGATCTGGTGCGCATCGAGCATCACATCACCGAGACGTGGAAGAACGTTGTCATCCAACCGTATCTCCGTCGCGCCGAGCTGATCCCCCTGGCCGGTCACGTGGCCAATATCTCGGCCAAACACGAGGGGGGCGATCCCGAAGTAGATTCCACGCGCAGCCACCCCTCCGATGTCATGGACTACTTCCGCAAGAAAGAGGAGGTGGAGTCCGCGGGCGATATGCCGCACCTGCTGCGCAACTACCTGGACAAGCACGCTGCGGTGAATCACACCGCACAGGCGCTGACTGAGCATGGGCTTTCGTTCATCGCGGCGCCCAAGCTGCATCACCGAACCTGAAACGATGGCCGGAGCAGGAAAGTACACTGCATGTGGGCGAGCGGCGAGAGGAGTGAGTGTCATGACCCGCATCACACACGTCGTCAAGCGCACGGGCGCGGTGGTCCCCTTCACCAAGGATCGGATCGCCAACGCCATCTACCGGGCGGCCGTGGCCGTGGGCGGTCGTGATCGCGCCATCGCCGAGCGGCTGGCCGACCAGGTGGTGGCAGCCCTGGAGACGATCACTCCTCTCGACCACATCCCGACCGTCGAGGAGATCCAGGACGTCGTCGAAAAGACGCTGATCGAGAATGGCCACGCGCGAACCGCCAAAGCCTACATCCTCTACCGCGACGCGCGCGCTCGCAGCCGTCGAGCGCGCGCCGAACGTTTGGCGCAGCCCTCGAACACTATCCCCTGGCGCAAGCTGTGGGAGGTATTGGACTGGGCGGTAGAACATGACCTCCACACGATCGAGCGGCTGAATGGCCGCATTGCACGCGGCGAGTTCTCCGAGATCGTGCGCGAGACCGACCATGCGTACAACGATGACATCACGACCGCCGCAGAGAGGATCGGCGAGCGCCAGGAACGGCTGCGGCTGGTCATCATCGCTGGCCCATCCTCTTCAGGCAAGACCACGACGACGACCAAGCTCGCCCACCTGCTGACCCGGATGGGACTGCGGTTGGTTCCCTTGACCGTGGACCACTACTTCTTTGATCTGGAGCTGCACCCGCGTGACGAACACGGCGACTACGACTTCGAGACGCCGCAGGCGCTCGACCTGGCGCTGATCAATGAGCACTTGGTGCGCCTGATCGCGGGCGCGGAGGTCAAGATTCCGTTCTATGACTTCAAGACCGGCAAACGCCACTTCGACCGCACTCCGCTGCGCATCGGCCCGCGCGACCTCATTCTGATTGACAGTCTCCACGGCCTCTTCCCGGCGATGACAGCCGGCATCGAGGACGAGCGCAAATTCAAGCTTTACATCGAGCCGCTGTTGCAGATGAAGGGGCCAGACGGGGAGTATGTGCGGTGGACCGATCTGCGCTTGATGCGCCGCATGGAGCGCGACGCATCACATCGCGCCTACGACCGGCAACAGACGTTAGAGCATTGGCACTACGTTCGCGCCAGCGAGACGCGCAACATCATCCCTTACGTCAACAAGACCGACTACATCGTCAACAGCGGTCTGCCGTATGAGTTGCCCGTGATGCGCGCCCGGCTGCTGCCTTACTTCGAGCAGTGGGCAGAATTGTATCGCGATGATCCCCTGCGCGGCGACGCGGCCATGCGCGCGCAACGCGTCCACCGTCTCCTCAGCGCGGTCACGCCGGTGACAGACGAGACGCCGATCCCTCCCGATTCCCTGTTGCGAGAGTTCATCGGGGGCAGTTGCTACGCGTATTGAGAGCGGGAGTTGTAAGGAGAGCCACGCGCCAGGCGCTCTGTGGGCGTCTGGCGCGTCCATTCTTACCACGCGTAGGCTTCGGGCGCTTGACCGCCCGGCCCGGGCCAGATCTCGTCGAGCTTCTTGAGCGCCTCGCCCGATAGCGCGATCTCCAACGCGGTCAGGCTGCCGTCGAGCTGCCCGAGCGTGCGCGGGCCGATGATCGGCGCGGTCACGACCGGGTTATGCAGCAGCCAGGCCAGCGCCACATCGGCCGGGCTCTCGCCCAGATCGGCGCAGAAGGACTCATAGGCTTCCAGCTTCGACCGATTCTTCTCGATGTTTTTCTGGATGTGCTCGGCCGCGCGGCGCGCCTCGGCCGCCTTGTCGCCCGCGCCGGCCAACATGCCGCCGGCCAGAGGGCTCCACGGAATCAAGCCCAGGCCGTAGGCGCGGCACGCCGGGATCACCTCCAGCTCGATCATGCGCGCGCTCAGGTTATAGAGGCTCTGCTCGGAAACCAGCCCCATGAAGCGCCGGGCTGCGGCCTGCTCTTGCGCCTGGGCGATGTTCCACCCCGCGAAGTTGCTGCTGCCCGCGTAGAGCACCTTCCCCTGTTGCACCAATTGCTCCATCGCCTGCCAGATCTCCTCCCACGGCGTCTCGCGGTCAATGTGGTGCATCTGATAGAGATCAATGTGATCGGTCTGCAAGCGGCGCAGGCTCGCCTCGCACGCGCGGCGGATGTGATAGGCCGAAAGCTTGGACTCGTTGGGGCTATCGCCCATAGAGCCGTAGACCTTCGTGGCCAACACGATCTTCTCTCGCCGGCCGCCCCCCTGCGCCAACCATCGGCCGATGATCTGCTCGGTGATCCCTTCCCCGCGCTTGCCGCCGTAGACGTTGGCGGTATCGAAGAAGTTGACGCCGAGTTGCAGCGCCCGATCCATGATCGCGAAGCTGTCCGCCTCGCTGGTGCGCGGGCCAAAGTTCATCGTGCCCAGGCAAAGCCGGCTGACCTTCAGACCGGTCCGTCCAAGATGGGTGTATTGCATTGTCATCCCTCCTCAAGAGAAAAAAACCAGGCGCCTATTGCGCCGACAGTGACACTCTAACCCGTGGCCAAGGCAGTGTCAAGTAGTCTGGTTTACCGATTTTGTGGTACAATAGCAGCGCATCTCCCGATTGCTCACTTGACCAGGAATCTGAACATGGCGACCAATATGATAACGATTGCGCCGGACGGCAGTCGCTTCCGCGACCCACGCGGCCTGCTGTTCTTTCCCGTCATCGTGAACTACGTCGGCCACAGCGACCGCGCCTGGGAGCAGTTCCAGCCCGGCAAATTCGATCCGGCGCTCATCGAGGCTGACTGGCGGCGGGCGAAGCAGGCCGGCGCGAATGTCATCCGCACCTTTGTGGACGACCCACTGCAGAATGAGTTTCCCTACGGCGATTTCAGCAAGCTGGACGCGCTGCTCGCCGCAGCCCAGCGCGCCGGCGTCTATCTGTTGCTGGCGCTCGCCGACTACAACGTCAGCTATCTGCGCACGCTTGCAGCCCACGTGGCGCTCATCGCGGTGCGCTACGCCGGCCGGCCGGCCATCCTGGGCTACGATCTCAAGAACGAGCCGCGCTTCAAGGACATCGTGCTGCTGCACTATCCGCAACCCAGCCCCCTGTTCGATCCAGCCTTGAGCCAGACCTATCCGCCGACGCGCAGCCGCGGCGAGGCTCTCGCTTGGGCCCGGCAGGTGGACAAGGTTCCAGAGTGGCTGACCGATGACCAGGCGGTGTGTTACGCCAACGCGCGCGAGATGTTACAAGGCTGCACCGACGCCATCACCGCCTGGATCAAGACGCGGAACTATCGGGGCAGCGCGGTCGAATTCATCCGCGCGCCAGAGTCGGCGCGGTGGCAGCCGTTTCTGAGGGCGCTCGACGCCACCCTGCAGGCCTGGCTGGCGCCCCAACTGGCGGCCGTGCAGGCCGCAGACCCCGGCCGGCCTGTAACCGTGGCCTGGAGCGATCCACTCTTGGCCGGACTGCCCGCCAACGGCCAGCTCGATTTTCTTTCGATCAACCGCTATACCCGCGGGGTCAACACGCCGGGCCGGCTGGAGTATGAGTTGAGCATTGCGGCCGGCCTGCGCGCCGCGTTCCCACGCAAGGCGGTCGTGTTGACCGAGCTGGGTTTCAGCACGTTCGAGACTTCGCCGGCCCAGGCCGGCATCGCGGAGGCCGCGGCTTGGCTGCGGGCCTTCGCGATGGGGTTGGCTGGCGTGGGCAAGTGGATGCTGTGGGACTTGCCGCCGGGACCGAATGACTACGAGCGCAACCTGGGGCTGTTCGACCCGAACGGCAATCCCAAGCCGAACGCTCTGGCGCTCGCCGCGGTGAGCGAGTTCGTGGCTCCCACACGCGGCCCACGCGGGGAAGCGGTGTTGAGCGCCGATGCGACCGGCGGCATCGCATACCGCTACCTCACGGACGATGCCTGTGGCGCCGGCGGACAGGGGCAGGCCGGCGACGCTGCGGCGCGCTGGACGGGCGCGGGCTGGGGACAACTGCTCGTCAACTGCGCGCTACCGGGCGCCATCCGGGTGCACACGACCGCGGCCGGCCAGGTGTCGCTGGACCTGGGCCGCTTGATCGGACTGCAAAACCCCCGACGCTACACGCTGACAGCGGCCGCTGCGCCGGTCAGCCACACGCTCGTGGGATCGGTCTTGACGTTCCCTGCGATGCCAGGCCAACCCACGGTCTTCCGGCTGCCGCTCGAAGCGGTGGACGCGAAGATCGTCATTCTGTGGCCGCACGGCAATGCGCCGGTGTCCGAGGCCAAACTGGCCAACCTGACCGCGTACCTGACCTATCCCGACAGCCGGATGTGCGTGCCGTGCGATTTCGCGGCCGAGACGATGTTGTGGCGCGCGTTGAACAACGAGCCGGCCGCTCCGATCGCACGCGGGGTGCGCCGACTGGCAGAGATCGGCGGACGCCGCGTGCCGGTCTGGGACTTCAACGACGTGGACGTCAGCGCGGCCCGCGACACCAAGAACAAGCTCTATTTCTCGGTGCGCGTGGCGGGCATCCCCTATCGCGCCAACGTGTGGGTGCATGGCGTGGATGCGCGCACCTTCTTGCCGCAGCAGGTGCAGCCCCAGGGCTATGTCGTCGGCAAACTCGCTAACCCACCAGCCGAGCTGGATGCCCGCATCCAAATCCTCTGGCCGCACGGCGGCGCGGCTGTGGCCGACGCGCGCCTGGCCAACATCACCGTTGACCTGTTCCAACCCGGCACGCGGCTGCAGATCGTGCCAGAGCCGCGACCCGTCGCCGCCGATCCTGCCCCCACCCTGGCGACCTGGCAGCCTCGCCTTTGGCTCGTGCGCAGCGTGAACAACGGCGTGGGCCAGCGGGTCGCAGGCGGCGACCTGCGCCGCGATGGCGCGGCCGCGCATTGGGACTTCAACGACATAGACGTCAGCCCCGGCCGCGATCCCCAGAGCAAGCTCCACTTCTGGGTAGAAGCGGATGATCTGCGCGTCTGTTCTAACTTCTGGACGCACGGCCTGGACGCGCGCACCTATCTGCCGCACCCTGACGTACTGGTGGGTGACTGTGTGTAGTTACCCGCTATGGGAGCAGGATTGGCTGGCGTGGGAGTACTGGCCAGAGGAGCTATGCCGGTGGACAGAGAAGCTGAACGCCATTGCGAACGCATAAGGAGACATCATGACCCGCATCGTCGCTGACACCACCTGCGGCCTCGCGCCGGCGATGGCCCAGGGCCTGGGGATTCCACTCATCCCGCAGATCATCTACTTCGGCGAGGAATCGTTCCGCGAGGGCGTGGAGATAGACCATGCCGGTTTCATGGCGCGGCTGCTGGCCGGCGGCGCAGCGCCGAAGACGGCTGCGCCGATGCCCGGCGATTTCATGGCCGTCTTCGAGGAGTTCACGCAGGCTGGATTCGAGCACTGGCCGGCGATCGGCATCCCCTACAACTACCCGTACTACGGCGGGCTGATCGAGGCGTGCGGCTACGCGCGGCAGCGCGATTTCTTGTCAGCCTATCTGTCGGGCAAGGGGTCTTTGCCAGAACCGATCGCGAACATCGCCGAGAAGATGAAGACGCGGCGGGGGTTCAGCATCAAGACCTTTGCGACCAAGCGCGAGTTGCGGGCGTGGGTGGGGCGCATCGTCCAAACCTACAACGACACCTTCACGGCCAACTGGGAGTTCAACCCCATCACCGAGCGTGAAGGCCAGGTGATCGGCGAGCGGCTGCTCGCCATCGCCGACCCCAGGCTGATCAAACTGGTGATGAAGGGCGATGACATCGCCGGCTTCCTGTTCGGCTTCCCGGACATCTCGGAGGGGATCGTGCGGGCCAGGGGGCGGCTGCTGCCGCTGGGCTGGTTCTGGATTCTGCGCGAATTCAAGCGGACCAAATGGATCAACCTGAACGGCGCGGGCATCCTGGCGCCCTATCGCGGGTTGGGGGTGAATGCGATCATGTACGCCGAGATGGCCAGGACGATCCAGGAAGGCGGCTTTGAACACGCCGACCTGGTCCAGATGGAGCAAAGCGTCTTGACGCTCGACGACACGCGTGCGGCCGGCGGCAAGGTGTATAAGGCTCATCGCATCTACGAAAAAGCCCTGGACTAGTGGACGCCTGCCTCCTACCGAGGCGCCTCCACGATCGGCAACGCGATCGTGAAGCTGGCGCCCTGGCCAGGTGTGCTCGCCACGCTGATCTGGCCGCCGTGGATCGTGACCAGTGAGCGCACCAGATTGAGGCTTAGCCCGACGCCCTGCTGCTCCTGTTGGGCGCGGTTGATCTGGCTAAGACGCTGAAAAGCCGCCTCGATCTCAGCCGGAGTCATGCCGGGCCCTTGGTCGGTGATAGTCACCAGGGCCTGGCCATCATGACGCGCCAGGCGAACCGTCACCAGGCCGCCCTTGGGCGAAAAGTTCACCGCGTTGTCCAGCACCCGACCAAAGATCTGTAGCAACTGCGCTTCGTGCCCCTCAACGCAAAGCGGTTTATCTAGCCCCACCGCTTCCAACGAGACGCCGCGCTCTGCCCGCTGCGCTGCAGACCGATTGATGACGATCTCCAGGATCGTGCGCAGGCCGTGAGGCGCCGCCCAGGTGTCGAATAGCTGTTGGGCGCGACCGCTGTCAATCTGCAAGGCCAGCAGCATGGATTCCACGATATAGGACAGATCGTCGGTGCTGTGGGCGAGCAGATCGAGGTACTCGGCGATCTGGATCTTGTTCAGCTTGCCCAGGCTGGACCGCATGCTCTCCGTCAACATGCGGATCACCGACAACGGCGTATTCAGCTCGTGGGTGATCATGAAGAGCAGTTGGGCCTTAAAAGACTCCATCTCGGAAACGGTGTAGGTAGCCAGCTCCTGCGCACGACGCAGCAAGCCTGTGATCACCGCGAGCAACTCCTCCTTGTCGAACGGCTTCGTGAGGTACGCCTCAGCGCCCAACTCACTGCTCGATAGCCGTGTGTGACTGTCGGCGAGCGCGGTCAGGAATACGAAGGGAATGTGGCACCACCGCCGATCTCCGCGCACGTACTGGAAAACCTGAAATCCGTCCATGCCAGGCATCAAGATGTCGCACAGGATCAAATCGGGGCGGCGCTTTTCCAACACGCGCACCGCGGCGCTGCCGCCATCTGCGGTGATCGTTTCATAGCCCTTATGCTTCAACATGAGCGAGACGATGTGCCGGATGTCCTCGCTGTCATCCACGATCAAAATCAGTGGGGCCATGTGCAGGTCGCTCCTCCATTGTCCACCTACAAGAATCACCTACACTATAATGCCAGAACAGCCCGTAATCCATAGGATAAAATGCCCAACCGCGCTAATCCGCGTTCTGCTGCGCCCACTCATCGCGCCGCGCCAGCGCGTCGAGGGCCGCGGCCTGCGCCGCGAGTTGCTTGCTCGAGCCCTCGCCAATGCCGCATACTGCGTCGCGGATGAAAACGTGCACGGTGAAGGTCTTGGCGTGATCCGGCCCGGCCGCGGCCACGGTTCGGTAGCGCGGGGTCACGCCCAGGCTGCCCTGCGCCAGCTCTTGCAGCCGGCTCTTGGGGTCTTTGTCGGCCACGTCGAGCTGGGCGGCCGCCAGCTCGCGCTCGACCAGCGGCGCGATGAATTGACCCACGGCCTCCAACCCCTGGTCGAGATAGAGCGCGCCAATGAGCGCCTCGAACGCCGCACACAATGTCGCAGCGCGCGCGCGGCCGCCGGTCTCCACTTCGCCGTGGCCCATGAACATCGCCTGGCCCACACCCAGGCGCTGCGCAAACCGGGCCAACGTCTCGCGTCGCACGAGTGCGGCGCGCAGATTGGTCAGCTTCCCTTCCGGCGCCGCGGGAAAGCGCAGGAAGAGATGCTCTGCCAACAGGAAATCCAACACCGCGTCGCCCAGATATTCCAGGCGTTCGTTGTCTTCCCAGTCCAGATCAGGGTGCTCGTTCAAGTACGAGCGATGCGTCAAGGCGACGCGCAACAGGCTCCAATCCTGGAAGATCAGGCCATTGCGCGCCGCGAATGCGGCCACGGTATCGGACGGGTCCACCATCGCTGCTCCACACGGTGTTTGCCATCGGGTTCACTCCAGTATAGCATAGGGCAGCGGCTTTGTCATTCGGCAAGGGGTCGTGTATAATGAAGCCATCATGTTTCAAGTTGGCGCTGACGTGCGATGCACTGACCGTGCATCGCACGTCAGCCTGTTAAGGAGAATCCGGTGTTTGGACTACTGCGCAGGACGCCCGAAGAGCGGGCCCAGGATGACGCCAAGATCCAGGCTAGCCTGGCCAAGACGCGGCAAAGTTTTCTTGGCCGCATCAGCGCCATCTTCCAGGCCAATGAGGTCACCGATGATACGTGGGATGAACTAGAAGAGCTGTTGATCCAGGCGGATTTGGGCGTCAACACGGCGCTGAAGGTGGTCGAGCGCCTCAAGCAGTGCGTCAAGAAGGACAACCTCAAGCGCCTGACCGATGTGCGCGGGGCTCTGAAACAAGAGCTGGAGCAGACCCTGGCGCACCCGACGCCGACATCTGTGGACGATGCGCGCCTGCTCACGGTGGTCTTGATCGTGGGCGTCAACGGTTCGGGCAAGACGACGACCATCGCCAAGCTGGCGCAGTATTACAAGCGCCGCGGCCGGAAGGTCGTCCTGGCGGCGGCCGATACCTTTCGGGCGGCGGCCATTGATCAGCTCAAAATCTGGGGCGAGCGGGTGGGCGTAGATGTGATCGCGCAGGCGCCGGGCGCCGATCCGGGCGCGGTGGTCTACGATGCGATTCGCGCCTGCCAGGAAAGCCGGCGCGCAGATCTGCTGATCATTGACACGGCCGGCCGGCTGCACACCAAGTACAACCTGATGAAAGAGCTGGAAAAGGTGCGCGGGGTTTGCGCGCGCCAGGTTCACAACGCGCCTCACGAGGTGCTGTTGGTGCTGGATGCCACCACCGGTCAGAACGCCATCAGTCAGGCCAAACACTTCAAGGACTCGGTGCAGGTGACCGGTCTGGTGATGACCAAGCTCGACAGCACCGCCAAAGGCGGCATTGTTTTCGCCATCGAGCAAGAATTGGGCATCCCGGTGCGCTTCGTCGGCACCGGCGAGAAGCCGGATGACTTCGCTGAGTTCGATGCCCGCGCATTTGTAAGAGGGATTCTGGGATGAAGGAGACTAACCATGCACGAAACGATGAACGCGCTGGAAACGCTGTCTGACCAAGTCATTGCCATGCGGAGGCGTCTTTGACCTAGAGGGCAAGAAGGCTGAGATCGCGCGGTTCGAAGAGGAGTCGGCCAGGCCAGAGATTTGGAACGATCCCCAGGCCGCCAAGAAGGTCCTGCAGCAGCTCGCCAACTTGCGCGAGCAGGTGAGCACCTGGGATAGGCTGTCGCAGGATGTGACTGATGCCCGCGAGCTTTTGGAGATGGCGCTTGAGTTGGATGACGAAGCCATCGTCGCGGAGCTCACGACAGAGGCCGCGGCGCTGGAGAAGCGTTACGCCGAGCTGGAGTTCCAACTGGCGCTCAGCGGCCGCTATGATCGCAGCGGCGCCATCCTTTCCATCCACGCGGGGGTGGGCGGCACCGAAGCCCAAGACTGGGCCCAGATGCTGTTGCGCATGTATCTGCGGTGGGCCGAGCGCCACGGCTACAGCATCGAGATCACCAACCAACTGGACGGCGAAGAAGCCGGCATCAAGACGGTCACGGTCGAGGTCGAGGGGCTGTGGGTCTACGGCTATCTGAAGGCCGAACGTGGGGTGCATCGCTTGGTGCGCATCAGCCCCTTCGACGCTTCGGCGCGGCGGCACACATCGTTTGCGCTGGTCGAGGCGTTGCCGATGCTCGACGAAGACATCGAGATCGAAATCCGGCCCGAAGACATCAAGATGGACGTCTTCCGGGCCGGCAGCGCGGGCGGCCAGCACATGCAAAAGAACTCCACCGCGGTGCGCCTGACGCACATCCCGACCGGTGTCATCGCAACGTGCCAGAACGAGCGCAGCCAGCTTCAGAACCGCGAGTCTGCCATGAAGGTCTTGCGCGGCAAGCTCTTCGACATCGAGCTGCAGAAGCGCGAGGAAGAGCAGGCGCGGCTCAAAGGCAAGCACGTGGAGGCCGGTTGGGGCAACCAGATCCGCTCCTATGTCCTGCAACCGTATCAGATGGTCAAAGACCTGCGCACCGATGTGGAGACGGGCAATCCGACCGCGGTGCTGAACGGCGAGATTGACGACTTCATCGCGGCGTGGTTGAAGGAGCAAGTCGGTTCCGGAGGTTGATAGGTCCCAGGGTGAAATGCTGCAGCGGTGTGATTTCGCCCAGCGCCAGGGGAGCAATATGGGAGCGAATAACGAACAACTTGCCGAAGCGACAAATGCGGCCCCCTTGTATTTGCGAAATGGCCGAAACGTGCTATAATTCAACCAGTAAAGTCACGGCCAGCCAAATACACGGGGCTCTTGGTAGGATTCGCAGCCAACTGCGTGGTAACTTGGACTCACGGTACGAAGGCTGGGTGACGTCGCCGTGCTGTAAAGCACTAGTATTCTGGAGGATACCGTGAGTCGTTATTCAGATCGGAACTTGGTTTGCCGCGACTGCGGCAAGCAGTTCACATTCACCGCGGGCGAGCAGGAATTCTACGCTTCCCGCGAGTACAGCGAACCAACCCGCTGCACCGATTGCCGCGCGGCGCGCAAGTCATCGCGCGACAGCGGCGGCTTTGGCGGCGGCCGCAGCTATGGCGGCGGGGGCGGCGGAGGCGGAGGCTCGCGCGGCGGCTATGGCCGCGGCGGCGAATCCCGCGGCGGCACGCGTCCGATGTACAGCGTCATCTGCGCTGAGTGCGGCAAGGACACCGAGGTCCCGTTCGAGCCGCGTTCGGGTCGGCCGGTGTATTGCCGCGATTGCTTCGACAGGCGCGGCGGCGGCGGCGGCCGGCGGTAGAACTCCGCAGCTCAAGCGCTCAAGCTTCTGACAGGTTGCTCTCGCCGAAGCGGCGGCAGCCTGTCGGGGCCAGAAAATGGTGCAACGGGCGCGGTTGCCGCCTCGACAGTGGCTGGCAACCGCGCTCATCTGTTGTTTGGCGGCAGCCATTCAACGCTCAGCTCTGTCAGCCGCACAGAGAAGCGCGCACAGGCGCGCCGAAGGCGTCCATGACGCTCCCGCAGACGATCTCCACTGCATCCCCGATAGGGGCCAGCATCACTCGGACCCGGCCGCTGGCTGCGCGCTGCGGAGTCCAGGCACGCGTCTGGCGTCCCGTCAGCCGCTCGTGGCCGCCCCCTCAAGGGCAATGGACCTACGCCGACTGGTTGCGACTGCCCGATGACGCTTGGCGATACGAGATCATCAAGGGAGTGCTGTACATGGTCCCTGGCCCTTCTACCGCGCATCAAACCGTCTGCCTGAACCTGACTCTCGCCATCTCGTCTTTTGTCCGCCTGTGCTCAGCAGGCAGGGTCTTCTTTGCCCCGACTGACGTTTTCCTGCCCGGTCAGCAGACGCCGGTGCAGCCCGACCTCCTGTTCATCGCCGACGCGCGAACCGACATCATCCACGAGCAGGGCATTGTGGGCGCGCCCGACCTGGTGGTAGAGATCGCCTCGCCGTCAACCCTCTGGAAGGATCTTCGGATCAAGCAGCCGCTCTACCAGGAAGCCGGTGTGCGCGAGTATTGGGTAGTAGACACAGTAGCGAAGACCGTTCAGGTGTTTCTGTTGCAGGAGGCTGCATACAGACTGACAGGTCAGTGGGGTGCAGGGCAGACCGTGGCATCGCAAGTCCTCAAGGGTTTCGAGATCGCGGTAGACGCCCTTTTCGCGGTGTGAGTCTCCGTGCGTTTCCTCAAGCGGCTCCAGCTCCACGGTTACAAGACCTTTGCATCCCGCACCGAATTCATCTTCGATGCGGGCATCACAGCGATCGTTGGGCCGAACGGCAGCGGCAAGTCCAATGTGGCAGACGCTCTGCGCTGGGTTCTAGGCGAGCAGAGCTATTTCAGCCTGCGCGGCAAACGCACCGAGGACATGATCTTTTCGGGCAGCGAGCAGCGGGCGCGCGTGGGCATGGCCTCGGTTAGCCTGGTCTTCGACAACGCCGCGGGCTGGCTGCCCATTGACTTCAGTGAGGTTGAAATCGGCCGCCGCGCCTATCGTTCGGGCGAAAACGAGTATTCCATCAACGGCAACCGGGTGCGGCTGCGCGATCTCGCGGAGTTGCTGGGCAGCTCTGGCCTCAGTGAGCGCACCTATACCGCCATCGGTCAGGGACTGATTGACCAGGCGCTCTCCCAGCGCCCCGAGGAGCGCCGCAAGCTTTTCGAGGAAGCTGCGGGCATCACCGTTCATCAGAGCAAACGCGAGCAAGCCGCCCAAAGGCTGGCCGAAGCCAGCACCAACCTCACCCGCGCGCGTGACATCATCAGCGAGCTTACCCCACGCCTGCGTTATCTCAAAGGACAGGCCCGTCGCGTGCAGGAGTATCAGCAGCTCAAGGCGGACCTGGACGCCCATTTGTGCACCTGGTACGGCTATAGGTGGCAACGAGTCCTGAGGGAGTTGGCGGCTGCCAAGGATCGCGTCGCGGTCTGCGCTCGCGCAGCCGCAGAACAGACCGACGCCCTGGGCGTCCTCTCGGGCCAATTGAGCGCCAGACAGGCCGAGCGGGCCGTCTTGCGCGAACAGCTTGGCGAGTGGCACAACGCCAGCAGCCAGTTGCACCGCCGGTCCGAGGTCATCCAGCGCGATCTGGCTGTGCGCTCCGAGCAGCATCGGCTGTGGGGCGAACAACGCGAGGAACTGGAGCGCGAGCTGATCTATCTGCGTGCGGCGCTCGAAGATGGGGCTGGCCGGCTGGCCGCGGCCGCGGCCGAACTCGCCGCAGCGCAGGCGGCGCATCAGGCGCACGCCGCCCGCGTGGCGACCGCGCAGAGCGAACTGGAGGCCCGCGAGGTCCAGCGACAGCAGCAGGCGCAGCGACTGACCCTGGCGCAAGATGCGGCGCTGGCCCTCAAGACGCAGTTGGCCGAGCGACGCTCGCGGCTGGCCCAACTGACCGAGCGGCGCAGCGAGCTGTTGCCCGCGCAAGCTGAGCAGCGACAGGCAGCGCAGACAGCCGCGGCTCAACTGGCCGAGCTGGAGGCGCAGATCGCCGCGCTCGCCGGCCAGACGAACACAGCCGAGGCCGAATTGGCCCGGCTGGATCGCGAGCGCCAGGCGCAGGCGCAGGCGTTGGCGCTGGCCCAAGAAGCCGAACGCGCCGCGGCCGAACAGTTGGCCGCGGCGCAACGGGGCCTGGCGCGCGTGGGTGATCAGCGCGACATGCTCAGCCGTCTGCGCGACGAGGGCGCCGGCATGGGCAGCGGGCCGCGCGCGGTCCTGGCCAGCCGCAAGCAACTTGCCGGCATCATCGGCGCGTTGGGCGATCTGGTGCAGGTCCCCTCGGAACTGGAGCGCGCCATCGAAGCGGCCCTGGGCGGCCGCCTGCAGGACATCGTCGTGCAGCGTTGGGAAGATGCAGAGGCGGCCGTGGCGTTCTTGAAACAGCGCCAGGCCGGCCGTGCGACCTTCTTGCCCCTCGACAGCTTGCGGCCCGGCCGGGCGGTGGATGCGCCGGCCGCCGCCGGCGTACTGGGCCTGGCCAGCGAGCTGGTGACATTCGACCCTGCCATCAGGCCCGCGGTCGAGTTGGCGCTGAACCACATTGTCGTGGTCCAGGATTTGCCTGTCGCGCGGCGTCTGTTGACCGCCAACGGTCGGGGTACCCTGGTGACGGTCGAGGGTGACATCGTGCGTCCCGGCGGCAGCGTCACCGGCGGCGCGGAGAGCCGGGCCCGCGATAGCGGCGTCCTGGCGCGCGCCCGCACGCTGCGCGACCTGCCAGCCCAGATCCAGGCCGCGGCCGCCGAAGTCGGCCAGCGACAGGCGCAAGTGGCGGAAGCGCGCGCCGCGCAAGAAGTGGCCCGGTCGGCCGGCGCCGCGCTGCGCAGCCAGCGCGACGAGCTGGCCAGCCGCCAGGCCCGATTGACCGCCGAGGGCAACCGGCTGCACTTGGCGGCCGATCGCGCGCGGCAGACGCGGGCCTGGCACGAGCGCCAACGCACGCAGCTCGAAAAGGAGGCGGCCGGGCTCGACAATCGCGAGAACGAGCTGAAGGCCGAGATCACGCGGCTCAACGAGCAGATCATGGCCGGCGAAGCAGCCGTGGATGCGGCCCGGCGACGCCTGACAGAGTTGGCCGCCGATGACCTGCTGGCAGAGCTCGCCCAATTGCGCGCCGAGGCCGCGGTCAGCGCCGGCCAACAGCAGAGCCAGCAGGCGCGTGTGAATGAGTTGACCGCGCTGCAGCAGCGCCGCGGCGCGGAGATCGCGGCCAAAGAGCACAAGCTCGACGCGCTCTGCCAACAGCAGGCCGAGGCCAGCCAAAACATCGGCGACCAGGCATTGGTCGCCCGCGAACTGGCTGGTGAGATCGGCCGCTATGCCAGCCTGATCGAGCCGGCCGAGGCGCGGCTGGCGCAGCTCGAACAGGAGCGCCGCGGCGTTGAAGAACACGCCCACGGCCTGCAAGAGGCGTTGCGCGGGGCTCAGATGCGCCAGAGCCAGGCCGACCTGGCCGCGCAGCGCGCAGAGGACGATGTCGCGCATCTGCGTGGCGAGATCGCAAAGGAACTGGGCCTGGTTGACTTGCAGAGTGAAGAGCTGGCCGACAGCCAGCCGCCGCTGCCGCTGAACGGCATGGTGATGCGCCTGCCGGCCGTGCCAGAACTGCCCGAAGGCCTGGAGCGCGACGTGCGCAATCTGCGCGCCCAAATCGGCCGGTTGGGGCCGGTCAACGTGGACGCCCTGGCCGAGTATCACGAAGTGGAGACGCGCTACAATTTTCTGACCGCACAGGCCGCCGACCTGGAAAAGGCAGTGAGCTCACTGCAGGAAGTGATTGCCGAGTTGAACCGCGTGATGGAGCGCGACTTTCAGTCTGCGTTTCGGGCCATCGCTGCGCAGTTCCAACGGGAGTTCCCGCTCCTGTTCGGCGGCGGCGCCGCGAAGCTGGTGCTGACCGATCCCGATGCGCCGGGCACGAGCGGCGTTGAGATCATCGCACGGCCGCCGGGCAAGCGCGAACAGGGGCTGGCGCTCCTTTCGGGCGGCGAGCGCGCGCTCACCGCCGCGGCCCTGATCTTCAGCATCCTCAAGGTGCGGCCCACCCCCTTCTGCATCCTGGATGAAGTAGACGCCGCGCTCGACGAGGCCAATATCAGCCGCTTTCGCGATGCGCTGAAGGCGCTGAGCGAGAAGACGCAATTCATCGTCATCACGCACAACCGCGGCACCATCGAAGCTGCCGATACCATCTACGGCGTGTCTATGGCCGCGGACAATACCTCGCAGGTGCTTTCTCTGAAGCTAGAGGGTCGCGAGGTCGCGCAGGCCAGGACCGTCAATCTGGACTGACGGCATGACGAGGCGGTGGATCCTGGCTTTGATAGCCGCCGGCATGGTGTTCTTCTGGGGCGCCAGTTTTCCGCTGACCAAGGCGGCTTTGCAGTGGCTGGGGCCAACGAGCATCGCCTTTCTGCGCTGGACGATCTCCGCAGTGATCTTGATCGGCTGGTTGGCGGTCTGTTCGGCGCGGGGCGTCGCGGCGCCCGGCCGCCGCGGACTGACCACCACAGTTGGGACAGCCGTTGCGCCCGTCTACCCCCTGGCAGGGCCGGCCGACAAGCTGGCTGAGCTGATGCGGTTGGTGCGACGGGATGGCTGGCTCCTGGCCTGGGTCGCGCTCACCGGCGTGACCCTCTTCTACTTCCTGGAAAACCTGGCGCTGCGCTACACCACCGCCATCAACGCCGGGGTGCTGTCCAACCTGACCAGCATCTTCATCGTGCTGGTCAGCATGATCTGGCTGCGCGAGCGGCTGGCGCTCATCGAGTGGGCCGCAATGGGCATCGCCTTCCTGGGCGCCACGTTGGTCAGCCAGGGCGCGGGGCACTTCTCCTGGTCGGGGCCGGGTTTGGTCGGCGACCTGATGATGGTTCTGGCATCGTTCTTCGGCGGCATCTACAGCGTCGGCGGCAAGCGACTGGTAGCTGATTACCCGGCCGATGTAGTGACGACCGGCGTGGCGACGTTGGGCGCGCTGTTCCTGGCGCCGCTGGCGCTGCTCGAGGGGCTGTCGCTGGTCATGCCGCTGAGCGCCTGGGGGGCGCTTCTCCTCCTCGGCGTGGGCGCAGGCGCGCTGGCAAATCTGTGGTGGTTACGGCTGCTCTCCCACACCTCGGCTGGCCGCGCGGGCGCGGTGCTTTTCCTGATCCCGATCGTCGCGACGGCGCTCGCCGTGGTGGGCCTGAGAGAGCCGCTCACACCGGTCATGGTGCTTGGCGGCCTCCTGGTGCTGGCGGGCGTGGCGGTGATGAGGCGTGGGGTTTGAGCAACTTGAGTCCCTGGAGCACCGGTCAAGTAATCCGTCACGGGCGACCGAGGTCGCTGCAACCCCTGCGAAGTCGCCCTGCGGCGACTGAATTCAGCCGACGAAGAGCCTGTCCTGAGCTTGTCGAAGGATCGGCTTTGCGCTGGTTGCAGCGGTTTCTAACCGCCCGATAGCGGAGAGCAACGTGACAGCCACGCGTGATCCCATCGAAGTCTATCGCGAGTCGCTGGCGAACATGCCGCTGGCAAATGAGTCCCAGCCGCCGACGATCCAGCGCGCGGAAGTGTGGCCCTATCCTGATCTGCGTCGGCTGTGGCTGCGCGTGGAGACGAGCAGCTTCGCTGCGTTTCCCAACCTGGAGTTCGCGGTCTTCGATCCAGATGACGAGCTTGTTTCGCACATGCTGATGATCGAAATCCGCCAGCCCTACCAATCGGTCACGCTGCACCTGCGCCAGCCGCCGGGCGCTGGCGGCCGCTACCGTCTCGAGATCGTGCTGAGCCGCGACGAGCGCGAGTTGGACACGCGGACCCTTGCCTTCGACCTGGCGTATCGCGATCCCGGACAGTAACGCAAGCTGGCAGCTTGCACCTCGCGCACACCGCAAGGGTATACCGCAAAAGTGTCGGCGATTATGTCACTGCGAGGCTGGCTTGCATCGCGGTCTCGTGGTATACTCCCGTCGTGCGGGATGCCCGCCACATGTTGCGCTGCGGCCAATACCTCTGACGGAGCCTGTCATTCATGTACATTGATCGCCGGTATCGCCCCAGGCGACGGCGCTCACCCTGGCCAATCATCATTCTGCTGCTGATCGTCGCGGGCGGAGTGTATCTGTTGGCCACGCGCACGCGGTTCTTCCAGAATCCTTTCAACCCTCTTCAACCAACGCCGACGCCGACGCGCTCGGCGCTGAGCTATCTGGCCGAAGCGGAGGACGCATACCAGGCCGGCCGGCTCGCCGCGGCTGCGCGCGCCTACACGCGGGCCAGCGAGCTTGATCCTACGAACGACGACATCCTGATCCGGCGGGCGTGGCTGCTGTGTCTGCTGGGTCATCCAGGCCAGGCCGTCGAGCTGGCGCAGCGCGCGGTTGCCATCAAAGCCAGCGCTGCCAATCTAACCATGCTCGCGATGGCCCAGGATTGGGATGGCCGCTACGATGAGGCCATCAGGACTGCGCTCAAAGCTGTGGAACAAGATCCCCTCTCGGCTGAGGCGCGTGCGATTCTGGCCGAAGTCTACGCCGATCGCAACAACTGGACGCGGGCCCTGGAAGAAGCGCAGGCAGCCGTCAGGCTCAACGCAAACAGCGCCATCGCCCAGCGCAATCTGGGCTATGTGCTGGAGCGCCAGGGCCGCTATGAATCCGCGATCGCAGCCTTCGACAGGGCCGCGCAGTTGGAACCCAGGCTCGGCTACATTTACATCAGCGCGGGCTACAGCTATCTGGCCCTGGGCGACTATCGGAACGCGCTCGCGCAGTTTCAGAAGGCAATGGAGGTCAATCCCGACAGCCCGGTCGGCTACGATGCCTTCGGCTATGGCAGCTCGCTGGCCGGAGACTCGGACCGGGCAGTTTCGTTGTTGCGCAAAGCGATTGACATAGACCCCACCTATGGCCTGGCGTATGCTCACCTGGGCCATGCGTACTACACCCAACTGAATTGGGAAGCCGTGATTGAGAACCTCAACCGCGCCGTCAGCCTGGGTGTCCGCAATGAGCAGTACTACTACGAGCTAGGCCTGGCCTACGCCTACCTCAAGGACTGCCAAAACGCAGTGGTCTGGCTGGAGAAGGCGCTGGAGCTCAATCCGAACTCCGGGCCGGCGTTGCAGGGCCTGAGATTGTGCTCCAAAGGGTGATGCAGCCGGACGTGCCAGGACTTCCCCGGAACCGTTATGCATCTTGAAGCGTCCACTGTTTTTGATGCGATTGTTCTGGCCCCTGGCACTGGAACACTGCGCCGGCCGCGCTGCTTTGGAGGGCGCGGCCCGGCTATGATATAATCGCGGTATCAACATCTTGGGCTACATGCAGCCCACCATTGAGGTAGACTTTTGATGCAGAGATATATCATTCTCGCGGCCGTGTTGGCCCTGACGCTGCTGGCTGGCGCCGGGTGCGCGCAACTGGGCCCGCAACCGACTTTCGTCCCTCCCACCAAGACGCCCAAACCAACCTTCACGCCCACCACCGCGGCCCTGCCGACTCAGACGGCGCTGCCGGCGCCCACGACTGCCGCGCCTACTGCTGCCCAGCCGCCGCCTCCGCCGACCGCGACCCTCGCGCCGACTGCCGCGCCCCCGACCGCCACAGCGACGCCGATTCCGGCGCCGAAGTTCACGGCGAACCAGAGCGTCAACGTGCGGCGCGGCCCTGGCACAAATTATGGGCTGATCGGCGAGATCACCCAGGGCCAGTCGCACGACATCACCGGCAAGAATGCGGCTGGCGACTGGCTGCAGTTCAATTTCCGGGGCCAGCCGGCCTGGGTCTTCGCTGCGCTGGTGGCGGTCAGCGGCGATGCGGGCAGGATTCAACTCGCGCAGAACATCCCTGCGCCGCCTCCGCCGCCGCCCACGGCCGCGCCTACGCCCGTTCCGCAACCGACGGCTCCGTCGGCGCCGCCAGCGCCACTAAACCGCTTCCAGCTGCTCAAGAACAGCCCTGGCGAACATTGCGATCCGAATTCAAGCATGACCTATTTCGACGGTTTTGTGCGTCATCGTGACAACAGTCTCTATAATCATGTGTGCGTTCATATCCGCTACTACGAACCGCGCGTGACCAAGTGCACCGGTTGTGATGGTGTCGGTGACGGTTTCTGGAGCTTCTCCCCCTTTGGTCGCGCAGCAGATCCCGGGACTTACGTCGAAATATTCGTGGTTGAGTGTCCCCCGAGTATTCCAGCTGGCGGTGTTACACAAAACACCCCAGGAGGATTCAGCGGTAGTAATCTGACGCCGCTTTCCGATAAGTGGACCAAAGTCATCAACGAAAGTGTTGAATGCCACGGCATCACCTTCGTGGGTGACTAAAGCCTGTCAGTCCGCTAGATGAAAGCATCATGAACATGATGAAGTGTGTTGTCCGGAGCGCAGTCGAAGGATACAGCGTCGGGAGCGGAAGGTCGCATCCTTCGACTCCGGCCTGCATACTTCGCAGGCCTCCGTTCAGGATGCTGGTGAGATGTGACATTCGATAGCGCAGCATCCTGAGAGGAATCCGGCGGGGTTTGCCGGATGGAGTCGAAGGATGCGGGCTTGCACAGGAGGACCCGATGCACTACGTCTATATCCTCGAGTGCTCGGATCACTCCTACTATGTAGGTTCGACTCCGGACATAGAACACCGATTGGCAGAGCATCAGGCAGGCGTGTTGGGTGGCTACACCAGCGCACGATTACCCGTAGAACTGGTCTGGTCAGCCGAGTTCCCAACAGAACACGACGCTTTCCTGACCGAACGCCAGATCAAGGGATGGTCGCGGGCCAAGAAGGAAGCACTGATCCGTGGCGACTGGAATGGGATCCACGAGATCGTGAAGCAGGAACGCCAGAGGCGCGAAGCCGAGAAACGGAGCTTGGCGAAAGAAAGCACCATAAACCGCCCGCGAGCATCCTGAGCGGGTCTACGAGTCAAAGCACTGAACGAATGGCCGCCAGTCGAAGGATGCGGCCACCTTTGCGAAGGGTCGCATCCTTCGACTGGCGACTCGCCGCAGCGAAGGCTGCGTCGTCGACCCGCTCAGGATGCTGGCCGCGCTCTCAGTTGGGAACAACACATCCTGAGCGGAGCGTCTTGTGCGAAGCGCAGCCGAAGGGCACAGCCACGTGGGTAGATGATCGCATCCTTCGACTGGCGACTCGCCGCAGCGAAGGCTGCGTCGTCGACCCGCTCAGGATGCTGGCGGGATGTTGGTAGGTTTCTACCGAGGGATGCTGGCTGAAATGTGCGATGAAGCAACACCGTAACCTTTGGTCGCTGCTCTGCCCCTGGTTGGGCAGCCTTCTCCTGACCGGCCTGGCTTTGATCGCCGCGTTTCTGGCGCGACCGCGCGTCCAGGCCATCCTCTTCGACCTGACTGGGGAGGAGCAGTTCCTCTCGCAGATCAAGGGGCTGAGCGATCTCGCCGCCGATCTGCTGCGGCCGCGGCTTCGCCTGGCGCCGACCGCGGCGTTGGTACACGCGGATGTGAACCCCTCTGGCGTCAACGTGTTCCTCAACGAGGAGGTCGAGCTGGCGAAGCGCGAGCTGACCGTGCGTCTGGCTGCGGAGGCTGGCTTCCACTGGCTGCGCCAGGAATTCCCCTGGCAAGACATCGAAATCCACGGCAAAGGGGACTTCGAAGACCGGCGCAACCCCCCGCCGAGATCGGCGTGGGAGAAATACGATCAGATCGTGGAACTGGCCGAGAAGTATGGCCTGGAGCTGATCGTGCGCATCAGCACGCCGCCGGCCTGGAGTCGCAGCCAGGGGGATGCCGTCGGAACCTTCGCGCCGCCCGACGACTATGCGGATTTCGGCGACTTCGTCCACGCGCTCATCAGCCGCTACCGCGGTCGCATCCGCTATTATCAGATTTGGAATGAGCCGAACATCTACCCGGAGTGGGGCGTCTATCCCATCAGCCCGGAGGAGTACACGGAGCTGCTGAAAGTAGCCGCAACGCGCGCTCGCGAGGCCGATCCAGAGGTGGTCATCATCTGCGGCGCGCTCGCGAGCACCATCGCGCTACAACCGGCTGCGCCGCCGCCGCACAACGCGCTCAACGACTTGATCTTCCTCCAGCGCATGTATGACGCCGGCGCCGCGCCCTACTTCGATATCGTCGCGATGCAGGGCTACGGCCTCTGGTCCGGTCCCAGCGATCGGCGGATGCACCCGCGCGTGATCAACTTCGGCCGGCCACAGTTCGTGCGCGATCTGATGGCGGCCAACGGCGACAGCCACAAACCGATCTGGATCAGCGAGATGGCATGGAACGCCGTGCCCGATGCGGTGGCTGACAAGCGTTTCGGCCAGGTCACCCTGGAGCAACAGGCGCGTTATGCCGTGCGGGCCTACGAACGCATTGCGGCCGAGTGGCCCTGGATCGGCGTGGCCAATGTCTGGTATTTCAAGCGCGCAACCGATGAATGGCTCACGCAGGGCAAGCCCGAAGCTTACTTCCGTCTGGCCGACCCAGACTTCACGACCCAACCAGTATATGAGAGCCTGAAACAGTACCTGCGCCGCGAGCCATAGGTTGTTCGCGGCGCATGAGAGGCGACTATGACCAAGAGCCGTCCTCCGCGCAGGACCTCGCCGCGCGACACGGCGTTGATCCTTCTGCTGTTGATTCTGATCATCGCCGTCGCGGCCGGCGTCCGCATCTATCGCCTCGATGCGCACAGCCTCTGGTCCGATGAGGGCAACAGCGCCGCGCTGGCCACTCGCTCGTTGATCCAGATCGCCGCCGATGCAGCCCACGACATCCATCCCCCGCTCTACTACTGGTTGCTGCACATCTGGACGCGCATCTTTGGCCTCAGCGAGGCCGCACTGCGCGGCCTGAGCGTCCTCCTCGGCGTGCTGCTGGTGCTGGTGATCGGCGGGCTGGGCCGCCGGTTCTATGGCACCAGCACAGGATTGGCCGCCGCGTTCATCGCAGCGGCGTCGCCGTTCCAGATCTACTATAGCCAGGAAGCGCGCATGTACATCCTGTTGGCCCTGCAAGCGACCAGCACGATGTATGCCTTCAAGGGGTTCCTCTATCGGGAGGATCGCAGCCTGCCCGCAGCAGGTCAGCCGCCAGGCAAGCCGTTGGCGCTCTTGCCGCCCTGGGGCATCGTGTTGATTCTGCTGTGGAGCGGCGGCCTCTACACCCACTATTTCTTTCCCCTGATGATCGGTCTGGCGACGCTGCTCTACGCGGGATGGCTCTGGGACACGCAGCGACGTGGGCAGGTGGGGCGACGCCTGGCGCGCTGGGGGCTGCTGCTCCTGGCGACCCTGGTTATCTTCGCGCCCTGGCTGCCGATCGCGTTGCGCCAGTTGTTGGTTTGGCCGGCCGGCCTGACCTCTGCGACCGGCAAGGACGCAGCCCTGATCGCTGTGGCGGTTCTCGGGTCGGGTCCGACCGCGGCCGGCGAAGTGGGCCAATGGTGGCACTGGGCGCTGATGGGCGTCGCTCTGGTGGGCGTGCTGCCATGGCGAGACGACAAACAACGTCCGTTCTGGCTGAGCTGGCTGATGCCGGTGCTTTGGGTTGTCGTTCCCTGCCTGATGATGGTAGCCCTCGGCCTGTTCCGAGAGGCGTATTTCAAGTTCCTGCTGATCGCAGCGCCAGGTTACGCTCTCTTGCTGGCGCGTGGGATACTGGGCCCTGCGCGCGGTCTGCGGCCAGTCCCGGCCCTACCGGCCGGCGTGGGCCGGCTGTGGACGACCGGCGCCCGGCTGAGCGGAGTCTTTGGCGCGCTGTGGGTGATCGTGACTTTGGGGCTGGTGGCCGCGCTGTTCGGCGGCGCATTGGGTCGCTACTATGGCGACCCGACGGTGGCCCGCGATGACTACCGGGGGATCGTCCAGTTCATCACGGCCACAGCGCAACCCGATGACGCCATTCTGCTTGACGCGCCGGGCCAGATCGAGGTGTTCCGCTACTACTACCACGGCAATATGCCGATCTACCCGCTGCCGCGCCAGCGGCCGCTTGACCCAGTCGCCACTATCCAGGAGTTGGACCAACTCCTGAAGCACCACAAGATCTATGCGCTCTATTGGGCCACGGACGAGGCGGATCCGGGCGAGCTGATCGAAGGGTGGATGAACGATCGGGGCTATAAGACGCTCGATCAATGGCGCGGCAACGTCCGGCTGGTCGTCTATGTGATGCCGGAGCGCCGGCCGCCTGATGAGGCTGCGGATGCGCTCAACCTGCGGCTGGGGCCGGACCTGTTGCTGCTGGGCTATCGGGGCTGGAACCTGACCCCGGCGGCTGGCGAGGTAACGCAGCTTCAGTTGCTGTGGCAGGCCGAGCGGCCGGTCGCGCAGCGGTACAAGGTATTCGTCCAGTTACTCGATGCGCGCGACCAGGTGATCGCGCAGCGCGATGCAGAGCCGGCCGGCGACAGCCGGCCCACCGATCGCTGGAAGCCGGGCGAAATCGTCGCAGACAACCACGGGCTGCTGATCCCCCCGGGCACGCCGCCGGGCATGTACCGGCGCATCGTCGGCCTATACGATGCTACTACCGGCGCGCGCCTGCGCCAGCTCAACGGACAGGACTTCGTCACGCTGCCGGCGCTTCGAGTCAGCCGCAGCGCCGCACAGCCGCCCCTGGATGCGCTCAATGTGCGCTACAAACAGCACTTCGACTTTGGCGGCATCGCCTTGCTGGGGTACGATCGCTACAAGCGAGGATTCGGCCACGCGCCCAATACGCCTATCTTCCCCGGCGATCTGCTGCACCTGACCCTTTATTGGCAGGCTAACGTCAAACCGCGAGCTGACTGGTGGTTCAGCGTGATCCTAAGCGACGCCAGCGGCCATACCGTGGCGAAGATGCAAGCGCCGCTCGTCAGCGACACCTATGCAACGACGCTATGGAACCGGGGGGAGATCGTGCGGGGCGAGCACGATCTCCTGATCCCCGCGGAGCTGCCTGCGGAGACGTACCGGCTCAGCGTGATCTTGCTGCCAGACACCGAGACGCCGGCCGGGACGGCGTACCTGGGCGCGGTGAAGGTGACGCGTCCCGGCCGGTGAGCGAGTGGCTTGCGCAGTCGGTCGTCATGCGCCGAGACCGCCGGCTGGCCGTCCCCTGCCGTAGAGCGTCGTCACGTCCGCGGCCTTTTCAAGCGTCTACAGGATAGTGCGTTTCGATCCGTCAATATTCGCGATGGCCGTTGCCCTTTTCCAGATCGGCTGCGAACTCCTCCAGACTGGCCGCTAGGATCGCATGCCGATGCAGCATCCACAGCCGTGTCAGGTCCTCGATGCAGTTCACTGCCTCCTGCACCACCAGCGGAGTCCGACCAAAGCGGATCTCCAGCGCCGCCAGCACTCCTCTGCGAGCAGACGCGATCTGGCCCTCCTGCCGGCCCTCCTGCCGGCCCTCCTGCCGGCCCTCCTGCCGGCCCTCCTGCCGGCCTTCCTGTCGGCCCTCTTCCAACCCTTGCTGCTTCCAGTCCCGGGTCCACTCAATCACACGTTCAGCCAACATACTCCTCACCTCCTGCAAATCCGCCACCTCCGGCACCTCCACGCCGTGCAGCCGCGCCGGCAGTAGAACCCGCTTCAGCCAGACCGTGAACGCCCGCCGCAACTCCATCTGCTCCGGCGCAGCCAGCCACTCGATCAAAGTCTCCACCACGCGCCTCACATCCTCCGGCTGGCGGCTATGCTCCAACCGGAAAAGCGCTGCCACCAAGTTGCGCATCACCGGCAAGGCCTCCGTCAATTGGGCGCCTTCGTCTATCAGCAGATAGCGCATCTGCGGCCGATATGCGGCCAGCCCGCCCGGCCCCACCGCGACCAGCTCTGCCACCTCCGCAGCCGCCCGCCAACGCGGCAGGCCGTTATACAACACCAGGGGTACCACCGGCGGCAGCCGCAGACCAGGCGCCAGCTCCTTTCTGCGAATCAAGTCCTGATACAGCAACCCCACATAGGTCATCACCCGCACAGCCATGAAACGGTCTACCCTCGACTGGAACTCCAGAAGCAGATAGACGTAGAGCCAGCTCTCGCGCAGCCGCACCCGCCACACCAGATCATCTTCGCGCTTACGCAGATCATCACTGACATAGCTGCCGCGCACCGGCTCCAGGGTCGTGAAGTCCACCTCCTGCACCCACGGCTCTGCTACGAAACCGGCCAGCAGATCAGCCATCATCTCCGGGTGCGAAAACAAGGCTTTGTAACTGGCATCGTATTCCACGATAGCCTCCCATCATCCGCTGACTTCGTGTTACGGTAGATTCTACATCAAGTCCGGGTTCGCGGCAAGCCTTCGCATCTCTCGTCCTCAGCGCCTCCCGGGGGGAATGACCACAGCAACGATCTCAGCCTGCCGCGGGGTGATGCTGGCTTCGGGCATTTTGCCTGTCAAACTGAGGAGCCATGCAACGCCGGGCGCACACCAGCGTTACGTGACTTCGCTGTGGCGCTCCAACACCGCCAGGAACGCCTCGCGCGTGACCGGTTTTTGCAGAAAGCCATCTGCACCCAGGGCCAACGCCAGTTCCTCCTGCGGCAGGACCGTGCAGACGATGAGAGCAGTATCGGCCATTGTTGGATGAGCGCGCAGACGGGTCAACACCTCCCAACCATCTATGCCGGGCATCATCACGTCGAGCACGATGATGCGCGGCGCTAACTCCACTGCCAGCCGCAACGCTTCTTCCGGTCGGTGCGTGCTCGTGAGGCAGAAACGCGTGCCCGTCACGTAGCGGCTGAACAGGTGCAGCGTGTCGGCGTTGTCATCCACGACCAGCACCGGGATGCGCGCCAGAAGGGGCAGGGTGAGCCTGGCGGCGCCACCATCGCGCGTGAAGTCCAGGTCCAACTGACCGCCGGCCAGATCGGTAAGTTGGCGCGCCATCTCCAGACTGACCCGCTCCCGCTCCGAGAGCTGCGCATCTTTGAGGTTCATAGTGTCCACGGTCAGGGTGACGCTGCCGCTCGCGGGCTGGGCGGACAGGGTCACGCGATTCCCTTGTGCACGCGGGATGATCACCCCCAACAGGCTGAGCAGTGCGTAGCGCAGCGTCACCTGCGGCGCAGCGAGGTCGCCGAGCTCCTCCAGGCTCTCGCACGTCACCTGGACGCGCCACTGGCTGGCCAGCGGCCGCGTCAGGTCAAGGACGCCGCGGATGGTCTGGGCGAGCGCGGCGGGCTTTTCGGGCGGCAGATCGGCCAGCCAATCAGTAGACGGCCGGCCGCCAAAGGTCGGCCGGAGCGGCGCCAGACCCGGTTCCTGCCCAGTCAGCGTGGCGTGCGCGAAATCGAGCGGCTGCGCTGTCTGGCTTTCGAGGCCGTATCGCTGCCACAGCCGGCTCGCCAGCGTTTCGAGCGCGGCGCGCTGCTCGCGGCGCAACTGCCGGCCGCTGATCCCTAATTGATCAGCCACCGTCTCGCGGTCGAACCGGCGCACATAGCGGTAGACGAGCGCATCGTAGATGCGCCAGGCGCGCGACTGGGGCGGCTCATCGGCCGCGGGCTGCAATGCCTCGATGGCAGCGGTCAGGAGCCGCTGCAAAGCCGCGGCCGCGTCGGAATCGCGGCCGACGCCGAACAAGGGGACGAGCGCATTGCGGCGCAACTGGTCCGGGTCGTACAGATAGTGCAACGCGCTGCGCAGATGCCCGACGAACTGATCGAAACTCAGGGTATCCAAACGGCTTTCGCCCTCCTTCGCCACAGTTCCATTGTACCGCGCGGCCAATCTACGGCCAAATCTCGGCCAAAAAACACGCGCAGATCGGCAGCCCTGTGCTATGATTGCGGCAGCCCCACACTTTGCTATCCGTAGACCATTCCAGGAGCGAGTATGGCTGCAGCAACCAGCTTAGCACAGCCCCAATGGGAGGCGCAAGGCAGACCCGGCGGTCGGGGGTCCGCGGCCCTCAAGCAAATCCGCCGCGGCTGGCAGTTGTACCTGCTGCTGGCGCTTCCACTCGCCTGGCTGTTCATCTTCATGTACTACCCGATGTATGGCGCGCAGATCGCGTTTCGCGATTTTCTGCCTGGCCAGGGCATTTGGGGCAGCGAGTGGGTGGGCGCGGAACACTTCCAGCGCTTTTTCGTCTCGCCCATGTTCTGGCGGCTGCTTCGCAATACGCTGGGGTTGTCTGTCTACATGCTGGCGGTTGGCTTCCCCATCCCCATCCTGTTCGCGTTGAGTCTGAACCAACTGCGCGTCGGCCCCTTCAAGCGCACCGTGCAGATGGTCAGCTACGCGCCGCACTTCATCTCGACGGTCGTCATGGTGGGTCTGATCTTGCAGTTCCTGGATCTGCGGCGGGGACCGGTGAACCTGCTGCTGCAGGCGGTGGGCTTGAAGGCGGTCCATTTCATGGGCAACGCCGAGATGTTCCCATCCATCTACGTCTGGACGGGCATCTGGCAAAACATGGGATTCAGCGCCATCATCTACCTGGCGGCGCTCACAACCATAGACCCGGCCCTGCACGAGGCCGCGCTCATGGACGGCGCCAACCGCGTGCGGCGCATCTGGCACATTGACATCCCCGGCATTCTACCCCTGGCCATCACGCTGCTGATCCTGAACATGGGGCAGTTGCTGAACATCGGCTTCGAGAAAGCCTTCCTGTTGCAGAACCCGCTGAACCTTTCAACCTCGGAAGTGATCAGCACCTATGTGTACAAGATCGGTCTGGCCGGCAGTGTGGCCAACTTCTCTTATGCCGCAGCCATCGGCCTGTTCAATTCGGTTATCGGCCTGATCCTGTTGGTCACGGCGAACCAGATTTCGAGACGGCTTTCCGAGACCAGTCTATTCTGAGAGGCATCTGCATGGCCGTTCACGCAAAGGTTTCACCCAGGCCGCGCAACCGCATCCGCGAGACCGGTTTCGACCTGGTCTTCAGCCTCATGAACTACGGCGTGCTGGCGCTGATCCTGCTGCTCATCCTCTATCCTCTGGTATACGTAGTCAGCGCGTCCTTCAGCGACGGCGCGGCCGTGATTTCGGGGCGGGTAGTGCTCTGGCCGGTGGATTTCTCGGTAGCTGCTTATGAGAAGATCTTCCACTACGAGCGCATCTGGATCGGCTACGCCAATTCGATCTTCTATGCTGTGGTGGGCACGCTGGTCAACATCACGATGACCCTCTTGGCAGCCTACCCGCTGTCACGCCGCGACCTGTACGGCAAGACCATCATCCTGGGCCTGTTCGTTTTCACCATGTTCTTCAGCGGCGGGCTGATCCCCATCTATCTGCTGGTCAAGGACCTGGGGCTCCGCAATACCCGCTGGGCGTTGATCATCCCACAGGCGCTCTCGGTCTGGAATCTGATGATCACCGTGACCTATTTCCGCACCGCGATTCCAGGCGAATTGCTCGAGGCTGCGCAGCTCGATGGCTGCAACGACATCCAGTACCTGTTGCGCGTTCTGCTGCCGCTCTCCACCCCGATCATTGCCGTCCTGTGTCTGTTCTATGCCGTCGGCCATTGGAATCAGTTCTTCGCCGCGCTGATCTACCTGAGCAACAAGGACCTCTTCCCTCTACAAATCATCCTGCGAGACATCCTGATCCAGAGTCAGGTGGACATGAATATCATGGAAGACTTGCAGAGCATGGCAGCGCGCGAAGCCATGCGCGAACTGCTCAAGTACGCGCTGATCGTCGTTGCCTCTGGCCCGGTGCTGGCGATCTACCCGTTCGTGCAGAAGTACTTCGTCAGAGGCATCATGTTGGGCGCGATTAAGGGGTAGCAGATGGCAAATTGCAAATGGCAGATTGCAGATTGCAAATGACGCCTGACGCCTGACGCCTGACGAAAGGAGGTACAGCTACCTGAGATCGGCTTGCTGAGCCGCGGGGATGCAACCAACCGATCTACAAGTCACCCAATCTACCAATCCACCAATCCACTCTGAAGGAGGAAACCCGATGTCCAAGCACCGAATCTTCACCGTCCTGTGCGTGCTGGCCGTGCTGGCGCTGCTGGTGACAGCGTGTGCGCCGCAGCCAGCCCTCGCTCCCAAAGCTGAGGCCCCCAAAGCCGAAGCTCCGAAGGCTGTCGCGGCGACGGCTGCGCCCGCAGCCCCTAAAGCGCCGGCCGGCGGGGTCGCGGTCTCGGCCGCTGGTGAGTTCCCCATCGTGAAGGACAAGATCACGATCAAGGCCTTCATGTGCCCCACCAGCATGATCAAGGACTACACCAACAACGAGTTCACCAGGTGGCTGGAAGCGAAGACCAACATCAAGCTGGAGTTCGACATCCCGCCGATGGCCGAAGCGCAACAGAAGCTGAACCTGATGCTCGCCAGCGATGATCTGCCCGAAGTTATCATCGGCTGCAGCATCCGCCTGGATCAGATGCAAGTCCTGGCCGAGCAGGGCCAGTTCCTCCCGCTCAACGACTACATCGAGAAGTACGGCATCGAAACCAAGAAGATGTTCCAGACCAACCCGGCGGTCAAGGACCTGATCACTCTGCTGGATGGCAAGATCTATGGGTTGCCGCACTACAATGACTGCTACCACTGCAGCCTGTCGCAGAAGATGTGGGTCTACAAGCCGTGGCTGGACAAGCTCGGTCTGAAGACGCCGGAAACAACCGATGAGTTCTATCAGATGCTGAAGGCCTTCAAGGAGAAGGACCCGAACGGCAACGGCAAGGCGGACGAAATCCCGCTTTCCGGCACGCGCGAAGTGAACGGCGGCTGGCGCGCCCAACTCGATAGTTTCCTGATGAACTCGTTCGTCTACAACGACCGCGTCACCCCTAATGGAACCCGCCACCTGATCCTGGACAATGGCGTGGTCAAGGCCGCTTACACGGAACCCGGCTGGAAAGAGGGCCTCAAGTATTACAGCAAGCTCTACGCTGAAGGGCTGATTGATCCGCAGGCCTTCACCAACGACTCCAACCAAATCCGCCAGTTGGGCGAGAACCCCAACGTGCCGATCTTGGGCGCGACCGGCGCCGGTTGGTACGGCGTCTTCACCCAGAACGGCGGGCCGAGCGGCCGCTGGAAGGAATACGTTCCCATCGCGCCGCTCAAAGGGCCGAGCGGTATGCGCCAGACCCCGCTGACGATCTACCAGCCGACCGGCGGCCAGGGCACCTTCATGATCACCAAGAAGGCCAAGAACCCCGAAGCGGCGTTCCGCCTGGGCGACCTGTTCTACGGCTTCGACGCCACTACCCGCTCGGTCTTCGGCCCAGAGGGCGAGGATTGGACGCGCGCCAAAGAGGGCGATGTCTCTATCGCGGGCGGCAAAGCGGCGTACACCGTGCTCAAGGTGTGGTCGGGCGAAGAACACAACCGCCACTGGAACCAATCCGCGCCGACCTTCCGCACCAGCGAGTATCGCCTGTCGCAAACCTACAACCCAGCCGACCCGCTCGAACGCTGGTTGTATGAATGGACCAAGAACCTCTACGAGCCTTACGGTACCAAGGACAAGGCTGTGCCGCCACTGGTTTTCACGAAGGATCAGTCCAAGCAGTTCGGCGAGCTCCACACAACAGTGCTCAACGCTATGGACGAGTGGTTCGCTAACTTCGTCACCGGCAAGGCAAACGTGGACAAGGACTGGGACGCTTACATCAAGACGCTGAAGGACTCTGGCCTGGATAAGTACCTGGCGATCTACCAGACCGCGTACGACGCGAAGTACAAGAAG
Source organism: Chloroflexota bacterium (assembly GCA_016876015.1). Taxonomy (GTDB): domain Bacteria; phylum Chloroflexota; class Anaerolineae; order CG2-30-64-16; family CG2-30-64-16; genus VGOD01. The sequence continues at coordinate 51,614 of VGOD01000010.1, forward strand.
AAATAGGTGGATCAGACCTCTTCTCGATCAAACCTTTGATCAGACCTTTAGGGTCTCACAGACCCTAAAGGTCTATGTACCGAAGTCACGCGCCATGCGTGACTTTTCTTTTGCCCATGGCCTGCGTTAGAATACGGCCACACCATCCACCGGAGAGTCGCCATGTGGCACGTCGCACGCTTATCGGCCAGGGCACGGCCTGAATCAGCCAGGACCGTGGACGATCTTGTCCAATCCACCGCGCACAACGTCATGCTGATCACGTTGGTGTTCTATCTGGCCAGCGCGACCGTGCTGGCGGGCAGCGCCGCGACCGCGGTGATGGTGCGCCTGTTCGCCGTGGCGCTGGTTTTCCTGCTGGCCGGCCTGGTCGCCTATCGGATGCTCAGTCGCCGCTACCTGGCCAGCCAGCTCGTCTGGCAAGGCGGGCTGGCGGTGGGCCTGGCGCTGGCTGTCCTGCTGCTGGAGCGACCGGAAATCGCCCTGCTCTACGTGCTGCTGCCCCTCGTCGCTGCGGCTACGGCCGGCTGGGCCGGAGGGCTGTTGGCCGAAGCTGTCGTTGTGGCCGCAGCCTGGTGGACCACGCACGGCGGCCTGCCCGCGGCGCTCCCGGCCGAGTTTGGCCTGGCGATGCCTGTCGTGGCCGGGTTTGCCGGCGCGCTGGGATGGGCCATCACCAGCCCGCTGCTGATCGTGGCCGAATGGTCGCTGGCGGGCTACAAGCAGGCCCAGGAAAACCTGAATCTGGCGCGCGAACAGCGGCTGGAGCTGAAACAGGCCGAAGAGGATCTGCTGAAAGCCAACCGCGAATTGGCGCGGCTCTCCGATCGGCTCAAGGCGCTGCAGCGCATCGCGGAAGAAGCGCGCCAGGCCAAGGCGGAGTTCGTCGCTAACGTCAGCCACGAGCTGCGCACGCCGCTGAATATGATCATCGGCTTCACCGAGATCATCTCCCGCTCGCCGCAGGTCTATGGCGGACGGCTGCCAGCCGCGCTGCTCACCGACATCGCGGCCGTGCGCCGCAACAGCGAACACCTGGCTAACCTGGTCAACGACGTGCTGGACCTGAGCCAGGTCGAAGCCGGCCGTATGGCCCTCAGCCGCGAGTGGATCAGCCTGCCGCAGGTCATCGAGGCGGCCGTGGCCGCAGTGAAGGCGCTCTTCGACTCCAAGGAGCTCTACCTGTTGACCGATGTCGCAGCCGATCTGCCGTCGGTGTTCGGCGATGGCACGCGCATCCGCCAGGTAATCATCAATCTGCTGAGCAACGCCGGTCGCTTCACCGAACGCGGGGGCGTGACTGTGCGCTGCTGGCGCGAGGACGCCCAGGTGATGCTGAGCGTCACCGATACCGGTCCCGGCATTGGCGAGGCCGACCAGAAACGACTCTTCGAGCCATTCCAGCAGCTCGATCCTTCGATCCGCCGGCGCTATGGCGGCAGCGGCCTGGGGCTGACCATCAGCAAGCAGTTCGTCGAGATGCACGGCGGCAAGATGTGGCTGGAAAGCCCGGCAACCGGGCTCGCCAGAGCAGACAGCCGCTCGCCTCTACACGGTCCGGGCACAACGATCCGCTTCAGCCTGCCGCTAGAGACGCCCCTCCCCGTCGAACCGGCAGCCGGCGGAATCCGCCGCGCGATCACGCCAGATGACGAATTAGGCTATCGCATGAGGAAGCCACCCGCCAGGGCATCTTCGACCGATGCGCTGCCGCGGCTGGTCGTGCTGGAAAAGGGACGCACGTTGCAGCGGTTGTTGGGGCGCTATCTGCCCAACGTGGAAGTTGCGGCGGCAGCCGACATCGCCGCGGCTATGGCCGAATTGGGCCGCTCCCCCGCGCAGGCGCTGATTGTGAACGCGTCGCCGCTGGACGAAGTCTCGCCGGCCGCGCTGACAAACCTGCCGTTCGGCGCGCCGGCCCTGACCTGCTGGGCGCCGGGCGAAGACGAGGCCGCGCGCCGCCTCGGCGTGGTGCGCTACCTGGTCAAGCCTGTGGCGTCCGAAAGGCTGCTGGCCGCGCTGGCCGGGCTGGGCGGCGGCGTGAAGACGGCCCTGGTGGTGGACGATGAGCCGGACGAATTACATCTCTTCGCCCGCATGTTGGCGACCAACGCGACCGGCTATCGCATCCTCCAAGCGACCACCGGTCAGCGCGCGCTGGCGATGCTCAGGAGCCGCCGGCCCGATGTGATGTTGTTGGACCTGGTGATGCCGGGCATGGATGGCTTCCAGGTGCTAGAGGAGAAGGGCCGCGATCCGGCCATCCGCGACATCCCCGTCATCGTAATCTCGTCACGCGACCCGACCGGCGACCCGGTGGTGAGCAACACGCTGACCATCACCCACGGCAGCGGGCTCTCGGTGCGCAGCCTGCTGGCGTTCATCCAGGCTACCGGGGAGATATTGACGCCGGTGAAGTGAGGGGTGGTGCGTGGTGCGTACAGCGTATTACGTATCACTTATGGCGTCAGTGCCGCGCCTTACGGTTTGCGCGCTTCGCTCCGAGGACCACGGACTACGCACCACGCACTACGGACCCGCGCTTTCCGGCAGCGCCGGCAAGGCAGTCAGGCTATCCAACCCCAGATACTGGAGGAACCGAAAAGTGGTGCCATAGAGGAACGGTCGGCCTGCCTGCTCGAGGCGTCCAACTGCTTCCACCAGCTCGCGTGTGATCAGTGTCCGCAACACGCCATCGCAGTTGACTCCGCGCACGGCCTCGATGTCGGCCCGCGTGACCGGCTGGCGGTAGGCGATGACGGCCAGCGTCTCCAGTGCAGCCTGGGAGAGCTTGCTGCTCAGGTCCAGGCCGAGGAAACGCTCGATGCAGGTCGCGGCTTCCGGCATGCTGACTAGCTGCACGTGATCGCCTCGGCGCTGGACGCGCAGGCCGCGTTGGCCGTGCTGGCACGCAGCGGTCAGGGCAGCCAGCGCGGCCTCCACAGCCTCGACGTTCGTCTCCAGCACTTGCGCCAGCCTGGCGACCGGCGTGGGCGCGGCAGCCACAAACAGCAGGCTCTCGACCAGGGCCGCAAGATCGGCAGAGGTCGGCGCCTGACTGGCGGCGGCCGCAGCAGCGGGCAGGACAGCTTGTGGATCTGTGTCTGATGTCACGGCGTTGGCACGACTCAAAAGAAGTGAGCGCAGTATAAAGTCAACCTGACTCACAAGTCAAATGCCGGAAGCCGAACAGACGCAAGCGGAGCGAGTGTGGGGACTTGCTCTCTGCAAGGGCAGAATCTGGGCAAACAGGGCGCGTGGGGCATGGGCAGCGGGAAACACGGACAGTGGGAAGGTCGCCGCCTGTCCGTGTTGATTGCCGCCCGTACCCATGCTAGTGACGTAGTATCTTCTTGTCGAAAAGGACAAAGGCAACCGCACAGAACGCCACCACGACGAGAACGAAGAGCGGCACTAACATGCAGGTCACCAAGACTTCCTTTAGTGCGATCATGTCCATTGTGTTCACCTCGCTGCGTGAGCTCAAAAGGGGCTTCCACCTGCCGCCGGGAGAGACTGCCACGATCGCCTGTGGATTCAGCAGGTAGACCGCCTGCACATCCGGCGCCCGCGCCACACTGTCCACGATCGTCTGGATGGCTGGCCAGTTATTAGTCAGCATGGCGCCTTCCAGACTGTGTTCAGTCACTACACCGGTAGTCGCCGCCAGTTGGCTCAGGTCGGCGATCGCCATTCTGCGCTGGAACTGGTATTGCAGCCAGTTGAAGGGCGTCAGGAGCGCGATCAGCGCCAGGCTGACTCCCAGCCCAACCTTGAGGCGAAGTGAACGACTGACCAGGCTCATAGGGCGCTCCGCCCCTCGAGCGGGCTTCATTCCCGTTTCGGGCATGGTTCCTGCCTTGTCACAGGGTCCGCACAATCACAGCACCTATATGATACCACAGCGGGGACACCTGCTGCAACTCACCAAGGTCCCAGATTGGGCGAATGCGATCGGTGGGGCGGCTCTGAGCTAATAGTCCCACACATTGACGAATTCATGGCGAAGATGGGCGAAGAGAGCTCAAAACCGCCATTCAGGGCTTGACAAGTCCGCCAGTGTGTGCGATAATGGGCCTGGTTAATTTTGCCCCTTGATTAATTAATTCCACGTGGCTGTGGTAGGAGCCAAAGGTGTCAGCTATCTCGCACTCGACGCAGATCCCTTTCCGGGGCGCACGCACCCTGGCGCGGGGCCGGAGCATCGGCAACGTCAAGGCCCACAACCTGCGCGCTGTGCTCTTGACTCTTCTTCAAGAGGGGACTGTCTCGCGCGTCGGGCTGGCGCGCCTCACCGGCCTGTCCACCACCACCATCACCAATCTCATCACGCAGTTGTTGGAGCACGGCCTGGTCCTCGAAGAGGGCCGCGAGGCCAACAATCATGCTGGCGCGGGCCGGCCTGCCACCCTCTTGCAGTTGATCCCATCGGCGCGCTGCGCAGTGGGCGTGCACATGGGCGTAGATACCATTCGCGCCGGCGTCAGCGACTTGTTCGGACAGCTTCGCAACTACTTCGTGATTCGCCACACGGCTGAAATGCCCGCGGCCGAGGTGCTCATCGAGATTGCACGCCTGGTGGAACGCGCCATCGCCGATGCCGGCGTCAGCCGATCGTCCGTGGTCGGCGTTGGCGTCGGCGCCTCTGGGCTGGTGGATGTCGAGACCGGCGTCAATGTGCTGGCGCCCAACCTGGGCTGGCGCACTGTGCCAATCCGTGACGTATTGGCTGGCCGCTTGCGGTTGCCGGTCTTCGTAGACAACAACGTGCGGGCCATGGCGCTGGCCGAGGCAATGTTCGGCGCGGGCCGCCAGGCGAACACGCTGGCCTTCGTTTACGGTCGCGTGGGAGTGGGCGCCGGATTCGTCGTGGGCGGGCAGGTCTACCGCGGCAGCCGGGCCGGCGCGGGCGAGATCGGCCATACCACGATGATCCC
>VGOD01000011.1 GCA_016876015.1 Chloroflexota bacterium
GCGTCATCGGGCTGCCGGTGCGCCGGGCGTTCTGGGCCGCGCGCGATCAGTCGAAGCCCGCCGCGCGCACGCGCGTGGGCTTGGCGGCCGAACGCAAGTTGGCATTGCTCACGGGAGGCGGCGCAGGCATCGGCAAAGTATTGCCGATGGCGCAGGCCATCGCCCAGCGGCTGGCCGCCAATCGAGCGCATGCACAAATGGCGATCATCGCAGGCAACAACCAGCCCTTGCAGCGCCGGTTGCGTGGGGAACCATGGCCGATCCCTGTTACGATCCTCGGGTTTGTGGAAAACATGGCCGACTGGCTGGCGGCTGCCGACCTTCTCATCACCAAAGCTGGGCCGGGCACGCTGGCCGAAGCAGCCTGCACGGGCGTCCCGGTCATCATCACCAGCTTCATCCCCGGCCAGGAGGCCGGCAACGTGGCCTGGGTCGAGGAGAATCGAGCCGGCGTCTATGAAGAGGACCCGCAGCGCGTGGCCAAACTGGCGGCCGACTGGCTTTCCGGCGACCATCCTGCGTTGGCCGAGATGGCGCAGCGCATCCAGGCGTTGGCGCAGTGCGACGCCGCGCGCCAGATCGCCCAGGCTGCGCTCGATCTGCTGCCGGCGCCCAGTGCAGCGTAGCCGTTGGCTACAGTGTCCCTGGAGGAATAGATGACTAATGTGACGATCACCTGGGAAAACGATATGCATTTCGTGGCGCAGGGGGATACGGGCCATGCCGTCTACATGGACGCCTCGGCCGAGAACGGCGGCCACGACTCGGCAGCCCGGCCTATGGAAGTGCTGCTGATGGGTGTGTTGGGCTGCACCGCGATGGATGTGATCAGCATCCTGAAAAAGAAACGCCAGCCGGTGGCCGGGCTGCAGGTCTTGGCGACCGGCGAGCGCGCGGCAGAGCATCCCAGGTACTACACCAAGATTCACCTGGAATACGTGGCCTACGGCGACGTTGACCCGGTCGCGCTCGCACGTTCCATCGAGCTCTCAGAAACCAAGTACTGCTCGGCCATCGCGACGGTGCGCGGCAAGGCGACGATCACCAGCAGCTCTCGCGTCGAGCCCGCGTCCGCGAAGCCGACGTAGCGGCTTGGCCAGGCGACCGGCGCACGCGAAACGCCGGTCGCTTGTGCGCACGGCAGCGCCATGCACACCGCCGCTCCTGCCTGGAAGCGTTCGCCTTTCTTCTGGTTTCTGGTCGCGCTGAGCCTGATCACCCTGGGCATCGGCGGCTGGCAACTGACCGCGAAACAGCGCGGGCCGGCTGACCGAACCCCGGCCGAGCCGGCGCCCGACTTCCGGCTGGCCGCCAGCGATGGCTCCACCTTGCGGCTGAGCGACTTGCGCGGCCACGTAGTGCTGCTGAACTTCTGGGCTACCTGGTGCCCGCCCTGCAAAGCCGAGATGCCCGACCTCAACGCGCTCCAGCGCGAGCATGGCGCAGCGCGCAAGTTCATCGTCGTGGGCGTTGATGTGCAAGAGCGCCAAGCCGAGGTGCAGGCCTTTGCGCGCCAGTACGGCATCGGCTTCCCGCTCGTGCTCGATTCGGATGGCCAGGTCAGCGGCGCCTATCGCGTGCGCACGCTGCCCACGTCATTGATCGTGGATCGGCAAGGCCTCATCCGTGACCGCTGGACCGGGCAGCTCGCCAAAGCCGCGATGCTGCGCAAACTGGAGCGGGTGTGGTGAGTTGGGGGTTGGAGGTTGGTCCCTGCTCTGGCCGGTCTCCGACCGAGCCAGAACGGGAAGCTTACGGTTCGGGCGGGAGGTGGCTGAGGGGGTTCTGCGGTGCGCCTCCGATGCGGATTTCGAAGTGGATGTGCGGCCCGGTGGAGTTTCCGGTGCTGCCTACCTCGCCGATCAGATCGCCGCGGCCGACCCGGTCCCCCACCTTCACCCAAGCGCCCTTGAGGTGGCTGTAGAGCGCCTGGCTGCCGTCGCCGTGATCCACGATCACCAGGTAGCCGTAGCCCACGTCGGACCATCGGGCTGCGGTCACGCGTCCCGCGCGCGCCGCGTAGACCTGTGCGCCATAGGGCGCGCCCAGGTCAACCGCGCGGTGCGCGGCCGAATAGGACTGCGTGATGACCCCGCGGATGGGCCAGGCATAGGTATAACCTGTGGCAGGGCCGGGCGGCGCCAGCTTCACCTCGCGGCGGCCGTGCGGGATGACCAGCCTGGCGCCGGGCTGCGGTTGGTCGCCGGGTCGCAGATCGTTGAGCGCGAAGTTCCGAATGTCATCGGGCGCCACACCCCAGCGCGTGGCCAGGCGCTCCACGGTATCGCCCGGCTGCACCGTCACGTAGGCGCCCTTCACCGGCAGGATGACGAGCTCCAGGCCGGGGCGCAGATAGTCTGGATTGGCCGCCAGCGCGGGGTTGGACCAGCGCAACGTATCCACATCCAGCCCATAGTACGCGGCGATGGTCCACAGCGCATCCCCCTCGCGGACATGATAGGCCAGGACCTGCGTGCGGGGAGGCGGCGGGCTGTCAGCATCCGCATCGTCGGCCAGGAACGGATCCCGCGCATCCGGGCCGATCGGACGTGCGAGCGCCGACTGGGAAGGGATAAGCGACCATAACACCAGAAGCACTATCAAAAACGCCCAAGCAGTTGACCTGGGGCCGGAAGACATAGGAGCTCCTGTCTTGGAAATGCCGACCGATGCTCCGGTCTCGAGGCTGTGCGAAGCCTCCTTTAGGATCAGCCGGTTACTGCCGCCGACCACCAAACCGGCTAAAGCCTCGAATCCACCCCACCTGTTTTTCATGCACCGTCTCACGGGGAGGCTTCGCACTGGCGCCGCGGCCGGCATGACCATCTGTTACGTAAACCGGGGTGTAGCGCAAGCTGCCAGCTTGCGCTACGTTTCAGATGACCGGCATCCTACCACACTTCGCAGGACTGAGCAAGCCGCGCCGCGGCCGCATGAGTGCACCTGATCCTTCGCGAGATTTGGACGTGCAGCCGCTTTCAGGTAGGATAGGCATATGTAATCGAAAACCAGCCCGAAGGAGTCGCACCCGTGAGCGTTCAAGCCTATTTCTCGCGCGTGGCCGAGGTGTTGCCGCGCATCCCAACGGAACCGGTCGAGCAGATCGTCGCCGCGCTGCGCCAGGCGCGCGCTGACGGACGGCGGATCTTCATGTTCGGCAATGGCGGCAGTTCAGCCAACGCCTCGCACATCGTCAACGACATGCTCAAGAGCACGATCGGCGCGGGCCGGCCGCGCATGAAGATGCTATGTCTCAGCGACAACGTACCTACCCTCACCGCCTACGCCAACGACGTGAGCTACGATATGATTTTCGCCGAGCCGTTGCGTTCGCTGGCCGAGCGGGGCGATGTGGCGTTCGCGCTGAGCGGCAGCGGTAACTCGCCCAATGTGCTGCGGGCCATGGAAGCCGCGGCCGAGTTGGGGCTGGTGCGCATCGGACTGACCGGTCGCGATGGCGGCAAGCTGAAAGAGCTGTGCGACATCTGCGTCATCGTCCCGCACGACTCGATGCAGATGATCGAGGATGCGCACCTGGTCATCCTGCATGCGGTGTTTCTGGCAATGTGTGAGTGATAGCAGAGTCATGTGTCTTGAATACTCGGTTGATACCTCATCCCGGCAGTTTCTGAGAGAGCAACTGCGGCTTTTCGCATTTGGGGATTCCTTGCTGGCAAGCCAAGAGGTTGTGGTGGTTGCTCAGCAAGAACTGAGCATGCGAGAGAGGCTTGCGGCCTTGCTTGAAGGCGAGTTGGATTTCCATGGCGAGGATAGTAGCTATGCGTCACATGACCTTCACGCCTTTGCCGCGAAATTCCCCCCCCAATTGCCACGGGCTTTCATTCGCGGCCTTACTGACCCCGGAGGAGTGGTTCTTGACCCAATGATGGGGTCGGGAACGGCGGTTGTCGAGGCGTTGTTGCAGGGCCGAAGTGCGCTGGGACTAGACATTGACCCCCTTGCGCTACGCCTTGGGCGAGTGAAAACCATGCCACTGGACGTGGACAGCCTGCGTCAGGTTGGCGTCAGAGTGATTTCGCGCGCCAAGGCGCTGCTATCTGACCTGGCGGCCCTAGATGGATACCTCTCTGCTCGATTCGATGAGCAAACAAGAGCCTTTGTGGATTACTGGTTTTTGCCGGCCACTCAACGCGAACTGATGGCTTTGGCTTTGGCGATCGAGGAAGTGCCTGATCGGGCTACGTATCGGTTTCTGGAGTTAGCGTTCTCTTCGATTATAGTAACTAAGTCTGGCGGTGTGTCTCGGGCGCGAGATTTGGCGCATAGCCGTCCGCACCTCGACAAGACCAAGATCCCCAAAGACGCAGTTGACCAGTTCGCCGTTCGATTGCGCAAGAATCTGGCGAGTATTGCCCAACTGAGCGCCAACGGCGTAATGGTTGTGCCAGCGGCGGGCGATGCGCGTTACATGCCTTTTGCAGATCGGAGTGTTGATCTGATCGTCACATCTCCGCCATATGCGAACGCGATTGACTACATGCGAGCCCACAAGTTTTCACTGGTGTGGCTCGGTCAACCTGTTGGATATCTGTCCCAACTACGTGCTGAGTATATTGGCTCAGAGCGAATCGGACGCGCTGGGTACGGAGCCTTGCCTGATAGACCAGAGAGCATAATCCGTCAGCTCGCCGAGCGCGACAGTAGCAAAGCCGCTATTCTGCGCAAGTATTTTTCTGAGATGCAAACGGTGATGAGCGAGATGTATCGCGTGTTGCGAGATGGATCCGCATCGATCATAGTCGTCGGTACTTCGACGATGCGCGATCTGGATGTACAGACACACCACTGTCTGGCTGATATTGCAGTGGAGCTGGGTTTCGATGTCGTGGGCATCGCCAAGAGGCGTCTGGATCGCAACAAGCGAATGATGCCTGCTCGCTTTGGGAAAAAGGGCGACTCTATGATCGAGCAACGAATGCATGAGGAATATGTTGTCGGACTTCTGAAACCAGAAACGAGACGAAATGAGAGCGGGCCTATCCAGAAAGCTCAGGGAGTAACCCGTGAGTATTGCTGAACTGCGAAGCCTCTACCATCGAAAGGTCTGCGAGAACATTCTTCACATCAAAGACGGTGTGCCGAACATCGCGGACAGCAGGAGCAAGGCAAGTACATCCATTGCTCTACTCATCATCGAACGCTTAGATCACATGCTTGCTGAGAGAGCTCCTGCGGGTCAAACGGCTGGCGACCTGTTTGAGCTATGCACAAAGGAATTCCTGGAGAACTCCTTCGAATTGCTCCGCCACCTTCGCCCCGGTAAGTGGCTTTTCTCTGTGAATCAGAGCATATCGCAATTCGAGCAGTATGAGCATCTGGCCGACATCGCCCAGGTGTTTCGCGAGCGCCCTGATCTGGCGGCCGCATTGGGAGGCGACTACATCATCACTCCCGATATCATCGTAGGCCGGCAGTCTGTGACAGATGCCGAGCTCAACCAGAACACAACCGTCGTCAGTGACACTGATCTGGTCTGTCAGTTAACCCCTCTACGAGCGGCAAACCGTCAGCAACCCATTCCCATCCTTCATGCAAGCATCTCATGCAAGTGGACTATTCGGAGCGATCGAGCACAGAATATCCGCACCGAAGGACTGAACCTCATTCGCAACCGCAAAGGTCACACACCCCACATCGCAGCGGTCACTGCCGAGCCCTTACCTACACGCCTCGCCTCGCTGGCTCTTGGTACGGGTGACCTGGATTGCGTCTATCACTTTGCCCTGCCTGAACTTAGGGCCGCGGTTGAGGCTATCAGCAACGAAGATCAAATGGATATACTTACGACCATGATCAACGGCCGTCGCTTGCGCGATATCAGCGACTTGCCTCTTGACCTGGCCATCTGATAGATGCCCATGACCCTACCTCCTTTGTTACTGGCGCTCGACTACGGCGGCACGAAACACACCGCTGCTCTGCTCATTCGCGGCGAGCAGGTCTGGCTGGCTCAGGCGCGCGCGTATTCGCCGCCAGGCGCCGATGCGACCTATGACCAAGCGACGATGCTGCGGCTGGCGCGTGGCCTGTTGGCGCAGAACCCCGGCCGGCTCGCGGCGATCGGCGTGAGCTTTGGCGGGCCGGTGGACGCGGCGCGGGGGATCGTGCGCCTGTCGCATCACGTTCCCGGCTGGGAGGAGACGCCGTTGCGCGACCGGCTTCAGGCCGAATTCGGCGTACCGACCGCGGTGGACAACGACGCCAACATCGCGGCGTTCGGGGAGTGGCGGTTCGGCGCGGGGCAGGGATGCGCTAGCCTGCTCTACGTCACCGTCAGCACCGGCATCGGCGGCGGCTGGGTGCTGGGCGGCCGGGTCTACAGCGGCGCCGACGGCATGGCCGGCGAGATCGGCCATATCGTCGTGCGACCGGGAGGCGCGCCGTGCGTTTGCGGCAAGCGCGGCTGCCTGGAAGCGGAGGCGTGCGGGCCGGCCATCGCGCGCGCGGCCCAGGAGCGGCTGGCGCTGGAGCCGGAGGCTGGCGCGGGGCTACGTGATCGCGTGGGCGGGAACGCCGATGCGGTGACCGCGCAGCACGTGGCCGAAGCCGCGGCCGCTGGCGATGCCTTGGCAGCCGAGGTGTTGGCCGCGGCCGCCCAGGCGCTCGGCGCGGGGCTGGGCGGCGCCATCAACCTGATGAACCCGGAGCGCGTGGTGTTGGGCGGCGGTGTGACCAAATCGGGCGACCGCTGGTGGCAGATCGTGCGCGAGACCGCACGCGACCACGTCTTGCCGCAGACCCGCGTCCAGATCGCGCCGGCCGCGTTGGGCGACGACGCGCCGCTCTGGGGTGCGATCGGCCTGGCGGAAGCCCATGCTTGAGATCATCCACCCCGACATCACCCGCGGCCGCATTCGTCACGCGCTCTTCGACTTCGACGGCACTCTTTCGCTGATCCGCGAAGGCTGGCAGGGAGTGATGATTCCCCTGATGGTCGAGTGGCTGCTGGAAACCCCCGACCACGAGAGCGAAGCCGGGCTGCACGCGGTCGTCACGGAGTTCGTCACCCGGCTGACCGGCAAACAAACGATCTATCAGATGATCCAGTTGGCCGAAGAGGTTCAGAAGCGCGGGGGACAGCCGCTGGACCCGCTGGCCTACAAGCGCATCTACCTGGATCGGCTGTGGAAACGCATCGCCGATCGCGTGGCGGGCCTCAAGGCCGGCGAAATCCCGCCTGATGACCTGATGGTTCCCGGCGGCCGGGCCATGCTGGAGGCGCTGACCGGCCGCGGCGTGCGCTGCTACCTGGCTTCGGGCACCGATGAGCCATACGTCCTGGACGAGGCAGCCGCCCTGCAGCTCACTCCCTATTTCGCCGGCATCTACGGCGCGCGCGACGACTACCGGAGCTTCTCCAAACAGATCCTCATCGAGCGCATCATCCGAGAAAACGGCCTCTCCGGCCCGGAATTCGTGGCGTTCGGCGATGGCTTTGTCGAGATCGAGGACAGCAAGCGGGTGGGCGGCATCGCAGTCGGCGTGGCCTCGAACGAAGCGACCCGCGCCGGCATAGACGCCTGGAAACGCGACCGGCTCATCCAGGCCGGCGCAGACCTGATCGTGCCGGACTTTCGGGAACACGCGGAGCTCGTGCGCTATCTGTTTGCCGAAGTTGAGGATAGACCCTAAGGGTTTCGGAAACCCTTAGGGTCTTCGTGGCATTAGGGTCTTCGTGGCACTGAGGGAGCGCATCCATGTTCCACTACCACCCCTCTCCCCGCATCGAACGCCTGCGAGCTATCGCCCTGGAAGGCGCGCAGGCAGCCAGGTACATCGGCTTTCGTGGATTCCATTTCGCCGAAGGCTTTGCTGACGCCGCCGGCCAGCCGCTCGTCCTCCGCCGCGGCCGTGGACTGGCGTCCGTCATCCTCCACATGCCGGCCGAGATCGCGCCAGACGAGCTGCTGGCAGGCTACCACTACCTGGGCCGCGAGGATTTCGACTTCCCCGACCTGGGCCAGTGGCCGCCGGAGCGTGCGGAGCGGCTGCGGGAGACGCTGCTCACACCCGATCAGCAGGCGCGCTATCGGGAGCTGGCCCCCCAGCTCGCCGCGAGCAGGAGCGGCGTGACGGGCCCCGTCGAACCTCTGCCCCCCGCGTTCATGGACGAGCAGGCGCGCCAGATCACCGCCATCTGGGGCACGGTCTTCAACCACAGCGTGCGCGGATACGAGAAGCTGCTGCGCTGCGGGTTCGCGGGCCTGCTGGCCGAGATCGCGGGGCAAGAGGCCGCGTGCTCGCTGGCCGATCCGCTGGCCCCCCGCAAACGCGCATTCTGGTCCGCCGTGCGCCCGATTGCGGAGGCCGGCGCGCTGTTGGGCCATGCCTATGCCCGCGCCGCCGAGCAGGAGCTCGCTGTCTGCACCGATGAGCAGCGCCGCGCCGATCTGCTGGCGCTGGCCGAGGCCTGCCGGCAGGTCCCGGCCGGGCCGGCCCGCACCTTCCGGGAGGCGATTCAGGCGCTCTGGTTCGGCCACATGATCACCTGCTGGGAGGACGGCGTCAACGCCAACAGCATCGGCCGCATTGACCAGATCCTCTACCCATACTACCTGGCCGACCGGCAGGCGGGCCGCATCACCGAAGACGAGGCGATGGAGCTGCTGGCCGCGCTCTGGATCAAGCTCTATCGCTCCTACGACGTGCAGCAGATGATGGTCGGCGGGCTGACCCCCAGCGGCGCCGACGCCACGAACGACGTGAGCTACATGGCGTTGGCGGTCACGAAGGCGCTTGCCTTCGTCCGCTGCCTCTCGGTCCGCCTGCACCGAGACAGCCCCCGGCCGCTCGTCGCGCTGGCCGCTGATCTGGCGGCGGCCGGCGGGGGCATCCCGTTCTTCTTCAACGATGACACCCTCGTCCCTGGCCTGATCGCCAACGGGATCAGGCCAGAAGATGCGCGCAACTACGCGGCCATCGGCTGCATCGAGATCACGATCCCCGGCAAGGCCTGTCCGCACGCGGTCTCCCACTGGGTGAACCTGGCGAAGTGCCTGGAGCTGGCGCTGAACGATGGCGCCGACCCGGCCGACGGCGCGCAGGTGGGGCCGCACACGGGCCGGCTGGCCGAGATGCGCTCGATGGACGACGTGTGGGCTGCCTACGACCGTCAGGTGCGCTTCTTCGTCGAGCACTGCGTCTACGGCTCGAACCGGGCGGAGCTGCGCGATGAGGCGGGCGCCGCGCTGCCCTATCTCTCGCTGCTGACGGAAGACTGCGTGGCGGCCGGGTCCGACATCACGTGGGGCGGCGCACGCTACAACTACCATTCCAGCGCAGCGGTCGGCATCCCGAACGTCGCGGATTCGTTGGCCGCGCTCGAGCGCCTGGTGTTCGAGCAGCGCCGGGTGGCGCCGGATGAGTTGGCGCGGGCGCTGGCTGCGGACTTCGAGGGGCACGAGACGCTGCGCCAGGCGCTGCTGCACCGTGCGCCGAAGTACGGCAACGATCAGCCCGGCGTGGATGCCTGGGCCGAGCGGGTCGCGCGCCACTACTGCGAGCTGTTGGGCGACTACCGCACCGTGCGCGGGGGGCCGTTCCTCGTGCACCTTTTCTCCTTCACGCTGACCCTCTCGATGGGCAAGCAGACCGGCGCGCTGCCCGACGGCCGTCGCCGCGGCGAGCCGTTGGCCTATAGCGTCTCGCCGGCGCAGGGCCGCGACGAGCGGGGCCTCACCGCGGTCCTTTCCTCGCTCAGCCGATTGCCCCATCACCTGGCCGCGGCCTCCTCGTCGGCCATCATCGAGGTGGATCCCGCGCTGCTGGCCGGCGAAGGGCAGGACAAGTTCGCAGATCTCCTGCTGGCGGCCGTCCGCATGGGGGTGGGCCAGATGCAGTGGAACGTCGTCAGCGCGGAGACGTTGCGGCAGGCGCAGGCCGAGCCGGAGCGTTACCGCCACCTGTGCGTGCGGGTTTCCGGCTTCAGCCAACAGTTCGTGCTGCTCGGCCGCGAGATGCAGGATCACATCATCGCCCGCACGAAGCACCAGCGGGCGTAAACACGCTTGAGGAGCCGCCATGTCTCAACGTCCAAACATCCTCTTCTTCTTCACCGACGACCAGCGTTTCGACACGATCCACGCGCTGGGCAATGAGCAGATCGTCACGCCGAACCTCGACTGGCTGGTGGCGCAGGGCACGGCCTTCTCCAACGCCTACATCATGGGCGGGACGAGCGGCGCGGTGTGCATGCCCAGCCGGGCCATGCTCTGGACGGGCCGCACACTGTTCCACATCCAGGAGCAGGGCCAGGGGATCGCGGCCGATCATGTCATGCTGGGCGAGACGTTACAGCGCGACGGCTACACCGTCTTTGGTACAGGCAAATGGCACAACGGCCCGGCCGCACATGCGCGCAACTTCGACGCCGGCGCCGAGATCTTCTACGGCGGGATGGACGACCACTGGAACATGCCGGTGTGCGACTTCGACCCGACCGGAGAGTATCCACAGCGCATCCATCAGACGGTGGACTTCGTCAAACAGCGCGTCGTGGAGAAGGTGGCCGATCACATCCACGCGGGCCGGCATTCGAGCGTGCTTTTCTGCGACGCGGCTATCGAGTTCTTGCGCTCGCGCCGGTCGGCCGATCCCTTCTTCATCTACGTCGGGTTCACCGCGCCGCACGACCCCCGGACCATGCCGCGACAATACCTGGAGATGTACGACTCGGAGAGCCTGGCCATCGGCGAGAGCTTCATGCCGGAGCATCCTTTCGACAACGGCGAGCTGGGAGTGCGCGACGAACTGCTGGAGGCCTTTCCGCGCGACCCCGACCGCATCCGCCGGCACCTGGCTGCCTACTACGGCATGATCACGCATCTGGACACGCAGATCGGCCGGGTGCTCGATGCGCTGCGGGAGACGGGGCAGCTCGAAAACACGATCATCGTGCTGGCGGGCGACAACGGGCTGGCGCTCGGCCGCCACGGGCTGATGGGCAAGCAAAGCCTCTACGAGCACAGCATCCACGTCCCGCTGCTGATGACGGGCCCAGGCATCGCGGCCGGCGCGCGCAGCGACGCGTTCGTCTATCTCAACGACATCTACCCGACGTTGTGCGAGCTGATCGGGTCGCCAGTTCCGCCATCGGTCGAGGGGGTGAGTTTCGCGGCCGAACTGACGAAAGACGATAGACGATGGACGATGGACAGTGGATGGTCGTCAAACGTCAAACGTCAACGGTCCACCGTCAACCGTCCGTATCTGCTCTTCGCCTACCGCCACCTGATGCGCGGCGTCCGCGACGAGCGGTGGAAGCTGATCGAGTACGTCGTGGAGGGTCAGCGCCGCACGCAGCTCTTCGACCTCCAGACCGATCCCGGCGAAATGGTCAACCTGGCGGACGATCCGGCCTACGCCGATCACCTGGCGCGGCTGCGCGGCCTGCTGGCGCAGTGGCGCGATGAGCTGGGGGATACGCAAGAGGTGATGAGCCGGCCGTTCTGGGCTTGTTATGAGGCAAAGACCCTAAAGGTTTCCGGAAACCTTTAGGGTCTGGCTCGTGATGAGGAGACTGCGCCATGTATCTCTATCTCTGCTTCGATGTTGAGGACCTCGTCCATCCCGACTCCGATGATATCCCGGCCGACATCGCGACCATGCTTGCTGATGACGGCGTGGTCGCCTCGATGTACGTGGTCGGTGAGAAGGCGCGGCTGTGGGAGCGCCGCGGCCGGTGGGATGTGATCACGGCGGTGGCGCAGCACGACGTGGGCTTGCACACCGATCATCACTCCGTGCACCCCACCGCCTCCGAATACCTGGCCGACAAGGGTTGGGACGATGGCGTGGCCGAAGCGTTGGCGCAGGAAGGGCCGGGCGCGGCCGATCTGGCGCGGCTGTTCGGGCAATTCCCCTCATCCTGGGCCACGAGCGGCTCGAGCTGGGCGCCGCAGATCCCGGCAGCCACGCGGCAAATGGGCATCCCGGCGAATGTGTACGCGCACGTGCGGACCGGCGACGGCGGCGCGTGCTGGTATGCGGGGCAGCTTTGCTACGGCGAGTACTTCGGGATTCGGGGCGGCGAGAATACCTATTGCGACGACGCTGCGTTCGAGGCCGCGCTGCCCGACCTGCTGGCGCGGGTCGAAGCCGCGCAGCGTAGCGGGCTGGCGTGTCTGGGCCTCTTCTGCGCCCACCCGACGCGGCTGCGCTACACGACCTTCTGGGATGTGCTCAACTTCTTCCGCGGAGAGAACACGCCCGAAGCCGAGTACAAGTCTGCGCCGCGACGGAGCGACGAGGAATATGCGACCGCGCTGCGCAATCTGCGGCGCATGATCGCGGCGGTGCGGGCGCTGCCCGGTGTCGAGATCATCTCGACGCGGGAGCTGAACAGCCGCTTTGCGGGGGAGGGCGGGCCAGTGGCCTGGCAATCGCTTTCGGGTTTGGCCGAGGCGGTGCTGTCGAGCGAGGGGATCGCCGCCCCCTACCCGGTCGAGGGCGCAGGGGGATCGGTCTCGGCTGCTGCTGCGCTCGACTTGTTGACGCGGGCTGTCGTGCGCCTGGCTCAAGGAGGAGCACCCCCCACTGCTTTGCTCAGCCGCAGCATACTTGGGCCGAGCGAACTCGCCCCGGAACTGCCCAAAAGCTTCGAGATGGGGAGACGCGCCTTCGTAGGGTATTGCCAGGAATTGGCGCAGCAGATCGGCGCGAGCAGCCAACTGCCGGCGTGGCTGCTGGTGGATAAGCTGCCGATCGGGCCGGGACCTCTTCTCAAAGCGTGCGCCGCGACCTTCCTGGCGTGGAAGAGCAGCCACGATGGAGTGCTGGTCGAGATCGCTCCCGCGCCGGGCGAACCTGATGTGGCAGCCGAGCTGGCGCAGCGAGGCATCTACGACAAGCTTCCTGGCTGGCCCCCGCACCGGCCCGACCTGCGGCTGGATCTGCTGGCGAAGCACACGCGCCTGCAAAGCTGGAGCCTGGCGCCAGCAAGTTTGCGTGCCTGACGAGGATTCGGTGACGATTCACTGGATACCTCCGGCAACTCCAAAGGCGCTCATGCTCCCCATGTTGACGAGCGTCATCGCCTGCGCCCACTCATTCCCTGTCCTCCGTTCGTGGGCCAATTGCTAGTCCCGATACGCCTGCGCGCGCGAGTAGTCGCCGCGCTGGTATGCTCCAGCGGAACAACTCGACTGCGGCGAACTCGGTCAGGGTTGCGGCGGGGATGTCGCCGTTCGATCCAGGAGAAAGCGTGACCTATCTTTGTGCCTTTGTGGTGAAGGCCGCTGCCCATCTCGTCACGGGCATGTCCAGGTTGGGCAGCATGCAGTCGCGCACGAGCGCCACAAGCTCCTGGTACGAGCCGCTAAACTGTCGGAACGTGCGCACGGTCAGCCCGAAGGCGTCGAATTCGTCTACGGTCAGGCCATCTGGCTCGTAGGCGTGGCGGAAGTCCGGAAAGAGGCTCTTGTACATACCTCAACCGTGCCCTGCTGCCGTCGGGCCTTGAGCCTGTCGAAAGGCGGTCAGGCCGACAGGCTCAAGGCTCGTGGCTGGCGATGGAAACGCCAGCGTCCTACTCGGCTTCTTCGACGATCGGCCGCACCCAGATGTTGCGGAAACGCACCGGGTTGGTGTGATCTTGCAGCATCAGCGGGCCTTCGCTGCCGTGCGGTGTGTCGTAGTTCGAGACGGTCTTGTGGCCGGTGGGGCCTTGCGAGACGCGATCATGCTGCACGAGCACGCCGTTCAGGAAGACGGTCAGCCGGGCCGGCGAGGCGAGCTTGCCATCGGCGCCCCAGCGCGGGGCGATGAAGACGATGTCGTAGACCTGCCACTCGCCCGGCTTGCGGCTGGCGTTCGCCAACGGCGGATGCTGGCCGTAGATCGCGCCGACCGTCCCATCCGAGTAGGTCGGGTTGTCGTAGCAGTCGAGCACCTGCACTTCGTAGAGGCCCATCAGAAAGACGCCGCTGTTGCCGCGGCCCTGGCTGCTGCCGACCACCTCGACCGGGCTGGCGAACTCGACGTGGAGCTGGCAATCGCCGACTTGCGCCGTGGTTTTGATGTTGCCGGTTCCCTTCACGACCTCCATGTAGCCGTTTTCCACCTTCCAGGCGGCCGGCTCGCCCGTTTTCACGCTGACCCAGCCGACCAGATCCTGCCCATCGAAGAGGACGATGGCGTCCGATGGCGGCGCGCCGGCTGCGCCGCCCGGCGTCACGAGCGGTGGTTGCGGCCGCGCCGCATCGTGTACCCGCCATTGCGAGCCGGGGATGAACGGCGTGTCGGTGTAGCCGACGTTGAGAACTACGGGCTTCTGTTCCATGTTTGCGTTCCTTTCGCTTGAATGAATGATTCGGCCCGGCTACCGTGACACCAACGGCAGCCAAACCGAATAGCGTAACAGGCCCTCATGGGCGGCCTCAGACTGTCCAAAATTTCATCTTTCTGCTATACTGGCGCTATCGCAAACAGTCATTCCGACATCTTGCAGGTCGCACGGAAGACGAGGGAAACGTATGGTGCAGCAGCCGTTCGTTCACGGGCAAGCATCGTTGGCCGGATTCTGGCGGAAGGCCTCTCCCGCTGAGTTGGCATTCTATCAGGCGCAATTGTATCCCCTGCAGAATCGTGTTTTCGATGTTGCCAGGCTCTATCGGGATGCTCTCTACCTGACAGGCGGCACAGCGCTGGCGCGTTTTTTCTTCGAGCATCGGCTGTCGGAAGATCTGGATTTCTTCACTATCGGCGATGACCTGCGATACATTGCCACTGACCTGATCGCCAGGCTTGAAGGTCGCAGCCTGATAGTGAACGTGGAGCGGCTGGAAGTCTACTTTGCGCGCTTCTATGTCGCGCAGGCCGATGTACAACTCAAGATCGAGTTTGCGCGGGAGTATCACCTCGTTGATGATCTCATCGAGACCGCCCATGGTGTGTACGTCAACAGCCTGGCGGACATCGGCGCCAACAAAATCAGCGCCTTCGAAGATCGGGCGGAGATCAAAGACATCATTGACCTCTATTATATCACGCGACGGCTGCCCCTCACGCATCTGTTCGAGTTGGCCGACATCAAACGCGTGCCTGTGGCTTATGAAAATCTGCTGGCGATCAACGCCCAGGGCCTGACCGGACGGGCATTGGTGACGGCTGAGCTCGATGAGGCGGATCTTGGTCGCTTCCTCGATCTGCTCAAACGCGATGTCGAGCTTGAAGTAAAAAAAAAGGAACGCTTGACCGCCGGTAGGCTCCCGCAATTGACGGATAAATTGCTGTGGGACTTTCCGCGCGACGAGCGAGGGTTGACGGCCGCCACTGCACCTGTGTTGCGACGCCGGGCGCGCCAACTGCCATTGCCCGATCGTCGCGCGCTGTTGAAGGCACTGCCGGCAATCGAGCGCTAGCATCTAACATGCGCTGCGTCTAGAACGTCGCCAGCCACCCCCCATCCACATAAACAATTTGCCCCGTCATAAAGCGCGACGCGTCGGATGCCAGGAAGACCGCCGGCCCCTGGAAGTCCTCCGGCTCGCCCCAGCGGCCGAGCGGCGCGCGCTTCTTCACCCAGGCGTCGAACTCTGGGTTGTCCACTAATGGCTGGTTCATCGGCGTGCGGATGAAGCCCGGCCCAATGCCGTTGACGCGGATGCCGAACGGCGCCCAGTCCACGGCCAGCGCGCGTACGAGCTGACGGATGCCGCCCTTGCTGGCCGTGTAGGCAGAGGTGGTCGGCCGCGACGCCTCGCTCATCAACGACGCGATCATGATGATGCTGCCACCCAGCCCGGCCGCGATACGCGCACGTGCGAAACACTGCGAGAGAGCGTAGGGCGCGGTCAGGTTGACGCGCAAGACGCGCTCGTATTGGTCGAGCGGGGTCAGGTCGGCCCGGCTGCGGGTGGTGATGCCGGCGCTGTTGACGAGGATCTCCACCCTGCCGAGCGCGGCCGCGGCCCGGTCGAAGAGCGCGGGGATCGCGTCGGTGTCGGCCAGGTCAGCGGTGATCGCCAGCGCCGCGTCCGCGCCGCCGACCGTGCGCAGCGCGGCCAGCGCGTCGGCGCACTTGGTCTCACTCCGGCCGCTGATCGCGACTCGCGCGCCGGCCTTCACCAGCCCCGTCGCGATCCCCAGGCCGATGCCGCTATTGCCGCCGGTCACGAGCGCAGTTTTGCCGGCGAGGCTGAAGAGCGATAAGTCCACGGTGGTTCTCCCGGAGTCAAACGTGAAACGTAACACGTGAAACGTGATGCGTCGGTTGGTCATTCGCCCTTCGTCATTCGTCATGCAACATCCAACATTCAACATCCAACATTCATCGTCGCTGTCACCAACCTCATGTCTACTGCCGGGATTTCGACCGCGGCGCATGGCTGGCCGGTGAAGGCGTCGCGCCAGCCCGCGGGAAGCGTCACCGTGACCGGGGCGTCGGTGTGGTTGAGCAGGAAGCGCAGTCGCAACCCGTCGCCGACGCGCTCGTGCGCGACCACGCCGGCCGGCGTCGCCATGAGCGGCTCGACGCCCGCCAGCCCGCGCAGATAGCGGACGAACGCGGCCAGGCTCTCTCCCTCCAGGATTGTGCCCAGATAGATAACCGTCCCCGCGCCGTAGCGGTTGATCGTGATCGCTGGCAGCCCGCGCCGCCAGCCGCCGTCGAAGGTCGCCAACGTCTCGGCGGTCGTCGGGTGGATTTCGTCGGCCATGCCCTGGCCTTCGCCGCGGAACAGGCCCAGGATCGGCGCGGCTTGCAGCGAGACCGGCGCGTGGAGCGGCGACAGATCGCTCACCTCGACGCCGGCCAGCTCGCGCAGCGGACCGGGCCGCGGCGTATCGAAGCTGACGTTGTACTCGTCCACCACGCCGCTCGCCGCGGTGAGGCAGAGCACGCCGCCGCCGGCCACGAAGCGTTCGAGATTGGCCGCGATGGCCGCATCCACCACGAAGAGGCGCGGCGCAATCACCAGTTTGTAGCGCGAGAGGTCTGCGCGGGGGTCGAGCGCATCGGTCGTGACGTTCTGCTGGACGAACGCGGTGTGGAAGCGGATCGCGTCCAACTCGGCGCGCATCTCTTTTTGCCCCACGCCAAACTCGATGGCCCAGCGCGATTCGTAGGAGCTGAGCACCGCGACCTCGGCTGCGGGCCGCGTCCGGTCAATCAGATCGCCGACCGCTCGGATCTCCTGCCCCATCCGTTTCAGCTCGCGATAGCGGCGGTTTTCCTCCCCGGAGTGCGGCAGGATGCCGTCAGCGTGCTGCTCTTGACCCCAGCGGCACTGCCGCCAGCGGAAGAAGTTGACGCCGCTGATGCCGTGGCCGATCGCCATCCACGCCCACAACCGCATCCACCCCTCGCCGATATCCACCGGGCCGAGCCGTGTGCACTGCTCCAACACGATCGCCTTTCCGCGCGCGCCCCGGTAGTAGTCGAGGATGAACGCCGGCGAGCGGGCCGGGTAGTGGTTCATGCCGTTGATGTCGAGCGCCGGCGCCATCTGGTGATAGTCGGTGTGCTGCACCATGAACGACTGGAAGTTGGTCGTCACCCATTTGCCGGGGTCGAGCCGGTGGATCAGATCGGCGCGCCAGCGGGTGAAGTCCACGTTCAGCTTCGACATGAAGCGGCGGTATTCCAAGGCAAGCTGCGGCGAGGGGTGTTGCAGGCGGTCGGGGAAGGGGACCTCGGCGAAATCGCTGAAGGTGAAGGACCAGAAGTGCGCGCCCCAGGCCGCGTTCAGCCGCTCGACTGTACCGTACTTCTCCCGGAGGTAGTCGTGGAAGCGCGCCCGGCAACCCTCGCAGAAGCAGTCGTTGCCCATGCCCACCTCGTTGTCCACCTGCCAGCCGATGATGGCAGGATGGCCGGCGAAGTGCTCGATCACTGCCCGGTCAATCCGCTCGCTAAGCTGGACGAACTCCCCGTGCGTCAGCCCGATCAGGTAGCGGAAGCCCGCGTTGTTGAGCTTGCCGTCCACGGTGGTGTTCCGCACGCCGGGATATTTCCGATAGACCCACGGCGGCGGGGTGCGCGAGGGGGTGCACAGCAACGTCTTGATGCCGTGGTCGGCCAGGATGGCGATGGCCCGGTCGAAGAGGCCGAAGTCGAGCTGGCCCTCCGCCGGCTCGATGGCGCTCCAGGCGAACTCGCCCATGCGCACGCCGTTTACGCCCGCGGCCTGCATCATGCGGGCATCCACCGGCCAGCGTGCTGCGGGCCAGTGTTCGGGGTAGTATTGGACTCCGTAGTACATCGGATTGCACCTCGCTCGCCGAGTGTCTGTTGGTCTGTGCAATTCTAGCAGACAACACCGCGACGCACGCTGCGCGATGTCATAGATAGAGATCGAGACAGGGATGAGCTTGGTCATACCGCAGTCGCCATGCTCGTGTTACCATAACCAGCGTCGTTCCACCATCTCACCTTGGGAGCTTATCCATGTCAGCGCCAATCGCTTTGCAACTCTACTCCGTCCGCGAAACCCTGGCGAAGGATTTCGACGGCGTAGTCCGCCAGGTGGCCGCGATGGGGTATGCCGGCGTCGAGACGGCCGGCTTCCCGAGCACGACGCCGCAGGCCGCCGGCAAGCTCTTCAAGTCGTTGGGCCTGGCCGTGCCCAGCGCACACATCCTCCCGCCGCCAGTCGGCGCCAGGCTCGCTGAAGCGATGGACACGCTGGCAGCCATCGGCTGCCAGTGCATCGTCTCCGGTTTCGGCCGCGACAACTTCAAGACGCTGGACGACATCAAGCGCAGTTGCGACGTCTTCAACCAAGCCAACGCCGAGGCGCGCGCGCGGGGCGTCGCGTTCGCCGTTCATAACCACTGGTGGGAATACGAGCCGGTGGAAGGCCGCCTGCCCTACAAGGTCATGCTAGAGCTGCTCGACCCCACCGTGCTGTTCGAGGTGGACACCTATTGGGTAAAGACCGGCGGCCCAGATCCGGCCGCGGTCGTCAAGGAGTTGGGCGGCCGGGCGCCGCTCCTGCACATCAAGGATGGCCCCGCAATCAAGACCGAGCCGATGGTCGCGGTCGGCGAGGGCGTCATGGATTTTCCGGCCATTCTCCAGGCCGGCGCCGGCCACACTGAATGGCTGATCGTAGAGCTTGACCGCTGCGCGACAGACATGCACGAAGCGGCGGCGAAGAGCTATCGCTACCTGGCAGGGCTATAGCCTTGTCCTGCCGGGCGCACAACCCGGACCCGCAAGAGCCGCGAGGATGAGCAAATCCATCGTCATCGTCTTCATGTCGAACGGCATGGGCACGTCCAGCGCCCAGGAGCTGCGCGAAACCCTGGCGCAGAAATTCCTGGCGCTGATCGCAGATGCGGGCTGTCTGCCGAAAGCGATCTGCTTCTACACGGACGGCGTCAGGCTCGTCTGTGCAGGGTCGCCGCTGCTGGCAGAGCTGCGGGCATTGGAGGCGCACGGGGTGCCTCTGGTGATCTGTAAGACCTGCCTGGACTACTTTGGCCTGGCAGACGCGGTGCGGGTGGGAATCGTCGGCGGCATGACCGACATCATCACGGCGCTCTGGCAGGCCGATACGGTGATCAACCTCTGAGCGACGACCAGAAGATCTCAACCATTCCTTTGCGCCTTTGCGTGAGGCCAGCGAGGTTCGCTTTTTTGTCCAATTCGTTCTGTGTTTTCAGGACGGGGCAAACGAGTTGCACGATCGCGCGGAATTCGATGTGCACAAACGCCGAAGTTGTGTTACAATAGCGTCCAGCGTCATCCGCGGTTTTGGCGTTCGTCCATGTACCGCATCTCGGAGTCGTTCCAGCGTTTCTATGCACCCTAGGAAGGAGGCTCTATGCGTAAGCATCGTGCAGCGAGGTTCGTGGCGACCGTGCTGTTCATTTTGGCTCTGGTCTTCTTTCTGATCGGTGCCTATGCAACCATCTTCGTCTTGCGCGGGCCCGGAGGCGCAAGTTGGGGCCCGGGCTGGGCTGGTTGGCTAGGCATTCCGATCATGATTGGCGCCTTCTTCAGCGCCATCAGCCTGTTTGTCTTCGGAGCGGTGCTCTATTTCCTGACCAGGATTGCAGGCAATCTTGGCGAGACTCGGAAGAGCTGGGAGGCAGCCGCCCAGGCCGCGGCAAAGCCTGCGGCGCCTGCAGCGCCGAGACCGCGGGCGCCAGCGCCCATGCTTGATGCACGCGTGCCCGCGGTCGCGGCCGGCGCAACCGCGGCAGGCGCGGCCGTGATTGCAGAAGCAGCGCGGCGTGTGGAGGGGGCGGTCCCCCCACCGCGCGCAGTTGAGGTCGCAGCGCCCGAAGTCGAAGTGACGCCGCCCGAAGTCGTGGCCCCTGCGGTCGAGGTGGCAGTTCCCGAAGTTGCAGTGGCGGCTCCCGAAGTCGAGATCACCGCCCCCGAGCTCGCGGCCGCGCCGCCGGAGGTCGAGGTCGCAGCGCCAGAGGTTGAGGTCGCAGCCCCCGAGCTCGCGGCCGCGCTGCCCGAAGTCGAGATCGCAGCGCCAGAGGTTGAGGTCACAGCCCCCGAAATCGAAGTGACGCCGCCAGAGGTCGAGGTCGCGGCGCCAGAGGTTGAAGTCGCGGCCCCCGAAATCGAAGTGACGCTGCCGGAGGTCGAGGTCGCAGCGCCAGAGGTTGAAGTCGCGGCCCCCGAGCTCGCGGCCGCGCTGCCGGAAGTCGAGATCGCAGCGCCAGAGGTTGAGGTCGCAGCCCCCGAAATCGAAGTGACGCTGCCGGAGGTCGAGGTCGCAGCGCCAGAGGTTGAAGTCGCGGCCCCCGAGCTCGCGGCCGCGCCGCCAGAAGTCGAGATCGCGGCGCCAGAGGTTGCGGTCGCAGCCCCCGAAGTCGAAGTGACGCCGCCGGAGGTCGAGGTCGCAGCGCCAGAGGTTGAAGTCGCGGCCCTCGAGCTCGCGGCCGCGCCGCCCGAAGTCGAGATCGCAGCGCCAGAGGTTGAAGTCGCGGCCCCCGAGCTCGCGGCCGCGCCGCCAGAAGTCGAGATCGCGGCGGCGGCGCCGGTCGCCGAGGCGCCCGAGACAGTCGCGCTACAGGCGCGAATCGTCGAGCTCGAATCGGAGGTGGCCACACTGCGCGCCGCGCGGATCAGCGAGCTCGAAGCGGAAGTGGCCATGCTGCGCGCCGCGCGGGCCCCGGCCGAGCCGGAACTCCCCGCACCGCCAGAGGTCGAGGCAGCCCCGGCTGAAGAAGCGATCGGTGCGCCGGCCGCAGAAGCCGATGTCGCGGCCTTGCAGTCGCAGGTCGCCGCGTTGCAGGCCACCACCAACGAATTGTTAGCCAGACTGGCGGCGGCCGGCGCAACGCCGGTCGCGCCGGTCGAGACAGCCGCGCCAGCGCCAGAAGCCACACCGGCTGGCGCTGACGAACCCGCGGCCGAACCGGTTGTCGAGGTCAACGCCGCCGACGCATCCGGCAAACTGCCCGGCTCTGAAGAAGCAGCCCGCATCGCGGCCGAGATGGCAGCCCTCAGGGTAACCCAACGTTATGTGACGGAGACGAGGGCCGTGCTTCCCGAGGGTGGCCGGCCGGCCGCAGCCGATGATCTGACAGTCATCAAGGGGATCGGCCGGGTCTACGCCGACCGATTGCGCCAGGCTGGCATCGGCAGCTTTGCAGCCCTGGCAAGCGCGACCGACGATCTGCTGGAACAAGTGACGAGCGGCAATCTGGAGCGCGTTGTCCGCGATGATTGGCGCGGACAGGCGCAGCGCCTGGCCGGGTAGCCTGCCGGAATAGAAAGCATCGAGAGAGGGGAGAGCTGTGGCTCTCCCCTTTTTCTTGCCCCAGTTCGCGCTTCTGGTCGGCCGGCGCGGTGTCTCCGCCTCGCCTGAATAGCCCAAAACGCCCTCCTGCGGTATAATGTGCGCAACGAATGTACTCAGGAGCGGTCATGAACGACCAGATCGAATTGACGCCAAACTCCTTCGGGCTTGTGCGGCCGATCAGCATCGAGGACGAGATGCGCGGGTCCTATCTGGACTATGCCATGAGCGTCATCGTTGCACGCGCGCTGCCCGATGTCCGCGATGGTCTCAAACCGGTCCAGCGCCGGATCCTCTATGCAATGCACGATATGGGGCTGCGGCCAGGCAGCCAGTACAAGAAATCTGCCCGTATCGTCGGCGAAGTGTTGGGCAAGTATCATCCGCATGGCGACTCGGCGGTCTACGATGCGATGGCTCGTATGGCGCAGGAGTTTTCGCTGCGTTATCCTTTGGTGGATGGCCAGGGCAATTTCGGCTCGGTGGATGGCGATGCGCCGGCCGCCATGCGCTACACAGAAGCGCGGCTGGCGCGCATTGCGGAACCTATTCTCAGCGATATTGACAAGGATACCGTTGACTGGACCGATAACTTCGACGGCAGCCTGCAGGAGCCGGTCGTTCTGCCGGCCCTGCTGCCCAATTTCCTGCTCAACGGCAACAGCGGCATCGCCGTCGGCATGGCCACCAACGTCCCGCCGCACAATCTGAGCGAGATTACCGATGCCATCGCCTATTTGATAGACGCCTGGCAACAGCGCGATGACGTCTCGGTTGACGAGCTCATGCAGTTCGTCCAGGGCCCAGACTTTCCCACGGGTGGGTTCGTGCTGGGCCGCGAAGAGATCAAACAGGCGTATGGCACGGGCAAGGGCCGGGTGACGATGCGCGCGGTCACTCGCATCGAGGAGACGGGCGGCGGCCGGCATCGCATCATCGTAACAGAGATCCCTTTCCAACTCAATAAGACCACGCTGCTCGAGCGTATCGCCGAGCTCGTGCGCGAAGGCCGTCTGGCCGATGTCAACGATCTGCGCGACGAATCGGACCGCCGGGGAATGCAGATCGTGGTCGAGCTGAAACGCGGGGCGCCCCCGCGCAAAGTCCTCAACCAACTCTTCAAGTATACCCCTTTGCAGAGCACCTTTGGCGTCAACATGCTGGCGCTGGTGGACGGCGAGCCGAGGCTGCTCAGCCTCAAACGCGCGTTGGAACATTACGTCGAGCACCGGATTGACGTCATCACACGGCGCACGATCTACTTGCTCAACCAGGCCCGCGAGCGAGCGCACATCCTGGAGGGTTTGCGGATCGCCCTGCAATTCCTGGACGAGGTGATCGCCATCATCCGCGGCGCGGAGAGCGCCGAAGCTGCGCGCGGCAAGCTCATGGCGCGCTTCAGGCTAACCGTGAAGCAGACGCAGGCGATCCTGGACATGCAGTTGCGGCGTCTGGCCGCGTTGGAGCGCCAGAAGATCGAGGAAGAGTACACCAGTGTGCTCGGCCAGATCAAACACTACGAGGAGCTGCTGGTGGATCCGACGCGCATCCTGGGCGTGATCAAGGACGAAGTGCTGAACTTGAAAGAACGCTTTGGCGATGCCCGGCGCACGCAGATCGTGGCCGAGGCGGCCGAGGACCTCTCGGAAGAGGACCTGATCCGCCAGGAGAATGTGCTGATCAGCGTCACCCAGAACTCCTACATCAAGCGCACGGCGCTGACCGCCTATCGGACGCAGGGCCGCGGAGGCCGCGGCGTCCAGGGGATGCGCACGCGCGATGAGGACGAAGTGGTGGATCTGTTCGCAGCGCGCACGCTCGATCACCTGCTCTTCTTCACCAATCGCGGCCGGGTGTACGGCCAGCGCGTCTTCGCGCTGCCCGATGCCGCCCGCGATGGCCGAGGGCTGCCGCTCGTCAACGTGCTCAACCTGGCGGCCGACGAGCGGGTGACGACCCTGTTGGTCGTCCCCGACTTCCAGCAGGCCGAATACGTCACGCTGCTGACCCGTCAGGGCAAAATCAAACGCGTGAAGCTGGAGGAGTTCGCGGCGGTGCGGCCCAGCGGCATCATCGCCATGAACCTGGAGGTCGGCGACGAGCTGGGTTGGGCGCGCGCCACACACGGCGACCAGGAGTTCATCATCGTTACGGCAGGCGGTCGCGCGTTGCGCTTCGCTGAAACCACGGTGCGGCCGATGGGTCGCTCGGCGGCCGGCGTCATGGCCATTCAACTGGCCGAGGGAGACGTGATCGCCAGCTTCGGCGTGGTGGAGTCGGGCGGCGACCTGTTGGTGATCACGCAGCACGGTTGGGGCAAGCGCGTCGCGCTGACCGAGTTCACACCGCATGGCCGCAACACCGGCGGCCAGTGGACGTTGGCGCACACCCGGCTCGATGAGATCGGCCAGGTAGCGGCTGCGCACGTCGTCCAGCCCAAAGATCAGGTTACCGTGATCACCGCCAACGGCGTCGCCTTGCGCACGCCGGTCGAGGCCATCAGCCAACAAGGCCGTGTGACGCGCGGCGTCCGCCTGGTGAACCTGGACGATGGGGATACCGTGGCCGCGATGGCGCGGCTGGCCGCGGCGGTGGAGAAAGGGGCGGCAAAGGATGAAAAAAGGGCAACTTCCAATGAAAGCCATTTCCCTACGCCTGGATGAGAACCAATACGAGCGATTGCGCGTCCAGTCTTTTGCAACTCGCCAGCCGGTATCTGAGATCATCCGCACAGCCATTGATGCTCACTTGAAACGGGTTCCATCAAGCCGGGGCAAGAATGGTTCTGGACAGCGGAATGGCAAGCTGCCGAGAAAGAGGCGGAAGCCGATTTGGCTGCCGGTCGCGTCGAAACTTATGAGACCGATGTTGAGTTCCTGGCCAGCCTTCGGTGGACTTTCCACTTCCAAGAAGACTCCAAGACCGGCGAGAGGGTCTGTGTTCATCGCGTCATCGGCGCCCATGACACGGTCTATCGCAATCCATAACGCCTGCTCAATCTGCCGGAGCGCCTCATGTCTCTTTCCACCATCCTTCATCGCGGCATCGGCCTCCAACTGGAGGTGCTGACCCAGCCCGTGGCCGAGCGGTTGGCCGAAACGCTGGTGGCGTTCGCCAATGGCGACGGCGGCACGGTGCTGCTGGGCGTGGATACCCAGGGACAGATCACCGGCGCGCTCCAACCGGACGAGGCCGATGGGGCGCTGCGCGCCGCCCTGACCCTGTGCCGGCCCCTGGTGGCGACCGAGTGGCAGCAATTCGAGGATCGCGCCGGACTGGCCGTCGCCATCCGCGTCCCCCGCAGCACCGAGCTGCACTCGCTGGCCGATGGCCGGGTGCTGGTGCGCACCCATGCCGGCAATGAGCCGCTGGATGGCGCCAAGATCAGCCACCTGGCCGCGACCAAGGCCAGCGGCGACTTCGAGCTAGAGTGCGTCGCGGGGGCCGGCCGCAGCGACCTGGCGGAGGCGGTGATCCGCGATTACATCCAACGCCGGGCCGCGCGGCTGGGTCGCGACCTGGGCCAGACCGAGGATGAGCTGTTGGCGGCCATCGGCGCGCTCAATCCCCAGGGCCAGCCGACTGTGGCAGGGCTGCTGTTGTTCGGCAAGGAGCCGCAGTTCTTCATCCCGCAAAGCGGCCTCATCTATGTCCGCTTTGCCGGCGCCGATCCGCGCGGACCGGGCGGCATGCCCGGCTACAGCCGCCGCGAGGAGTTCAACGGCGCGCTGGCGCGGGTCATCGAAGACTGTTGGGCGATCTTGCTGCAGGAGATGCGCGGGGAGGCCGTCGTGCGCGGCCTCAAGCGCGAGGATCGCATGCTCTATCCCACCTTTGCCGTGCGCGAGGCACTCGTCAACGCGGTCTGCCATCGCGACTATCGTCTGACCGGCCGCCGCGTCGAAATCCGCCAGTTCGATGATCGCCTGGAGGTCAGCAGCCCTGGCGGTCTGCCGGGCTACATCACCCTGGACAACATCGTCGAGGATCACTTCTCGCGCAATCCGCGGCTGGTCAACGGCCTGTTCGAATGGGGTTACATCGAGCAACTGGGGCTGGGCATTGACCGCATGATCGAGGAGATGGTGCAGGCCGGCCATCCGCAGCCAGAATTCCGCGCCACCCCCTATTCCTTCACCGTCATCCTCCGCCGCGGCAACCAGGTCGGCCTGGAGGCCCGCCGCGCCTTGCCCGACTGGGGCGCTCGCCTCAACGAGCGTCAAATCCGTGCCTTGCAGTACCTCCAGGACTATGGCCGGATCGCCAACCGCGAATATCGCGATCTCTGTCCTGATGTGTCGCCCGAAACGCTGCGCCTCGACCTCACCGACCTGGTGGACAAGGGGTTAGTGATGAAGATCGGCGATAAGAAAGGAACCCACTACATTCTGAAGTGAGGAGGATCGCGTGACAGGCATGATCGGCAGAGTGCTCGGCAGGTATCGTCTTATGGAGCTCTTGGGCGCGGGCAGCATGGCCCAGGTCTATCGCAGCCAGGATACGACCACCGGCGCCGAGGCGGCGGTCAAGGTGCTCCATCCACATCTGGCGAACGATGAAGGGGTCGTTACTCGTTTTCGCCGCGAGACGCGCGCGGCGGCCAGCCTGGACCACCCCCACATCGTGCGCGTCCTGGACCATGGGACCGAGGGCGATCTGCACTATCTGGTGTTGGATTTGGCGAGCGGCGTGTCGTTGAAGGACGCTCTGCACAGCCGCCAAGAGCCCTTCACGCCCACCGAGGCGGTGAAGCTCGTGGCGACGTTGGCGGATGCGTTGGACTATGCCCATGGCCTGGGCGTGGTGCATCGCGACGTCAAGCCCTCCAACATTCTCTTGCGCAACGGCCAGCTGGACGATCCCGTGCTTACCGACTTTGGCATCGCGCGCGTGGTGGAGGCGACCGCGGCCACGGCCGACGGCATCGCCCTGGGCACGCCCACCTACATGGCGCCCGAACAGGGGAACGGCCAGGCCGGCGATGCGCGCAGCGATGTCTACTCGCTGGGGGTGATCCTCTACGAGTTAGCGACCGGCCAGCCGCCGTTCAAGGCCGACTCGCCCTATACCTTGATCCTGCGCCACATCCACACGCCGCCGCCGCCCCCGCGGACCTTGCGGCTCGATCTGCCGCGCGCGCTCGAATTCGTCATCTTGCGGGCCTTGAACAAAGACCCCGCGGATCGCTTCCCGTCGGCCGGCGCTTTTGCGACCGCGCTGCGCGCCAGCCTGGACAACGAGGCTGCCAGGCGTTCCGGCAGAACGAGAGCCGCGCCGGTCTATGCGGCTGCCGCCGTGGGTTTGCTTCTGCTCCTGGTTTTTGCGGCGTGGCGGTTGGGCTGGCTGGCATCGGGCCCGCTTCCCCTTGGGGGCGCCAACGCAGCCAAACCCCCGCCCGCGATCCTGACTTTGCAGGGCGCGCCGGCCATCAGCGATACGTGGCTGGACCCTGATGTGCCGGACCGGCCGGCCTACGACGACGGCAAGGTGCACCTGCAAGGCCCATCCACGCCCGATCGCGTGCTCGTGCGCGTGGCTTTGCCGCAATGGCCGGCCAACACCGAGCTGCTTACCGCGACGCTCAGCGTATACACCGTGCCATGGGGCAAGGACAATCGCTTTGCGACCGTGACGGTCCACCGGCTGCTGCGCGACTGGGATCAGAAGACCGCCACCTACGAGAAGCCGTGGCAGACCCCCGGCCTGCAGCCAGATGTAGACTATCAGATCCGCCCCATGGCGGTCATCACCCTGACGACGCTTCTGGAAAAGGAGGGGTGGCTGGCGGTGGACATCACGGCCGCAGTGCGAGAGTGGCTGGCAGGCCAGCCCAACTATGGGCTGGCCTTGCGGATGAGCGATGACAGCTTCGGCATGGCGCACCTGTGGGTCTACACGGCGGAGTACGAAGACCCGAATCTGTGGCCAAAATTCACCCTGGTGTACCAGCAGCGCTAGCCCCATCAGCACACCTCATGTCTGAGTTACTGCTCCTCTACGGCGCTTTCGCGCTGATCAGTCTCTCGGGCGCGCTGTCGCCTGGTCCGCTGACTGCGCTCGCGATCAGCGAAGGCGCGCGCGCCGGCCGGTGGGCGGGCGCGGCGATCGCGGTCGGCCACGGTTTGGTCGAGGGACCCGCAGTGTTCGCCATCGCCTACGGGCTGGGAATATGGCTGCGCCAGCCGCTGGTGAGCGGCCTGATCGGACTGACGGGCGCGGCGGTGCTCCTTTGGATGGGCTATGGGCTGGCGGTCGGCGCCTGGCGCGGCCAGCTCACGTTGGCTGCGGCCTCTGGCGCGCCGGCCCCCAGCGTCCTGCGATTCGGCCACATGCCGGCCGGCGTCATCTTCACCCTTTCTAATCCCTATTGGGCGCTCTGGTGGGCCACGCTCGGCGCGGCCTACATCGCCAGGGTCGTGACGCTGCAGCCCGGCCCGCTGGCGCTCTTCGGTTTCGTCTTCGTCCACTGGCTGACCGATCTCGCCTGGCTGGGAGGTTTGAGCCTCCTGGTCGGCTCTGGCCGGGGGCTGATCGGCGACCGGGGCTACCGGGTCATCTTGCTGATCTGCGCCGCGTTTCTGCTCGCGTTCGGCGGCTACTTTGCGGGGAGCGGGCTGGCGTTTCTGATGAGAGCGCGGCCGGCCGGATGAGTTCAGCGTCCCGCTCTGTAGAGAAGAGGGGTTGGATTTGGGGTCTGGGCCGCGGGTTGTGTATAATGGCATCGGCTTGGGACGTGGCGCCCAGCGGATGATAGCTGGCTATCTCTTGCAGCGCCAGACGCGGTAACTCCGCAACTCCCCGCAGAACATCACAACACAAAGGAGTGTGTGGCATGTCTACTTCGCTCAATCCCTTCGAGATCTCACAACAGCAACTCGACGAGGCCGCCGCCATCTTGGGCCTTTCGCCTGCGATGCACGACTTCCTGCGCACGCCGATGCGCGAGCTGCACTTCAGCATCCCGGTGCAGATGGATGACGGCGGCTTCAAGACTTTTCAGGGCTTTCGCGTGCAGTATAACGATGCGCGCGGCCCGGCCAAGGGCGGCATTCGCTTTCACCCCGACGAGACCATTGACACGGTCCGCGCGTTGGCCGCCTGGATGACCTGGAAAACCTCGGTGGTGGACATTCCGTTGGGCGGCGGCAAGGGCGGCGTGATCTGCGACCCCAAGGCGTTGTCGGAAGGCGAGCTGGAACGGCTTAGCCGCGGCTATATCCGCCGCGTGGCTTACTTCATTGGGCCAGACAAAGACGTCCCTGCGCCCGACGTCTACACCACGCCGCAGATCATGGCGTGGATGATGGATGAATATGAGACCATCACCGGCCGCCACCTGCCCGGCATCATCACCGGCAAGCCAGTGCAGCTCTTTGGCTCGCTGGGCCGCGGGGACGCCACCGCGCGCGGCGGCATCTACGTCACGCGCGAGGCGGCCAGGGCGCTCAGCCTGAACCTGCAGGGCGCCACGGCCGCGATCCAGGGCTATGGCAATGCCGGACAATACGCGCATTTGTTGGGCCGCGATCTGCTTGGCTTGAAGGTGGTCGCAGTCAGCGATTCTAAGGGCGGCATCTACAGCCCCGCGGGCATTGACTACGGTCAGGTAGTCAAATGGAAAGACGAGACCCGCAGCGTGGTCAACTACCCCGGCGCGGACAACATCACCAATGCCGAGCTGCTGGAGCTTGAGGTGGATGTGTTGTTCCCGGCCGCCCTGGAGAACGTGATCACCGCCAGCAACGCCGATCGCATTCGCGCCAAAATCGTCGGCGAGCTGGCAAATGGCCCGACCACTCCCGAAGCAGACACAATCCTCTATAACAACGGCGTGACCGTGCTGCCTGATTTCCTGTGCAACGCGGGCGGCGTCACCGTCAGCTACTTCGAGCAGGTGCAAAACGCCTACAACTTCTATTGGCCGCTAGAGGAGATTCACACGCGATTGGATGACAAGATGACGACAGCCTTCCACGCGGTGCACCAGATGGCGCAGCAGCGCAAGGTGCACAATCGGCTGGCCGCCTACCTGGTCGCGGTTCAACGCGTGGCCGAGACCGTCGCGCTGCGGGGGTGGGTTAAGTAACATTGGGAGCGATTGAGTTTGAGGGATGCCAACTTGCGGAATGCGATTCGCCGGGAGAGGACCTCTCCCGGCGAATCTTGTTCTGCGGGAACCGCGATCGCGCGGGCGACCGCGCGGGATCGCCCCTGCTACAGCGTCGCCAAGAGCTCCGCCAGCGCCTCACGACTCGGTCGCAGCTTCTCCTCTGGCAGGTAGGCCAGCGGCGTGTCCACAAGCTGCAGCAGCTCGTGCAGGTCGGGGCGCTCTTTTTCGCTGACGTAGATCAGCCCTGTGATGAACTGCTGCTTCTGCCGGGCCTCCTCCAGCACGCGCAAGGCGTTGAGCTTGTCTGTGGGATCGTAGTTGGGGTCCAGCTTCTTCAGCATGATCTTCGTGCCGTCGTGCATCTCCACCTGGAGCTCGCCCTTGTACGCCGCATCAATGGTGATCTCGGCATAGTCAGGGATGAAGTTCAGCTCGTTGAGCGGGAACTCCCGTTCCTTGCCCCAACTGTAGCTCTTGGAGGAGTCGTCGTGGTTGTTGAAGGTAACGCAAGGGCTGATGATGTCCAGCACCGCGATACCGCGATGGCTGAACGCCGCGCGCAGCAGCGATTCCACTTGGCGAGGATCGCCCGCGAAGCTGCGCGCGACGAAGGTCGCATTCGCAGCCAACGCCTCCATGCAGATGTCGAGCGGCGGCAGGTTGTTGACCCCCGCGTATTTGAGCTTCTGACCCAGATCGGCCGTGGCGCTGAACTGACCCTTCGTCAGGCCATAGACGCCGTTGTTCTCCACAATGTAGAGCATCGGCACGTTGCGCCGCACCGCGTGCTTGAACTGGCCGGTGCCGATAGAGGCGGTGTCGCCATCGCCGCTGACGCCGATCACGGTCAGATCGCGATTAGCCACCGCCGCGCCGGTTGCGGTGGCGGGCATACGGCCATGCACACCGTTGAAGGCATGGCTCCAGCCCAGGAAATAGGCCGGCGACTTGCTGCTGCAACCGATACCGCTCATCTTGACGACTTGCGTCTGGTCCAGCCCCAGTTCCCAGGCCACGTTCATAATGCGCTGGCTGATGGTATCGTGGCCGCAGCCCTTGCACAGGGTCGAGGGCGCGGCTTTGTATGCATTCTTGTCCAGGCCCAGGGCGTTGACCTTGGCGCCGCGGGCCGTTTCGACTGTTGTAGCCATCGTCAGTCTCCTCACAACATCCTCTGGATCGTCTCGGCGATCCAGTCGGCTGTCAGCGGCCAGCCGTTGCAGCGAGCGATCGAAACCAGCTTTTCGCCGCAGCACGGCTCTTCCGAGAGCAGGATCTGGTAGAGCTGGCCGTCGTGGTTGTTCTCCACCACGCAGATGCGCTCGTAGCGGTTGATGAAGTCGCGCACGGCATCGTTGATCGGCAACGCGCGCAGACGCATGTAGCTGTTCTCGATGCCCGCCGCGGTCAGCAGATCGCGCGCCTCGACGATGGCCGTGTGGTTCGAACCGACGCTGATGATGCCGACGCGCGCGCGCGCCGCCTCGTCCGCGACCGGCTCGGGCACCAACGTCCGCGCGGTGTTGAATTTGCAGGCCAGGCGATTCATGTTGCGTTCCCAGTCCTCGGGGCGTTCGCTGTAGCGAGCATTCTCGTCATGGCCGGTGCCGCGCGTGAAATAGGCCGCGGCCGGATGGGGCGTGCCGGGCAGCGTGCGATAGGTGATGCCATCGCCGTTCACATCTTTGTAGCGCGCCCACGATCCACCGATCTCGCGAATCTGTTCCAGGTCGAGCACTTTACCCCGATCCATGGGCGTTGGAGGGTATTCGAATGGATCGCTGATCCAGACGTTCATGCCCAGGTCCAGATCGCTCATCACGAACACCGGCGTTTGCAGCCGCTCTGCCAAATCGAACGAACGCCAGCCGAACTCGAAGCACTCCTGCGGGTCGGCCGGGAAGAGCAGGACGTGGCGTTTGTCGCCGTGGCTCAGATAGTAGGCGGCCGCGATGTCGCCCTGGCTGGTGCGGGTGGGCAGCCCGGTGCTGGGGCCGA
Organism: Chloroflexota bacterium; assembly: GCA_016876015.1. Classification (GTDB taxonomy): domain Bacteria; phylum Chloroflexota; class Anaerolineae; order CG2-30-64-16; family CG2-30-64-16; genus VGOD01. Next base: position 31,834 of record VGOD01000011.1, read on the forward strand.
TGCGTTGCACATCCCACACCACGGCCGGCACCTCGGCGAAGTAGGCCAGGCCGGCGAATTCGCCCATCAGATCGAGCCCAGGGCCGCTGGTGCTGGTCATGGCGCGCGCGCCTGCCCAGCCCGCGCCGATCACCATGCCCAGCGCGGCCAGCTCATCCTCAGCCTGAATCACCGCGAAGGTCGCTTTGCCCGTCGCGTCGTCGCTGCGCATTTGCGGCAGATATTTCATCAACGCATCCACCAGGCTGGAGGCGGGCGTAATCGGATACCAGGCGACGAAGCTTACGCCGCCGAAGACCGCGCCGAGCGCGGCCGCGCTGTTGCCATCCACCAGGATTTTGCCCTCGTTGAAGCCGGTCATCCGCTCCACTCGGAAGGGATCGGTCTTGACCAGGTTGGCTTCGGCCCATTGGAAGGCGCGGCGCACCATGTTCATGTTGAGGGCGATCGGCTTGGGCTTGCCGCCGAAGTTCCACGAGACGGCCGCCTCGATCTCTGCCATCTCGATGTCCAGCAGTTGCGCCAGGACGCCCACGTAGACCATGTTGGCGATGTAGTCGCGCAACTCGAACGGCAGTTTGGCTTCTTTGACCAACTGCGCCACCGGCATCGGATAGTAGGTGACATCCTCGCGGCGCGCGGCGATGGGCAGCGTGTCATCGTAGATGACCACCCCGCCTGGGGCCACCCTGGCCATATCGTCGGCGACCGTGCGCGAGTTCATGCAGACGACGATCTCATACGGATCGCGACGACCCAGGTAGCCGTCCTCGCTCAGCCGGATGATGTACCAGGTCGGCATGCCCTGGATGTTGCTGGGGAACATGTTCTTGCCGCTGACCGGGATGCCCATCTTGAACAAGGCGCGCAACAGCACGCCGTTGCTCGTCTGGCTGCCGGAGCCGTTGACCGTAGCGAAGTTGATCGAGAAGTTGTCGATCTTCGGCCCAGGGCCGGCGATCACATCCTCTCGCCGCTCCGTCGCCTCTGGCGGAGCTTTTTCCAGTACGACAGTCATAGAGTTCTCCTTTTTTGTGTAGGCGCTTCATGGGCTACGCCAAGCCGGTCCAGCAAACGCATGTGCTCGACCAGGAGCTGCTTGCCGGCGGCATGATCGCCCGCGGCCACCACGGCCACGATCCGCCCATGATAGTCCCAAACATCCCGCAGATAACTGTAGTCGGCGTAGGTGTCAAGCTCAACCATCTCATAGGCGTCCCAATAGGCCTCGAGCAGCCCCTGGACAAAGGGATTGTTCAGCCGGCTGAAGATGGTCAGATGAAAAGCGCGGTGTTCGAGATGTGGAATCTGAATGCGCTCCTGACCGAGCTTGACCGTAGCCTGCGCCACCAGCTCTGCCAGGCGCGCCTTATCGCCATCCTCCAGCAACCCCACCGCCTCATCCCAAAACGCGGTCTCCAGATGCACACGCAGGCTACTGTATGCGTAGAACAGCTTGTGATCTATGGCCAAAGCGATCTTCAGGCTGAGGCGCACGGCTGGCAGAAAGCTATAGCCCAAACAACGGATGCCGCGACGCGGGCTGGCCTCCACCAGGCCCAGCATCCGCGCCACTTCTAGCTGCTCGCGCAGCTTGCCCACGCTGACCCCCGTCGTCGCGCTGATCTCCTCCAGGGTCGGCAAGCGCGCGCCCGGCTCTCCGCCGTTGGTGAGCAGGTAGCGCAGGAACTCAGAATCTATCTGGGAAATGACCATGATCCGATGCACCGGGCTGTCCGATTATTTTAATTCATCGAATGAATCAGATTGATTGCAGTATAGCGCGAACGCAGAAAGAAGTCAATTTGACAGCCCGGCCCTGCGGATGATATGCTGGGTCATCGCACAACGCAGTGAGGTGTAACGCATGGCAGACGCCGACAGGCGCATCAGCGACGATGGTTTGCCGTCACATCCGGGGGGTTCCGATAGCGCAGATCACCGGCTTTCCACCATGTTCGAGATCGCCAGCATTCTGGCGACCGAGCATGATCTGGACGCCATGGTATCGAAGCTGCTGGTCAGCCTGGTAGAGACGCTCGAGACGGCCGAGGCGGGCATCTTATTGCTATACGATCCCGCGGAGGGCTGCCTGAAGCCGAAAGCTGCGCAGGGCTACGATCTGGGCATCTTGCGGAAACTGCGCATTGCCCCCAACGAAAGCAGGACAGGCAAGGCGTTCTCCACCGGCAAGACCGAGCTTTACCCCACACCCGAGATCACGGCGGCCGCCATGTCCACCCTGACGCCGGCCAATCGTGCCATTCTGACCGCGGCTGCGGTCAGAAAAACCATGCCCCAGAGCAGCGTTTGCATCCCGCTCATCAACAGCCAGGTCAAGATCGGCGTGCTGCTCCTTGAGAGCTTTCGGCAGTCCGGCAGCTTCACATCGGGGGACCTGGCCTTTCTTGAGCCAATCGCCGATCTGCTTGCACTCTCCATCGAAAACACCCGCCTGCGCCAGGAACTGGATGCCATCCGCTCTCTCAGCGAGGCCAATCGGCTCAAAGCCGAGGTCATCTCCACCCTGGCGCACGAGATGCGCACGCCGCTAACCTCCATCAAAGGCTATTCCACCGCACTGCTCATGGATGACGCCAGCTTCAGCGTTGAGACGCAGCGCGAGTTTCTGCAGATCATTGACGAGGAATGCGATGTTCTGCAAGACCTGGTTCACGATCTGCTCGAATCCTCGATCATTGACGCGGGGTTCTTGAAGCTGGAGGTGCAGCCTGTTCAGGCATCGCGTCTGGCCAGAGAAGTTCTGGAAGAGATCGCGCACCTGAGCCGAAAGCATCGCTATCTGGTGGACATCGCGCCGCAGTTCCCGGTCCTGGACGCCGATCCGCGGCGCATCCGCCAGGTGTTGCGCAACTTGCTGGACAACGCCGTCAAGTATTCACCCAACGGTGGGCTGGTCGTGGTGCGCGGCGAGGTCTTGCCTGACGAGGTTGTCATCAGCGTGGCGGACCAGGGCGAAGGAATTGCGCCGGAACACCTGAACCGGCTTTTCGAGAAGTTCTTCCGCATTCGTTCCGGCCTGGGGCGGCATGTCGTCGGCACAGGTTTGGGGCTGCCGATCGCGCGCACGATCGTGGAAGCGCACGGCGGCCGCATCTGGGCCGAAAGCGTCGTAGGTCAGGGCACAACGTTCTACTTCACACTGCCCCGTTCTGGTTCCAACGACGCGGCAGAGGACGGCTCAACCGGAGGGCAGCATGAGTAGCGCAGAGCAGGCTCGCGGTCGGAAGATCCTGGTGGTTGACGATGAGCCGCGCGTCGTGCGGCTGGTTTCGGAAGTGCTCAAGGCGGTCGGCTACCAGGTGGTCGCTGCGGCCAGCGGCGCGTCGGTGCTGGAGATGGTCGCGCTGGAACAGCCCGACCTGATCTTGCTCGACGTCCTGCTTGGCAGCGGACCCAACGGCCACGAGGTTTGCCGGCGCATACGCGAGTTCTCGGACGTCGCGATCGTCATGTTGACCGCCAAAGCCACCGAAAGCGATGTGCTGGCGGGATTCGAGGCTGGTGCGGATGATTATCTGACCAAGCCGTTCAGCGCCAAGGAGCTCGCGGCCCGCGTCGCAGCCGTGCTGCGGCGCAGCCAGCGACCCGAAGAGGCCGTGACCGCGGCGTTCGCCTGCGGCGAGATTCAGATTGACTTCGCACGTCATAGTGTGAAGGTGCGCGGCCAGCCGGTGGCGTTGACGCGCACCGAATACGCGCTGTTGCACCAACTAGCGATCCACGCCGGTCGCGTGCTCTCTCATGCGGACCTGCTGACCCGCGTGTGGGGGCCTGAGTATCGCGACGACCTGGACTACTTGCGCGCCTACATCCGCTACCTCCGACGCAAGCTTGAAGTTGACCCCGCCAACCCCAAGTACATCCTCACCCAGCCTGGCATCGGCTACTATCTCGTGTGTACCGGCGAGTAGGGGCGCGGCCTTGCGCCTGCCCTGAGGGACGACCGCGCGCGCCGGCTGTTCCGGGCATCGTCCCTGCTTTTTCATGCGCTTTTCATCAGGTGGCCGGCCTTTTTTATGCGATTCTCATGCCTTCTGCGCTATCCTGACGGCGTGTTCCGATGCGGACACCCTGAGCGATAAATTCGCGACCCGAAGGGAGAATCACATATGTCTGACACTGCATTGCGCACCTCTGTGACCACGCTGCCTGCCGAGTTCGTGCTGCCGGATGCGGCCACCACGGCCGAGACCATTCTGGCTGAGGCGCTGACCTATTGCGCGCAACGGCTGGGAGTAGCCGGGCCGGAAGCCGCGCTGGCCCTGGTGCGGCAGGGCGCGGGCAAGGCTTGCAGCCACTACGAGTTCGGCCTGGTCAGGTCGCTAAGCGAGCATCTGGCCGCGCTGGACGATGAAGTCCGCGCCGTCTACCAGTTCGACGACGACGCCACACCCGAAGATACCATCTTCGGCGCAGCCGCGGGGGCGGCCATCCATCTGATCGTGTGGGCGCGCAGGAAAACCAACGCGCTGGACGCGCTGGTGGATGCGCTCGATCGCAGTCTGGCCCGGCGGACGGTTGGCCCGCAGCAGCCGCGGCTGCTCGATGTGCAGGTGGTGGACGACGCGGAAGTCAGTGCGCGCGTCGGCTATGCTGCGCTGCTCACCTCGCTCCATCATCCGGCGCTGCCCATCTGGCGCCGGTAGATATCAAGGAGGAGATCGTGCACACCCCATTGACGGAAACGCTGCCCAGGTTCCAGGTGGGCCTGCCGGCAGCCGAGCCAACCAGGCAGGACTTATGGGATACTGCGGTTGGCCTGCTCGATGCTGTCGCCGAGCGACTGCGGCTCGATCCTGGCATCCACGCGATTCTGCGCCAGCCTGAGCGTGAACTGACCGTCGCCATCCCGGTCGTCATGGATGACGGCGGGATCAGGGTCTTCACAGGCCATCGCGTCCAACATTCCAGCGCCCGCGGGCCGTGCAAAGGCGGCATCCGCTATCACCCAGACGTGACCCTCAACGAAGTCAAGGGTCTGGCGGCCATGATGACCTGGAAGTGCGCGGTGGTGGGCATTCCCTACGGCGGCGCCAAGGGTGGGGTGGCGTGCGATCCGGCCGAGTTCTCCCAAAACGAGCTGGCGCGGCTGACCCGGCGCTACACGGCCATGATCATGCCCATCCTCGGCCCTCGACGCGATATCCCCGCACCCGATGTCAACACCAACCCGCAGATCATGGCCTGGATTGCGGACACGGCCTCGATGCTGGAAGGCGCGGCGATGCCCGAGATCGTCACAGGCAAGCCGCTCAACGTCGGCGGATCCAAGGGCCGCAAGGAGGCGACCGGCCGGGGCGTCGCCATCGTGACCGCGGAGCTGCTCAAACGTCACAGCCGGCGTCTGGACGAGACGACAGTCGCAGTCCAGGGCTACGGCAACGTCGGCGAGGCCGCAGCAGCGATCTTGCACGATATGGGCTGCCGCATCGTAGCGGTCAGCGATGTGAGCGGCGGTCTGTGCAACCCGCACGGCCTGGACCTTGCCGACATCAACCGGCACGTCGCAGCTCATCCCAAACGCCTGCTGGCGGGCTACCAGGCAGCCGGCGTCGAGAGACTGAGCAATCAGGAGCTCCTGGAATGTCAGGCGGACGTGCTGATCCCGGCTGCGCTGGAACACCAGATCCGGCAGGACAACGCCGACCGCATTCGGGCCAGGTTCATCGTCGAGGGCGCCAACGGCCCGACCACGCAAGAGGCCGATGCGATCCTGGAGGAGCGCGGGGTGATCGTCGCACCGGATATCCTCGCCAACGCGGGCGGCGTGGCGGTGAGCTATCTGGAGTGGGTGCAAGATCTGCAGAGCTTCTTCTGGGAAGAGGCTGAGGTGAACCGGCAACTCACCGCGATCATGCAGCATAGCTTCCGGGAGGTCTGGGATTTCTCGCAGACCCAGGGCGTGTCGCTCCGGCTGGGGGCTTCGATGCTGGCGGTAGACAAGGTCGCCGAGACGATCCAGGCGCGCGGCATCTGGCCGTAACTGGCCGCTTGTGGATGGCTTCATTCGCTCGCACTTCGTGGTTGACGCCGAAGGCAAGATCGCGGACGTGCACGGAACCGGCGCGAGCAGCGGTGTGGCGCAAGATGCCATCTTGCGCCACGTTTTCATCTGACCGTAGCGCCGGCCGCGGCATGAACAACTGTCTTGAAATCGACCGCCTGGCGCCAGGCTTTTCAGTAGGCGCCTTTGCCCCGCAACACTACCCCGATCGTGCGCCAGAGGATGCGCAAATCCAACAGCGGCGAGTAATTCTGGATGTAGTACAGGTCGTCGTCGGTGTGCAGGTGCATGGGCCGATCGCTGCGGCCATTGACCTGCCACCAGCCGGTCATGCCGGGCGGCACTGCGAAACGTCTGCGCTGCCACGCCTCGTAGCGTTCCACCAGCCAGGGCAGCTCGGGCCGCGGCCCCACCAGGCTCATGTCGCCCCGCAGCACGTTGACCAGTTGCGGCAGCTCGTCCAGACTGGTGCGCCGGAGAAAACGACCCGCTCGCGTGACGCGCGGGTCATCGGGGCGTTTTTCGGGAGGCTGGAGGCCCTCTTGCCGCGGCCCCGCAGCTTGACGAGCATCGGCGTCGGCCCTCATCGAGCGGAACTTGTAGATCGTGAACAGCTTGCCGTTCTCGCCCACACGTTGCTGCCGGAAGAGCGCAGGGCCGGCCGAGTCCAGCCGGATGATGAGCGCAATGACCAGCATGATCGGCGCGGCCAGGATCAGGGCAATGCCCGCGCAGACCAGATCTAGCACCCGCTTGACCAGCCGGTTGGCGGGGTCAATCGCACCGTCGCGCAGCCCGATCACCGGAATCCCGTCGAAGTCCTCGATGGTGGCGCGGAAGAGGGCCAGGTCGAACAGGTCGGGCACCACGCGCACACGCACCGGCATGTTGCGCAGCGCGATGACCAGCGCCTCCAGTGAGCGGTGCGCGCGCAACGGCAACGCGAAGATCACCTCCTCCACCCGGTGGTGAGCGATCAGCCTGGTCGCCCGGTCAGTGGGACCCAGCACGGCCGCGCCGGCGAAGGTCTCGCCCAGTTTGGCCGGGTCGTCATCCAGGTAGCCTACCAGGGTCCATTCCCCGCCCGCGGTCACGCGCTGCGCCAACTCTTGCCCCACCTTGCCGGCGCCGATGATGAGCACGCGCGTGCCGCGGCCTTCGGCATGGCGCAACTGCTGCCAGAAGCCGATCGCCATCCGCAAGCCGACCAGGAAGATCATCTGCAAGAACAGAGAATACAGGAAGAGCAGCCGGGGGACATCGCGAAAGGTGATGTACAACAGCCCGGCGAACGCCAGGTTGCTCAACAGCACCGCCCGGCCGATGGTCCAGGCCTCGCCCAGCACGGGGGCGCGGCGTCGAGGCGTATAGACGGAGAACCAGGCGGACACCGATAGCCAGACCAGGGCGGCCATCACGTAGACCAACCAGGGTAAGTCCACGTAGAAAGGGGTCAGCCGCACGCCATAGGGCAGGTGCAGCCGGCCCAGGGCGGCCAGATAGAGGGCGACTAGAGTGAGCGACAGATCGGCCAGCAGCAGGCCGGCCGCGACGTTCGGGTCTTGTTTACGCATGAGCACCTCGCATAGGCAGCCTCGTCCGTTCACCAGCCTGGCCAGGTCAGGAGACTGGCCAGAACGGAGAGGAAGAGACGCCGCTTCGTTGCGGCCCAAGCGTGCTCAGTATAGCATGGAGTTACCTCCGCACCAAGCTTCTGAACAACGCCTCGTAACTATCGGTAACGGCCTCCCAACTGTAGATCGCCGCGGCCCGCGCGGCAGCCCGCCGCCGATAGTCGTCAACCAGCGCGGGATTAGCCAGCAGCCGCGCCAGCACCGGCCGCAGCGCGTCGCCCCCGCGGGCGCCGTCGTAGCTGAAACCCGCATCCCCGATCGTCTCCAGGTTTTCGGCCGTGTCGTGCGTCACCACGCAGGCGCCGAAGGCCATCGCCTCCACGAGCGCCGGATGCGTGCCGCCCACCCCCGATGTCTCCACGAAGATCGCCGCGTGCGAGCCCAGCTCGTGATACGCCTGTCCGAACTGATAGCCGGTGAAGATCACGCGCGGGTCATCGGTCATCTTCAGGCCGCGGATGTACTCCTCGGCATAGGGCGCATCGCCCACGATGACGCACTTCAGGTCGGTCTCCAGCTCACGAAACGCCTCGACGAGATGGTGTGCGCAGTTCTCCGGCACCAGCCGGCCCACGAACAGCACGTAGCCGCGCGGGGCCAACCCGAACTGCGTCAGCGTCGCGCCTGGCGGCACGACCGGCACGTCGGAGCCATAGGGGATGTAGGGCGGCTCGCTGCCGTAGGCGTCGCGATAGTAGGCCTGCACGACCCGCGAATCGGTCAGATAGACCGTGGGCAGGATCGTGGCCAGCCGCTCCGCAAAGCGGATGTAGGCCTTCGCTGGCCCCGGCCACTTGGCGCGCTTCCAGTCGAGGCCGTCCACGTTGAGCACCGTCGCCTGGCTCGCCAGGCGCGGAATCCATGTCACCGGGCTGTTGCCCGCGATCGCGTACAAGCAGATGTCATACCCCTGCGTCAGCGCGTGCAGCGAGGAGAGCAGGCTGTGGACGATCGTGTCCAGGTATTTGTTGGCGATGGTCGGCAGCTTTACCAGGCGCATCCCGCGATAGGTGGGCTGAGCGTAGGTGATGTGGTGCGTCCGGCAATAGACCGTGACCTGGTGTCCGCGCGCGACCAGGCGCGCGCCCAACTGCTCATAATAGGTCTCGAACCCGCTATAGCTGGCCGGCACTCCGCGCGTGCCGAGCATGGCGATCTTCATGGAGATCCTTTCGCATCTCGCGCCATCATGTGCACGTTGACTCCTGCCAAACCGGTCTCACGGACAGCTCGCCAGTATCCCGGCGATTGTTTCCTGCTGAGAAGGCGGAAGGGGCTGATACCTCTGAGCGATACGTCGAAGCTGTGTGCAATCCCCCATCTGAATGACCGCTTCCACGGCCAGTTGGGCCGCCTGACTACGCAAGGCTGCATCCACCGGCAGTCGGGCGGCCTGCTCCGCGGCAGCTATCGCCTCAGGCAGCCGAGAACTGCGATAATAGGCGACGCCCGAATAGTAGTGCGCCCAATAGTGATCTGGGCTCTTGCCGATGACGAAGGCAAACTCCCGAATGGCCTCGTCCAGTCTGCCGGCATCGAGGAGGACGGCGCCACAGTTGGCATGGGCCTCCCCGTGATCGGGTTGCAGCAGCAGGGCCTGTTCCAGCAGCTCGATAGCGCGTTGGGGATTGGCCTGGAACCGCTCGAAGATGCCCCACTCCAGCAAGATGTCGAAGCGCGGCCCGGGATCGTCTGCGGCCGCCAATGCCTGGGCATAGAGCGAACGAGCCGCTTGCACTTCGCTGCCCCGTGCAGCTTCACGTGCGGCGCCCAGCACATGGGAGCGTTCGCGATTGGCCAGAACGCCGAGCCTGGAATCACCCCTGGGGATAAGAACCTGCGCGGCATCAGCGTGACTCGCAGCCCGACCAGGTTCACCGATGTTGGTGTAGAGCCGCATCAAGGCCAGGTGCAAATCCGCATGGGTCTCGGCAAGCGGCTGGAGCTCTAGCATGGCCTCCAGTATCGCGGCGGCATCCTGCCAAACCTGGCCTGATGGCCGTTGCAGCCGAAAGAGCACAAGGTTGTTGAAGTCCACAAACGCCAGCCTGGCTGATAGCGATGCCCGGTCCTTGAGCTGGCCCTGATACCAGATCACCCCCCAGGCTGCGCCGGCCGTTCTCTGGTCGCCGGGGAGGTGATCGGCCAGCTCCAGCTCCGCTTTGATCACCGCTGTCGGGCTGCGCAGGTAGTAGCCTAACCCCTGCACGACGCGCAGCGCGTCTCCACCTCCCCTGTCACCGAAGATGCCGTCGCCGATGATCACATCCTGGGGAAGCACGTGAGCCGCAAGGTAGCTGGCGGCGCCTCGCCAGTCCTCCTTTTGGAAGCGGTAGTAGGCTGGACTGAGCGATACCATCAATACCGCTGCACCGAGGAGCGCCAGCCCTGCCGCGGCAGAACGCGAGACTCTCTTGCCAACGGCCGCCACGACGTCGTACACCGACGAAGAGCCCTGGGCAGCCATCAGCAGCACTGGCGCCACGATCGGGAAGAGGTACTTGACATCGAAGTAAGGCGCGGATGATGCGACTGTTAACGCAAGGGCAGGAACAAGCAGGTTCAGGATCAGATAGGTCGTTGCATCGAAGCGGCGCCGGAACAAACCCACGCCGACCCCAGCTATCGCCGCTGCAAGCAGGGCCAGGGCAAAGGCATGCTGCTGCTCAGCAATGCCCCGCCAGAAAGAGACCAGAATGGTCAGATCATGAGGTTTCGGAGCTGTTCCAGGCAGGCGCGCCAGGCCCGCCAGTAGCTGGGTGTGGAGGAGCAGGCTCCGATACCAGGGCAGATAGGCCACGGCGCACAAGAGAAACGAAGCTGCGAAAGGCAGGGCCAACCGTCTCAAGGGGGCCGGCCGGTCAGACCCATCCCGCCGAAGCAAGATAGCCAGACAAGTGAGCAACACGAAGCCTGCCTGGGCCGCCAGCCAGAGGAAGGCGAAGTAGTGGGTGTATAGGCCCGCGATCATCGCCAGGACATACCATAGCCATGACCATCTGCCATCCGTGGACAGACTGCGATACAGCCAATAGAGCGCGATGATCTGCAACAGGATCGCCGTCGTATAGGAGCGCGCTTCCTGTGAGAAGCGCAGGTGAAAAGGCATGGTCGCAAGCAGGAGGCTGGCCATCAGGCCGGCGACTGTGCTCATCTGCAAGCGCCGCGCGAGGACGAATACGGCCGGGACGCTCAAGATGCCTGCAAGAGCTGCTGGCAGGCGCGCCGCAAAATCGGAATCTCCCCAAACCCTGCTGACAGAAGTCAACGCGTAGAATAGGGGCGGATGATTGTCGTAGCGATGTATGATTTCCAGCATGACGTGTGGGCGCATCCTGATCAGGATTTCAGTGACGACCTCGTCAGCCCAAAGGCTGTTGCTATCCAGGTGATAGAGACGCAACACCAGGCCCAGCCATATCACCGCGATCAGAATAGCCCGCGTCCCCAAGCAACCGAGCGGGACGCTCCGCGGTCTGTCGGCTGGTTGGGTTGGCGCACTGACTCGCGTCATCTGGATACCTCAATGGCGAGAAGTCTACTTGCCAGCAGGACACACAGAACCTGGGTCGTCGCCCAGGGATCGGCACGCCGCCGCCCGAAAGGGGCCCTGCGGCGCCAGCTCCAGGTAGCGCCGCCACCAGAAAGCGGCGGTTTCGCGGTCCTGATTCTCCTCGCTGGTCAGCGCCAGCAGCGCGCAGATGTCAGGATCGGACCGATTGGCCGCCTGCGCCAGGCGGAACTGCGCCAGCGCCTCGGCCAGCCGTCCCTGCTGCCGATACGCCTCGCCGGCCAGGCGCGCCGGCCAGTATTGGGCGGCCTCCGCGGGCGGCAGGGCGGCCAGGATGAGCAGCGCCTCTTCGGCGCGTTGCAGAGCGACCGCGCTCGCTGCCAGTCCCAGTTGCGTCTGGATGTCGTTCGGCATCCGCGCCAGGACCGAGCGATAGAGATCGATCGCTGCGCGGTGCAGGCCCAGCAGCCTGAGCTCCCCTGCCGCCTCGCGCATGGCGAGAGGATCATGCTCGGCCGCGGCCAGTTGCGCGGCGCGGCGCAGGACGCGCTCTGCGCCAACGCCATCGCCGGCCTGGCGATAGGCGCGGCCCAGGCTGGTCCACACCGACGCGGCCGCTGGCAACGGCAGCCGCTCGACTTCGGCCGCCAGCGTCGCCGGCGCCACCTGATCGCCCACGTAGACCAGGTGCAGGTCGCCCCACAGCGCCAGATCCACGTGGGGCAGGGGACGCCAGGCGCCGCTCAGCTTATCTTCGGGGTCGAAGGCGCGTTGGATGTTGTTCACGACCAACCAGGCGCGCGGCTGGCCGGCTAACTGGCTGCGCAGCTCGTCTGGCTGGCGAGCATCGCGGATGAGCGGCCGCTGTTCTGGTTGCGCATAGAAGCTGGCCACCTCTGGCATCCACGGCGCATAGAGCGGGATCGGCGGCGCCGACTCTACCAGGCGCGCCAGCCCACGCCAGTCGTGCTTGTGGATCGCGTAGTAGGCGCGCAGACCTGGCAACAGCATCAGACAGGCCAGGCCGCCCAGCAACAGGGCGCCGGCATCGCGCCAGACCGGCCGCCTGACCAGGCCGGCGATGACTCCAGCCAGCCAGCCGGCGCCGGCCGCGATCAGAAGCGAGAACATCGGCCCCCAGAAGATGAAGTAGCGATAGGGGATCGGCTGGCGCGGCATGACGAGCAGAAACACAGCCGACGGCAGAAACCACAAGACAACGAAACGCAGGACGCGCCGCTCGCGGCCGAGAAGCAGGCCGGCGACGCCCAACACGGCCAGCAGCACGAAGCCTTTGCGCCAGGGAGAGGCAGCCCCCGCGCCCAGCGCGTACGCCAGTTCCCGCAGCAGTGGGAGGGAGAACAGGCGCGCGGTTGCCGCCTCAGTTGCGCTGCCCGACCGGCCAGTCATCTGCGCGAGCTGTTGTCCGCCCTGGATCAGCCAGGGCGCGAAGAACACGAAGGGCGCCGCCATCACGACGAGATACAGAGCGAAGCGCCGCGGGTCGCGGGGCAATGACCATGACACGGACCATGCCCCATAGAGCGCCAGGCCGACCAGCGGCAGGACGGCGAAGTAGTGGGTATAGAGCGCGGCCGCGCCGCCGATCAACCAAAGCGCCCATGCCATATAGCGCGGCGCAGACGGCTCTGCTGTCCGCTCGCGTTGGGTCGCGATCGTCAGACCCCAGGCTGCAACCAGCGTCCAGCACACCAGAAAGGCGTAATGCCGCGCCTCCTGCGCATATTCTACCTGGAACGGCGTCAGGGCGAACAGCGCCGCCGCGACCAGGCCGACAGCGCGGCCTCTGGCGGACCGCCAGAGGCTCCGCACGAGCGCGTAGAGCACGCCCGCGGCTGCGACGCTCGCCCACACCGAAGGCAGACGCGCGGCGATCTCGACGCCCGGCCCGCTGAACAGGCGCAGCGAAGCCCAAACAGCATAGTAGTGCAAAGGCGGGTGGATGTCGTAACGCAGCAGAATGGGCGCAATAGCGGCCAGCGGGCCACGCGCCAGCCCGGCCGTCAGGATTTCATCGAACCACAGGCTTTCTCGCGCCAGGTCCCAAGCGCGGACCGCCAGGGCGATCAGCAATACCACAGGCAAGCCCAACGCGCCTGACGACAGATGGAACGCCCTGGCAGTCAAGCGATGTTCTGCCATGCCCACACATCCTGGTGATCGTCCCAGCCGGCCGGGACGAAATGAACGAGCCGGAGCGCGGGGGCGAACTGCGCCTGGATGAATTGGCGCAGATAGTCCCGCCGATGGATCGCGATGCCCAACCCCTCGCCTCCGCGATAGGGTGCGAAGTAGGCGCCCTGGCCGGCGACCCCGCCGCGAAAAGCCGGTTCCAGCCCCGCGAACTCCGGGCCATAGCTCGCCAGCCGATCGAGGCAGCTTTCGCCCTGGGTCGTGAAGATCAGCAGCCCGGCCGGTGCGGTTGTCTCGGCCAGCACGGCGAGCAGGTCGCGGCCCCTGGCGATGGGAAGATGGGTGAACAGCGACCCGACCCAGATCAGATCGTAGCGCCGCGGAAACGTGACCGCGCGGAAGTCAGCGTGCGAAAACAACGGCTCCGCGCCGAACTCGGCTGCGCAGAAGCGCACCGCCTGGCGGTCAACGTCGCAGGCGGTGATCTGCGCGGGCGGGATGCGCTGCGCCAGCCGCCGCAACACGCGGCCGTAGCCGCACGCGAAATCGAGGCACGCGGTCACATCGACCCACTCGCGGCCGGCCGCGTGCAGCGCAGCCTCGATGTTCGCCATGGCCGAGAGGCCCACAGCCACATAGCGCTGGAGATCCTCCTGGGCCGGCGACGCCAACATGTAGTCCTCGTTGTGGATGCGACCAGGAACGCCGCCATAAGCTCGCGCGGCCAGGGCCAGAGGCAGCAGGCGCCGCGCCCGGCGCCATCCCTTCCGCATGAGATGATAGAGAGCCAGGGGCATCACGCGCTTCAGAGCACTACGCGCGCCGCGGACACCGCGAAAGAGCATGGTGATCTCTGTCCTCCTTCGTGAACTGGCCTGCAAATGGGCGGGTTCGTAGTAGCGACTTCAGTCGCCGTGGCCCGCGCCGAACGACTGAAGTCGTTACTACGAACGTTTTCGTCCCCCGTGGCGCCGGCCGCGGCATGAGCAACTCAACCTCAACTTCGGCCTCAACCCCAACCTCCGCCTCACCCGTCTGCCAGCTTGCGGAACGCCTCGTAGCTGCGCCGCGCACACTCCGAGATTGCGATCGGATGGAAGCCCATCACCTCGGCGTAGAGCGTGTCGTTGAGCGGCATGATCCACCGCCTGGGCAAGGCCGAGGCGCCGAGCAGCGCACCCATGATCGAGCCGACGGTGGCGCCGTTACAGTCGGTGTCCCACCCGCCGAGCACCGCGGTAGCGATCGCCTGCTCGAAATCTCCGCGGGCGAAGATCAGCGCAGCCGTGACCAGGGCCGCGTTGTTGTTGGTGTGCACCGGATGGTAGTGGTTGAATGCATCCCACACCTGGCCCACCAGCTCGACTTGATCGGCGGCGCGGCGAGCCATCTCCGCGGCCCGTTGCACGTCGTGGGCCAGCCGGCAGTTGGCTGGGATTTGACCCAGGCCGATCTGGATGAGCTTTTCGACATCATGCTCCACGAACGCGGCGGCGATCAGCGCGGCCACGTACATCGCGCCGTAGATGCCGTTCTTGACGTGCGAGAGTGACGCGTCGCGCCAGGCCAGTTCTGCGGCCAGCTCGGGCCGGCCGGCCGCGGCGTAGGCATAGCCGTCCACGCGGATTTGCGCGCCGATCCATTCGCGATACGGATTCAGATGGGTGCGCACCCATGCCAGGCTGGCGCTCGGATCGGCCGGCCGTGTGGGTTGCACGTGCGCTGTGACGTGCGCGAAGTTAAGGTAGGCCTGCGTCTCGGCCGTGCACACCTGCCGATAGGTCAGCCGGTTGTGCCACAGCCGGCCCACGTCCCAGGCGTCGAAGTCGAACCCGCGCTCCTCGACCATCGCCAGCCCCAGCACGGTGTAGCGGATGTCGTCGTCTGACTCCATGAAGCGGATCTTCTCAGCCTGGCTGTTGGGGCAGCGGACGTAGAGGCCGTGCGTCTCGGCCGCGCGGGAGCGGCCCGGCGTGTAGCCCCGGATCGGCCAGGCATCCGCGCCCTCGAACCAGAGCTTGACGTTGAGCCAGCCTGGCCGGCCGTCGGCGCCGTGGAAGTAGGGGCCGGTCTCCAACGGTTTGCCCAATGCGCAGCCCGCGCACCGTCCCAACCACGCGCCGTCGAACCTGTCCATCCAGGCGCCCTTCATCAGGCTGGCGGCCGGCGGCCGCGGGGTCGGGGGCCGCTGGCTGCGGATCGCGGCCAGATCGGACGGCTCGCTGAAGGGGAAATCGGGACGGATCGGCAGCGCCATCAGTTCGCGATAGAGGGCCATGAGATGCGCTTCGTCGGCGCCGGCCGCGGCCACGCGCTCCGCAAAGCCTGTGACATCGCAACCCTCGCTCGCCCGTTGATTGACTTCCTCGCGGATCAGATTCGGTAAGGTATCCCAGCCTGCCATGTCGCCTCCTGCAGAGAGGATGATCGTACAGGCGCTATTATAGGGCAGGTTGCTGCGATTTGACCAATGGCCGCGGCGCGGTAACAGGCCCGCCAGGAACCAAAGCGGCTGGCCTGAAGATCGCCGCACCGGTCTCACGCCAAGACGCCAAGACGCGAAGATGACTGGCAGAACCGCCCTGCTCTTTGCGCTCTTTGCGCCTTGGCGTGAGCTTTTCATCCGCCGTCCCACGGGGAGGCTGCGCGCCCTGGCCTGCATGGCGCAGCCAGGGCAGGCTGGCGCCGCGGCCGGCATGGGCAACCGGCCACCACGGTCGAGCCCTCTGCAAGGGGGCTGCAGAACGCTGCCCCAGTTCCCCTGAAGGGGGCCTCCATGCTGCGTGTTGCCATACCGGCAACACGCCACCTGTAGACTGGGGTCAAGATCAGACACCAGCCTACAGGAGGGCAATATGGGACGGCAAACGGATCCGCAGCGGTTAGAACAGATCCACGACTACATCAGCCAACACCCCGGCGTCCGGCCGGCCGAGATCGCCAAGCAGCTCGCAGCGCCGCGTTCCAGCGTGACGCGCGCGCTGCCGGCGTTGGAGGAGGCGGGCTATCTGCTCAGCGAGGACCGCAAGGGCGGATTGTGGCCATTTCGGCGGTGAACCTGGGGGCGAGTTCGCGATTTGTTGCGGAATTCGGCGCGCGAGCGTGGTATAATGGGGCAAACCTGGACACCTGTTGTCGGAGATGACACCCATGAATCGTGCTCAGGAAAAAGCTCAGCGTCTGTTGCAGATCGAGAAACTGCTGTGGGCGCACCCCGAAGGCCTCACCCGCGCCGAGATTGCACGCCGGCTGGGCCTCAACCGCTCGACGATCACCAAGTACCTCGCCCACGATCAACTGCCCAAGAGCATCTACGAAGACGACCTGGATGGCAACAAGCTGAAGCTGGATCGCAACGCCGACCTGACGAAGACCTCATTCAGCTTGCACGAGGTGATGGCGATCCACCTGGCGACGCGGCTGCTGGCGACGCGCACTGACAAGCAGAACCCGCACGCCGCGTCCGCGCTGCGCAAGCTGGGCGTGGCGCTGGCGCGGCTGGATCGGAACGTCAGCGGTCACCTGCTGCGCTCGGCCGACGTGATGGACGAGGACGCCAACTTCCGCGATCCGGTCTACCTGAAGGTGCTGGAGACGCTGACCGAGGCGTGGTCGGCCGGGCGCAAGGTGCGGCTCAGCCACCAGAAGGGGGACGGCAAGATCAGCGACTATCTCTTCTCGCCCTACTTCATCGAACCGTATGCCGTGGGCCAGACCGCGCACGCCATCGGCTGGCGGGAGGCGGCCGACGCGGGCGCGACCCTGCCGCCCGCGCTGCGCACGCTGAAGATCGAGCGCATCCGCGCCGCGGCCATCACCCATGACCGCTACGAGATCCCGGCCGACTTCGACCCCGGCGTGCTGCTGCGGGACGCCTGGGGCATCTGGTACAGCGACGAGGCGCCGGTGGAGGTGACACTGCGCTTCCATCCCCGCGTGGCGCTGCGGGTGCGCGAGACGCGCTGGCACCCCTCGCAGCAGATCGAGGAGCAGGCCGACGGCTCGCTGCTGTGGCGGGCGCGCGTGGCCGAGGTACAGGAGATGGTTCCGTGGATAAGGGGGTGGGGGGCGGATGTGGAGGCGGTGGGGCCACCAGAACTGCGCGAGGTGTTGGAAAAAGAGGTTCGACGGTTGACTGCGCTTTACAACGTTGCCGAGCTGCCCAAGCCGCCGCTTTATCAACTGCTGTGGGCCAAAGCAGAACGCAAGACCGGTCGGATGCATCCCTTGATCTGTCACATGCTCGATGTGGGACAGGTGACGCAGGCGCTTTGGCGTGAGGTGCTGACCGATAGCCTGCGTGGTCAGTTTGCCAACGCGTTGGGGCTGGATACAGAAGCCACTGGTCGGCTGCTGGCTTTCTGGGCGGCGCTGCACGACCTGGGCAAGGCCAGCCCGGCGTTCCAACGCCAGGTCAAACCCCTGGAAGCCAGGCTGGCGGCGGCAGGTCTGCCCTTCCCCAAGCTCTTTTCCCAAGAATTCAGCCCGCACGGGACGATCTCGACCCTGGCGCTGGAAGATGCGCTGCAATCCCAAACTGGACTGGGGCCTCGACCCGCCAAGCGGATCGCGCTGGCGCTCGGCGGGCATCATGGGGCGTGGCCGCAGCCAGGAGCTACGGATCGGCTGAAGCCGGATCAGGTCGGCGGAAAAGAATGGGATGCCGTCCGGCTGGAGCTTGTTCGCACGCTGCGGGACGTGTTTGATCCGCCATCGCTACCCGTCTGGATTGTCAACCGCACCGATGAAAACGTCTTCTTGACGCTGTTTTCGGGCCTGACTTCGGTGGCGGATTGGATCGGCTCGGTAGAAAGCTACTTCCCGTATGTTGAACCGCCGCTCGACCCGCGGCGTTATGCCGAACGAGCGGCGGGGCAGGCGCGACGGGCGCTGGCCGACCTTGAGTGGACAGGCTATCAGCCGCCGGCCACGGTGCGCCGTTTCGAGGAGTTGTTCCCGTTTCCTCCCAGCCCCATGCAAGAGACGGTGGTGGAACTGGCCGAGAAGCTGAATGGCCCAGCGCTGGTGCTGATCGAAGCGCCGACCGGCTCCGGCAAGACCGAGGCTGCGTTGTATCTGGCCGATCGGTGGGCGCAGGGTGAGCAGCAGCGTGGGCTGTACGTGGCGATGCCGACGATGGCGACCAGCAATCAGATGCACGGCCGCGTGGCGGCTGTGCTGCGCTCACGCTACGGCGCAGATGTCATCGAGCCGCTGTTGGTACATAGCCAGGCGCGTTGGCTGGCCGAAACGCCGCCACCCGAAATCGTTTCGGACGATGAACGGGCCAGCGCCTCGACGCGCTCGATGGCATGGTTCTTGCCGCGCAAACGCAGCCTGCTGGCACCGTTCGGCGTGGGCACGGTGGATCAATCGTTGATCAGCGTCCTGCAAACCCGTCATTTCTTCGTGCGCCTGTTCGGATTGAGCCACAAGACCGTGATCTTCGATGAAGTACACGCCTACGACACCTACATGTCAACCTTGTTTGAGCAGTTGTTGGGCTGGCTGCGCGCAGTGGGAACGTCAGTCGTGCTGCTCTCGGCCACGCTGCCCGCACAAACGCGGCGAGATCTGGTGCAGGCGTATGCAGGGAACGCAGTCGAGGTGCTGGCTGCGGCGTATCCTGCCATTACGTGGGCTGCGGGCGGTCAGGTTGGTGTAACCCCGCTGCCCAAGGCTGAGAATCGAGCGGTGGCCCTGGAATGGATTCGACGCGATCCTGTGGGCATCGTGGCTCGATTGCAGGACGCGCTGCGCGAGGGTGGTTGCGCGGCGGTGATCTGCAACACTGTCGCGCGCAGCCAGGAGGTCTATCGGGCGGTGTGTGATGCGAAATTGGTGGAGGAGGGCGACCTGATCCTCTTCCACGCCCGCACTCCCTTTGCCTGGCGCGATCAGACTGAAAGGGAGGTGTTGGGCCGATTCGGCAAAGGAGGTAAACGACCGCAGAAAGCCGTTGTTGTCGCCACCCAGGTGATCGAGCAAAGCCTCGATCTGGACTTCGATATGATGATCAGCGATTTGGCACCCGTGGACCTTTTACTGCAACGGGCGGGGCGGTTGCACCGGCATCCACGCCCGTATCGCCCAGCGCCGGTTGCCGCGGCGCGCTTGCTGGTGGCCGTGGACGAAGCGGAGGAGTTTCCCGAGTTCGGCAGCGACGCCTACGTCTACGAGTCGTATGTCCTGTTGCGCTCGCTTCTGGCGTTGCAGGGACGCGACCGGTTGATCTTGCCGCAAGAAGAACCGTCTGACCTGATTGAGGCCGTGTACGGAGAGAAGGTGCCTGACGGCTTGTCGCCATCCTGGGCGGCGAAACTGGCGCAGACGCGGCAGAAGATGACGCGCGGCGATGACAAGGAGGTCTTCGAGGCGCGCAAGCGGCTGATCCGTGCGCCGCATGATGAGCGACTGTTGGTTGATTCCAACGCCGATCTGGAGGAAGACGCTCCCGCGGTGAACGAGACCTTCCAGGCGCTCACCCGCCTGGGTGATCCCAGCATTGACGTGGTCTGCTTGCACGCTGTCGGGGCAGATCTGAATACGGAGCCAAATGGTACAGGCAAGGCCGTGAAACTGGAGCAGAAGCCGGATGTCGAGTTGACCGGACACCTGGCCCGCCACACGGTCTCGCTATCGCAGCGCAGCATTTTCGAGTATTATCTCAAGCAAGAAGTTCCCTCTGGCTGGCGCGAGCACTCGTTGCTGAACAATCACCGAGTTGCCATCTTCGTGAACGGATCGTGCCCACTGGCCGGCACGCCGTATACCTTGCGCCTCAGCCGCGATTTGGGGCTGGAGATTCTGAAGGGATAGAGCGTATGGGCGTGCCAGGCACACTTGAAAGTGCTTGGCACGTAAAATGAGCCTGAAGGGAGACGCCATGACCGCATCGTTCGATTTGATCAGTCAACCCTGGATACCGTGCCTTAAGCGGGATGGCACGGCGATCGAGTTGGGCCTGCGCGACGCGCTGGCGCAGGCGCACGAGCTGCGCGAGCTGGGCGGCGAATCGCCGCTGGTGACGGCTGCGCTGCACCGCCTGCTGTTGGCGATCCTGCACCGAGACTTCGGGCCGCCAGACTATGACGCCTGGCATGTGCTGTGGCAGGCGGGACGTTTTGACCCTGGGGCGTTGGATGGGTACTTTGCGCAGTGGCGGGAACGGTTCGATCTGTTTCATCCGACGCGGCCTTTCTACCAGGCCGCAGACGAACGCGTCAAGCGGAAGTCGCTCACCAGCCTGGTGCATGAGGTGGCATCGGGCAACAATGCCACGCTCTTCGATCACCATACCGACGAGGGTGGGCTGACGCTGAACCCACCGCAAGCCGCCCGCTTTCTGGTGGCGGCGCAAGCGTTCGGGTTGGCAGGCCTGAGCGGTTTGCCGCAGAAATTCACCGATGGCTCATGTGCCCGCGGCATCATCTTTCTGGTGCAGGGCGGAACCGTGTTCGAGACGCTGCTGCTCAATCTGCTGCGCTACGACAACGATCACCCGCTGCCACGCCGGCCCGACGACCGGCCGGCGTGGGAGATGGCCGATCCCTTCGAAGGCGACCGCTCGATCCCGCGCGGCTACCTGGACTATCTCACCTGGCAGAACCGGCGCATCCTTCTGCTGCCAGAGGCGACCGACGACGGGGTTGTGATCCGGCAGATGACGCTGGCCCCAGGGCTGCGCCTGGGCGAGGGCATCCCCGACCCGATGAAGCCGTATCGTCGCGATGAGAAACGCGGACTGCTGCCGCTGCGGTTCAATGAGGATCGCGCCCTATGGCGGGACAGCGCTACCCTGTTCCAGTTGGATTCGGTCAGCGCCCATGCGCCACGCGCCTTCGCCTGGTTGGCGGAGTTGGTCGGCGAAGGCTACCTGCCCCGTGGCACGCGGCGCACATTGGCTCTGGGAATGGCGAACGACCAGGCCAAAGTGGAGTTCTATCGCACCGAGCATCTGTCGCTGCCGCTGGTGTATCTGCGAGATCAGCAGTTGGTAAACAGCTTGCGCGATGATGTCTTGGGAGTAGCCGAAAACGTAGCCCGCCAGCTCTGGGGCGCGGCCCGCACTATGGCGACGTTCGTGTTTGCGCCGCAAGCCGATAGCGAAAACGCTCGCCAGCCCGCGCCCGAAGATATGAATCGGTTGGCGGCGATGTGGGGCGTCGAGCGCCGGTACTGGTCACGGCTGGAGATACCGTTCCGCCTGGCGCTGGAAGAGCTGCCACTCGACCGTGAAGCAACGCTAACCAAATGGCAGCAGACCCTCAAGCGCACGGCTTGGGACGCCTTCAAGGCTGCGGCCGAGGACGTTGAGACCGACCCGCGGGCGTTGAAAGCCGCCGTGAATGGCCGCGATCAACTGGCAGCGGGGCTGGCAAAGGTGTTGCCCGCACAAGACTGAGAACCTGGAGGATCGAATGACGCAAACACACCCCTTTATCACCTACCTGGAAAGCTTGCGTGAAGATCGCGGCGCGCTCGCCGCGCTGCGCCGAGGACTGGGCCAGCCGCCCGGCGATGCACGCGAGATGTATCCCTACGTCGTCCGTTGGCTGCCGGCCGAGCCATCGGCCTGGCGCGAGGCGGCCCACTACCTGGTGGCGGCCCTCTTCGCCTTTCACCCTGACCCCGACGGGAGCGGCAACCTGGGCCAGGCGTTTCGCCAGACGCGAGATCCGAACGGCGACAACACCGCTATCGAACGGCGCTTCACTGCGCTGCTGACCGCACACCCGGACGATCTGCCGTTCTACCTGCGACAGGCGATCAGCTTCCTCGCATCAAAAGAGGTGCCGGTAGACTGGCATCAACTGTTCGCTGATGTGCTGGCCTGGGGTCATCCGGCCGGCTACGTGCAAAAGCAATGGGCGCGCGCCTTCTGGGGCCGCAGCGCCGATCAAGATCAAAGCCAAAACAAGGAGGATTGACCCATGTATATCGAACTGCACCTGATCCAGAACTTCGTGCCGGCCAACCTGAACCGCGACGACACCAACAACCCGAAGGACTACGAGTTCGGCGGCGTGCGCCGCGCCCGCATCTCCTCGCAATGCATCAAGCGCGCCATCCGCAACTCGCCCGTTTTCGCCGAGACGACCCGTGTGGAGGTTGGCAAACGAACTCGTTGGATCACACGATTGCTGAGCAAGGCGCTGGTTGCTGCCGGTAAGCCAGAAAAAGAGGCGGGAGAGGTGGCCGTCCGCTTCGCCGAGGCTTATACGCAGAAGATGGATGGCAAAGAGAAGGCCAAGACAGCGATCCAGGTCTATGTCAGCCCGGAAGAACTGCAAGAGGTGGCAGCGACGCTGGTTCAGAACTGGGCCATTGTCTTGCAGCAACCAGCGGAAGCGGACAAACTCATGGCTGGTCTGGTTAAGCAACTACTCACCCAGTATGAGATTACGAGCGCTCCAGATGTTGCGTTGTTCGGTCGTATGCTCGCCATCAAACCCACCACACAGATTCTCGATGCGGCTTGCCAGGTGGCCCACGCTATCTCGACACATCGCGTGACGATGGAGATGGATTTCTTCACCGCAGTTGATGACGTGGTACAGGGGGAGGAAACGGGAGCGGGCATGATGGGTTTCACCGGCTACAACAGCGCGTGCTTCTACCGTTACGCGCGCCTGGACTGGGAGCAACTGGTGAAGAACCTGGGCGCGGATAGCGATCTGGCGTTGCGCACGGTGGAGGGTTTCCTGCGCGCAGCAGTCGAAGCCATCCCCACCGGCAAGCAAACGGGCTTCGCAGCGCAAAACCCGCCCAGCTTCCTGCTCGCAGTGGTGCGGAGCGGCGGCGCGGCCTGGTCGCTGGCGAACGCGTTCGAGAAGCCGGTGCGCGCCGAGCGTGATTCCGGCCTGGTGGCGCCTTCAGTCAAGGCGCTCGACGCCTACTGGGGCCGGCTCTCCGCGGTCTACGGAACGAAGTTCATCAAGGCGAAAGCGGCTGTGGCCCTGGACGATGGCCTGGCATTGGACGCGCTTAAGGGCGCTCAGGTGAAAGATCTGGATGCCTGGGTCGAGGCGACATTGAAGCCGATCAAGGAGGCAACCGCATGAACGTACTGCTCCTGCGCCTCAGCGGGCCGATGCAGTCGTGGGGGGTGCAGAGCCGGTTCAGCGTGCGCGAGACAGGGCTGGAGCCATCGAAAAGCGGCGTGGTGGGTCTGCTGGCCGCGGCGTTGGGCCGTCCGCGTGATGCCGACATTAGCGACCTGGCCGATCTGCGGATGGCCGTGCGGGTGGATGCCGAGGGCGTGCTCCGCTACGACTATCACACCGCCAAAGATGTGCTGAAAGCGGGCGGCGGCATCAAGGAGACGGAGCCATCACGGCGCTACTACCTTGCCGATGCGTGCTTTCTGGTGGGGCTGGCAGGCGACGATCTAGCGCTGCTGGAACAGCTTCAGGCCGCGCTGCACGATCCGGTCTGGCCGCTGTCCCTGGGACGCAAGGCCTTCGTGCCAGGGGAATCGGTCTGGCTGGCCGATGGTCTGCGGCCCGATGTTGCCTTGCGGCCCATGCTTGAAACCTATCGCTGGCTCGGCTCGGTCGCAAAAAAGCCACCGGAGCGGGTACGTGTGGTGGTGGAAGACCCTGAAGGCCCCGAAGTTCGACCCGACCAGCCGCTCTCTTTTGCTGAACGCCGCTTTGCACCACGCCGGGTGATGACGACCTTCGTGTCACCGTCCAGTTTTCAGGAACCAGCTTCCAGCAAGGAGGCGCCATGTACCTCTCCCGCCTGATCCTCAACCCGCGCTCGCGCCGCGTCCAGCGTGAGCTGGCGCAGCCCTATGAGATGCACCGCTCGATCATGCACGCGCTCCGGCCCGACTTGCAGGCGGGCGAAGAGCGCGTCCTCTGGCGTGTGGATGAGCACACGCGCCTGGGATTGATGTTGCTCGTGCAGTCGCGAGAGTTGCCCGATTGGGCGTGGCTGGCGGAAGAAGGCGCGCGGGGCTATCTGCTGCCGGCCGATGAACCCAATCCGGCGGTTAAACCGTTTCAGCTACAACCAGCCGTTGGACAGTTGTTCTCCTTCCGCCTGCGCGCCAACCCCACAAAGCGTCTGGGCAAGAGCGCCGAATACGACAAGGGCAAGCGCGTCGGCATCTACGACGAAGACGACCAGCTCGCCTGGCTGGCGCGCAAGGGGGAGCAGCACGGCTTTCGCGTGCTCCAGGCCCAGGTCAGTCGCGATAGCAAGATCAAGGACGCCGACGCGATCCATCGCAACGATGTTACGCACAAGCTGGAGCTTCTGGCCGTCCAATTCGACGGCATCCTGCAAGTGACCGACCCCGCCAAACTGGTCGCGGTGGTCGAGACCGGCATCGGC
>VGOD01000012.1 GCA_016876015.1 Chloroflexota bacterium
ACTTCTATGTCTCCAAGGACGCGATGAGCGTCAAGACGCACCGGACGAAGTAGACGGGAGATAGAGACGGGAGATAGAGACGGGAGATAGAGACGGGAGGCGGGGGCAAGTAACAGCCTGTAGGCGCCCCCCCTCCTGATCCGATTCGGAGCATCGTTTCGACCGCTTTCGGGACAGTTGCTCATGCCGGGCGCGACGCCAGCCTGCCCTGGCTGCGCCATGCAGTCCAGGGTGCGAAGCCTCCCTGTGGGACGGCCTATGAAAACGCAAAGGCGCAAAGGAGCAGAGGCGCGAAAATATATGGTTTTCCTGGCGTCTTGGCGTCTTAGCGTCTTTGCGTTGATTTTCAGGACGAACTATGTCTCGTTACTTGTTGGGTAGGATACTATCACTGATCTTTGTCCTGTGGGTTGTCTCGGTCATCACCTTTGCGCTGATGCATGCGGTGCCGGGCGGCCCCTTCGACGAGGGCAAACAGCGCCTGCCCGACGCGGCCAAGGCGAACATCATGCGCAAGTATGGCCTCGACCAGCCGGTCTGGCGCCAATACTTGAACTACATGCGCAACGCGCTCCAGTTCGACTTCGGCATCCCGTATCAGGTGCCCACCGAGACAGTCGCTTCGTTGATTCGCAAGACCTGGATGATCACGTTCCAGGTGGGGATCATGACCGTGACGTTGGCCTTCGGCGGCGGGCTGCTCGTGGGAACCATCGCCGCGTATCGCCGCGGGTCGTGGATAGATACCGGCGTGACCTTCTTCGCCATGCTGGGCACGACGCTGCCCAACTTTGTGGTCGCGCTCTGGCTGATCCTGATTTTCGCCAATGGCCTGAAGCTGTTGCCGTCGGGCGGCTGGAACGAGCCGAACGATTGGCTGATCCCCGGCGTTTTCTCCAAGAACTGGATTCTGCCGGTGCTGGCGTATGCGCTGGCGCCCTTCTCGATCGTCGCCCGCTACACGCGCGCCAGCATGCTCGAAGTGCTCGGCTCGGACTATGTGCGTACCGCGCGCGCAAAAGGGCTGCGCGATCGGACGATCCTCTATCGGCACGTGCTCAAGAATGCGGCCATCCCGATGGTCACGGCCCTGGGCCCGATCATCCCCGATCTGATGACCGGCTCGATCTTCATCGAGGCGATGTTTCGCATCCCTGGGTTGGGCAAGTACTTCGTCACGAGCACCTTCAACCGCGATTACCCGATGATCATGGCGCTGGTGCTGCTCATCGCGCTCTTGTGGGGCGTCACCTATATGGTCACCGACGCGTTGTACACTGTGCTGGATCCTCGCGTGCGCCTCGGCGGTCGCGAGACATAGCCGCGGTATCTGCTGAGCCTGGCATCTTCATGACCAACATCAACACACTCAACGATTCAAGTCCGCCCACCCTCCAACGCAGCCAGCGAACTCTGTGGCGCGATGCGTTCTGGCGCTTCTATCATAATCGTCTGGCTATGTTCGGCCTGGTCATCGTCCTGTTTTTCATCTTCCTGGCCGTTTTCGCCGATCTGTTAGCGCCCTACCGCTACGACCACGCCGACTTCAGCAAAGTGCTGCAATTCCCGTTTCAGGACCCCATGCATCCGCTCGGCGGTGATGAGGTGGGGCGCGACTTCCTCAGCCGCCTGATCTACGGCGCGCGCACCTCGCTGACGGTGGGCCTGGCGGTGCAATTGCTCGCGTTCAGCATCGGCATTCCACTCGGCGCGTTGGCTGGCTATCGCGGAGGCGCTTTCGACTTCGTGGTCATGCGCCTGGTGGACATCATGACCGCGTTTCCCGGCCTGCTGTTCGCGATCTTCCTGATCACGCTGTGGGGCGGCGGGCTCGAAAAGGTGATCCTGGTGCTCGGCTTTACGAGCTGGATCGGACCTACGCGGCTCGTGCGCGCGCAGTTCTTGTCGCTCCGCGAGAAGGAGTTCGTGGGCGCGGCGCGCGCGCTTGGCGCGACCGAGGGGCGCATCATCCTGCGACACATCTTACCCAACGCGCTTACCCCGCTCCTCGTGGCGCTGAGCTTCGGCATCCCGGCCGCCATCTTCGGGGAAGCGAGCCTGAGCTTTCTGGGCATCGGCGTCAACGATCCGCTGCCGAGCTGGGGCAAGATGGTCGGCGTCAGCAGCGCCTATATCCGGGTCTATTGGCACGTGGGGCTTTTCCCCACTATTCTGATTGCCCTGACCATGTTGGGCTTCTCGTTCGTGGGCGATGGCGTGCGGGATGCCCTCGATGTCAAACTGACGTTGCGGCGATAAAGAGGTTCTGAAAATGCCACGCATACTCATGCTGCTCAGCCTGCCCCTGGCGCTCATCCTCGCCGGCTGCGGCGCCCGCGGCACGCCCACCCCGACGGTCGTGCCCATTCCCACGCCCCAGGCGGTCTATGAACAGCCCACCAGCATCATCACGCCGGCGGCCGCCACGGTGACGCCAGCGGCCGCCGGTCCTGATTTGGCCCTGGGGCGCACGGTCTACGACGGCAAGTGCGCCTCTTGCCACGGCGAAAAGGGCGAGGGCGTGCCTGGCAAGGGGAAAGGGGTACAGGGCTGGACCCAGTCTGCGCTCGAATTCAACGATCTCTTGCGCACGGGCGGCAAGGGAGCATTGGGCAACGAGCACCTCTACGGCCCAAACCAGATCAGCCCGGGGGGCATGAACGGTCTCTACGCCTATGTGCAATCTCTCTTGAAGAAGTGAGCATGCCTGCGCACCACGTCTCGCGGCGTGCAGTCGTTCTGGCGCTGATGGGCATCCTGCTTCTGGCCGGGTGCACCGCCCGATCGAGCCAGCCGGCGGCCCCCACCCCTTCGCCCACGCCGATCGCCCGCGGCACGACCGTGCCCATGCCCACCCTCACCCCCATTCCCGGCATCCGCGCCACCCTCACCGCCCTGCCCCAGCAGCCGCCGATGCCCGCCAGCGAAGCGCGGGACTACCTGGAGCTGCGCGCAGCCGTGGAGCGTTGCCCTGCCTACAACGAGAATCGGAGGACGGCCATCCTGCGCCAGATTGACTACGTGGTGCAGCCTGCCAGCCTGCCTTCCGATTTCCTGCTGATCTACGGCAGCGAATGGCCTGGCCGGCTGATCTATGGCTCGGCGTATCTCTCGGCGCTCGAATGGAAGCTGGCCGGCCGTGATCGCGCAAGCTGCCTCTACCCCATCGGCGTGGCGTTCAATGCGCTGTTGCGGCGAATGGGCCAGCAGACCTTCTCCGAGTACGAATAGACACACCCATACAGACACTGCCAACAAGGAACCAGACAATGCGTTTCGGCATCATGAACATGCAAATGGATGCCCTGATTCCGCCTGGGTTCTCGCCACAGAACGCACAGGCCCACATCGCAGGCTTCGACCATCCCACGCTCGTGCGTCAGATGGCCGCGCCGGGCTTCAACCTGATCGAGCTGGGCGGCGACCTGACCCTCTTCTTTCCCCAGGCCTATGCGCCGCAGACCGTGGAGCGGCTGGCCGCACTCAAGGCCGAGCTGGAACTCAGCTACACCGTCCATCTGCCGCTGTGGTCGGTCGAGCCCTCCACGCCGCTGACGCCTGTGCGCCAGGGCTCGGCGCGCAGCGTGATCGAGGTGATCCAGGCTACCGCGGCGCTGGCGCCCGAAGCCTACGTGCTGCACGCGACCGGCCCGCTGGCCGCCGAATTCTACCGGATGAGGCTGCCGGCAGCCGCACGTGAGCTGATCCTGCGCCACTACTTCCAGCGCGCCAGCCTCGAGAGTCTGCGCGCCATCCTCAGCGAGACCGGCCTGCCGAGCCGCAGGCTGGCCATCGAAACCATCGAGTTCCCGCTGGAGTTGACGCTGGAAATGGCCGAGGCGCTCGATCTCGCGATCTGTCTGGACACCGGGCACATCCTATCGGGGTTCTCCGGGCCGGTGGATTTCTTCGATGCGTTGGAGCGCTGTCTGCCGTGGCTGGCCGAAATCCACCTGCACGATTCGCCCAGGAACCTGGATCAGGAGCGCATCGTCTACGGGCAGGACCATCGGCAGTTGGGGACGGGGGATCTGGAGCTCGGTCGCCTGCTCGATCGGTTGGTGGAAGCGGGTTTCCGTGGGCCGATCATCTTCGAGCTGGGCATTCCCCAGGCGTTGGCCTCGTTGGCCGCGATTCGCAGCGTCCGCCCGGGCCTGCTATAGCCCGCCCTGAGCGATCGCTCAAGGGCAAAGGAAATCTCTCGTGTCGCGCAGGAGAATCATCGTCGTCACCGTTGGCGTCATGCTGAGCCTGTTCATGGCGGCGGTCGAATCCACCGTAATCGCCACCGCCATGCCCACGATCATCACCCAGCTCGGCGGCCTGGCGATCTACAGTTGGGCTTTTTCTGCCTACATGCTCGCCTCCACCACTACCGTGCCCATCTACGGAAAGCTGTCCGATCTGTACGGTCGCCGGCCGATCTATCTGGCGGCGATGGCGCTCTTTCTGGCCGGCTCTGTGCTGAGTGGGCAAGCGCAGAGCATGTCCGAGTTGGTCGCTTTCCGCGCCTTGCAAGGTTTGGGGGCTGGCGGGCTTCATCCTCTCGCCTTCATCATGATCGGCGACATGTTCTCGTTCGAGCAGCGCGCTCGGATGCAAGGCTTCTTTTCCGGCGTCTGGGGTGTGGCGTCCATCGTCGGGCCGCTGCTGGGCGGCTTCCTGGTGGATCATGTCTCCTGGCGATGGGTCTTCTACGTCAATCTGGCGCCCGGACTGGTGGCCGCCCTGCTGGTCTGGACCGGGTGGCGCGATGCCGGCCGCGCAGCGGGCGCGCCCCGCGTCTCGGTAGACTACACCGGCGCGGCGTTGCTCAGCGCAGGGGTGGTCGCGTTGCTGCTCGGCCTCTTCCAGTTGGGGACGCCCGCGAGCTGGGAATTGCTGGTCCTGGCGCTCGCCTTGTTTGCCGCGTTGTTGTGGGTCGAGCGGCGGGCAGCCGATCCGATCCTGCCGCTGCCCCTGTTCAAGGGACGCCTGTTCGCCGTCGCCTGCACGCACGGCCTGCTGGCGGGGTGGACGATGTTCGGCAGCACCGCTTTCGTGCCGCTCTTTGTGCAGGCCGCGCTGGGAACCAGCGCGACCGCGGCAGGCAGCACGCTGACCCCCATGATGCTGAATTGGGTTTGCGCCAGCATCATCGGCAGCCGCCTGCTGTTGCGCTTCGGCTATCGCACCATCGCCCTGGTGGGCATGTGTGCGCTGACCGCCGGCGCGTTCTCGATGTCGCAGGTCGGCGCACAGACGCCGCTGCCGATCATCATGGTATGTGCGGGTTTGATGGGAGTGGGTATGGGGTTCTCCGTACCCTCCTTCATGATCGCGGTCCAGAGCAGCGTGGAACGCCGCACCCTGGGCACAGCCACGGCCATGCTGCAGTTCAGCCGCAGCATCGGCGGCACGCTGGGGGTCAGCGTCATGGGCGCGGTGCTCAGCATGTCTCTGGCCGCGTCGGGCGTCAGCCAGGTTGTGGTGGGGCGAAATCGCATGGCGGATGCGGGTGTGATGCTCGACAGCGCCCTGCAGACCGCGCTGGTTGGCGGGATCCGCAGCGTGTTTCTGCTCGCGGCTGCGGCTGCGGCGTTGGGGCTGGTCGCGGTCGCGCTGGCCCCGCGTGGCCGCATCACAGGGCAGCGCGGCCGCGCAAGTGACGCCAGCCCACAAGTCGCGGCTGTCAGCCAGCCAACCAATCCCCAGCCCCGAAGGTGAGCGCCGGCCCGTGCTCATCTTGACAACATCGCCCGATGGCGGTATACAGAAGCAAGATTCACCTGGGAGGTAGAGAACAGTGGCCTTTTCCTGGCCGTGGATGAGGAAGAAATCCAGGATCGTCTGGCTTGACCTGGGCGACCTGGGCGACCTGGTCAACCCATCGGGACCGCATGAGCAGTGGCAGGATCACGGGCTGGGGTTGCTCCGCACGATCCTGCACCAGAACGGCATCCTGACCGACCTGCTGTCCACGCGCGCGGTCACGAGCTGGGACCAGTTGCGCAGCCAACTTGCGGGCTATGACACGCTGATCATGAACGTGCGCAGCTACACCTTTCCGGCGGGCCGCAGGTCGGCGCAGATCTTCAAGGAGGTCAACCCGGACGGCATCGTCCTGGCCGGTGGGATGCACGCGACGGTCGCGGCCGACGAGATGTTGGGCGTGCCGGAGTTCGATCACATCTGCCAGGGGCCTGGCGAAAAGGTCATCGTAGACCTGGTACGCGACCCCCGATCTTTTCCCCGCCTGTTTCAGGGCGAGGGCGCGCGCTCGATGGCCGAGTGGCCGATGGTTGACCGCGCCTTGTGGCCCAAACCGGCCAGTTGGCGCGTTCGGCGGCGCTTCAAGTGGCATTGGCCGATGGAACCGGAGTGCGGGTGGGGGCCGGGACCGGTGGCGACGATCCTCACGAGCCGCGTGTGTCCGTGGCAGTGCGTCTTCTGCAACGAGAACTCCTACATCCCGAACATGGGGCGCCGGCCGGTGGATGCCGTGATTGACGAGTTGAATTACCTGGATGAGAAGTATGGCGTCGGTTCGGTGGTGATCCACGACTCCATGTTCTTCCAGAACCCCAGTTGGCTCAAGGAGTGGATCGAGAAGTACCCGCGCAAGGCGCGGCAGGTGTGGCCCTATTGGGCTGCAGGCCGCTCCGATACGGTGCGCCAGTGGCCAGAGCTCTTCGAGGCGCTGATCCGCGAAACCAACTGGAACCTGGTGTCGCTGGGCTTCGAGTCGGGCAGCGACCGCATCTTGCGTCTGCTCAACAAAGAGTGCACCGCAGAAGACAACTACTACGCCATTGATCTGCTGAACCGATTGGGCGACGAGATGGCGGCCGGCGGGCAGGCGCCGCCCAAGTTCTGGGCCAATATCATGCTGGGCATCCCTGGCGAGACGGCCGAAGATGCGTTCAAGACCATGCGAATGCTCAAGCGCATGAAGCGGGTCTTCCCGTCCATCTCCTATTACGCGCCCTATCCCGGCTCGGCGCTCGGCTTCCAGTTGATCGCCGAAGGGAAGAGCCTGATGACGAAAGACAACTACCACCGCTTCCCCGACGACGAGAAGGTCAAAGGGGTGAACTACGCCTTCTATCGCGAGTTGCTGGCCGGCCGATATGACGACCAGGTGAATCGGGGCCTCAGCGCCGAGGAGCAGCGCCGCGGTTACGCGGGGTTGTATGCAAGTGCATTGACTAAAGCGTAGTATAGGGAGGCAGGTAGATTGGTGGAGCGGTAGATTAGTGGGCTGATTATGCCGACGCGCCCTTCAGCTGCCTGGCAGTCTACCAAGTTACCAATCCACCAATCTACCAATCTACCAAGTACCAACCCATGAGCAGTTTCAGCCGACCACACCACATGTATCTATTTGGCCTGAAAAACGGCAAGCGCAAGCTCGCGTATGGGGAATCGCCGGAAGACGCGTTGGAGATCCTCAGCTTTCGCCTGACAGCCGACGAAATGGCCGAGATCGTCCGCGACGACTACGTCAAGATCAACCAGCGCGAGCTGCAGAAGCACGTCAGCCAGTTGGGTTGAGATGAACGGATGAACCTCTGGCGGCGGCCGCTGGCGATGCTCGGGCTGGCGCTCCTGCTGATAGCCGGCGCTGCGGCCAGCGCGCGCCAGCTCCCGGTCAGCGCGGCCGGCCCGTGGGTTGTCTTCACACCGCCGACCTCCAGCCTGCCGATGTCGGGCAATCTGCTGCTCAATGCCGACTTCGAGGCCGGTGCAGCAGCGTGGGATCCTTACGGAGCGGGCTACCAGGTGGATTCCTCGATCAGCCGCAGCGGAAGCCGCTCCCTCAAGCTCGTCAATGCGGTGGCCAGTCAGACGCACGGCGCTTCGCAGGCGATCTTCCTCAACCAGAGCGCAGTCAAACCGATCTACTTCAGCGGATGGAGCAGGGCGCACGGCGTCACCGGCGCCGCAGACAGCGACTACAGCATCTACCTCGACCTGTGGTATACGGATGGCACACCCCTCTGGGGGCAGACGTTGAACTTCGAGGTCGGCGACCACGACTGGCAGTTTCGCGAAGGGTTTATCGCGCCAGCCAGACCGATCGCGGCGATCTACGTCTACTGCCTGCTGCGCAACACGCACGAGGGCATCGCCTGGTTCGATGACGTGGCGGTCCACGAGATCAATGCCGATCTGGTCAGCTTCGACGGCGCGACCGTGGCGCTCAGCCAACCCACCTCCCCGCCCTTCGGCGGCGCGTCGCTGGCGCTGGCCAGCGGCGATGGCCTCTCACTGACGCTGGCGGCCGACGGCGGCGCGGTCACCGGCCTGGCGCTCGGCGCCGCCGCGATCCACGACCCCGACCGCGGCCACGCAAGCGGCTTTTTCATACGCGATGTGGCCGCCGCCTCCGATTACCTCCACGTGGCCGGCGCCTTGCAGAAGACCGGGAACACGGTCACACATGCCGCTGCGCTCAACGCCCTGGGCCTGAGCTTCGCGGCCAACTACACGGCCGCCGCCGACCGCCTCGCCATCCATGCCGTGGTGTCCGACACGACCAGGAGCGAGCGAGCCGTCACTCTCTACTTTGCCCTTCCTGTGCTGACCGCTGATTGGACGTGGGGCGCTGACATTCGCGCCAGTCAGCAGGCGACACAGGAAGCAGAGCTCGCCAACCTCGGCTGGTACTCCGGCGTGGGAGCCACCGGCTACGCCAGCCGGTATCCCTGGGCCAGCCTGAGCGGACTTGCCGGCGGCCTGGCGTTGGCCGTGCCCCTGGACAGTCCACGCGTGACGCGCCTGGCATACAACTCAGCCACGCACCAGTTCTACGCAGCTTTCGACCTGGGGCTGTCTCCGGCCACGAAAACGCCGGGGCAGGCGAGCGTGGATCTGCTGTTCTACCGGTTCGAGCCGACCTGGGGCTTCCGTGCGGCCGCCCAGGGGTACTATGACCGCTTCCCTGCCGCCTTCGCGCGTCGGGCGCCGCCGGAGCGCGAAGGCATCTGGGTGGCGTTTTCCGATCTGGCGGCGATTCCAGACATCGAGGACTTCGGCATCGCCTTCCACGAGACAGGCGATCTGCGACACGTGAGCTTTGACGATGCCGCCGGCATCTACACCTTCCGCTACATCACCGAGCCCTGGTCGCACTGGCTGCCCATCAACGACCCGGCCGTGAACGCAGGCAACTACAGCCAGGTCATGGCCTACCTGCATCAGCAATACCTGGATGGCGACGCCCGCGCCGAGGCGACCCTGAGCTCGGGGGCATTCGATGCTGACGGCCGCTATCGTTATACGCCGATCGTGGCGCCCTGGTGCCAGGGGATCGCGGGCTGCGCCGTTTTCACCGTGAATCCCGACCCCGACATCACTGACCCAACCTATCGGGTGAACAAAGCCAATCTGGAGTGGAACCCGACTGCTCGCCACACCTACACGACGACCCCCGGCCTGGATGGCGAGTACGTGGACAGCTTCCTGGCGACGGCCGAGACGCTGGATTTCCGATCAGCTCACTTCGCCGCCGCCGACATCCCGCTGGCCTTCGCCACGGCTGACAAACGCGTCGGCATACCGGAAGTGTTCGCGACGACCGAATTCGCGCGCTGGATTACCGCCGACGTACACCAGAACCTGAGCCGGCTGACGATGGCGAACTTCATCCTGGTTGATTTGCCGTGGGGTGCGGATTTGTTCGACGTGATGGGCCGCGAGAGCAACTGGCTGCCCGGCGGCGTCTTCCAACCCGAAGATGACGCCGGCCTCAACTACTACCGCACCCTCGCCTACCAGCGGCCTTACGGCTTACTGATGAACACCGACTTCAACTATCTGACTCACGACCTGGTCGAGCGCTACTTCCAAATTTGCCTGTTCTACGGCATCTACCCCAGCATGTTCAGCCACGACGCAGCCACTGATCCGTACTGGGAGAACCCGACGCTTTACGAGCGCGACCGGCCGCTGTTCCAGCGGTACATTCCATTGATCCGCCGCCTCAACGCCGCGGGCTGGCAGCCTGTAACCCTGGCGACTTTAGCGAGGCCGGATGTCTATATCGAGCGTTTCGGCACCTGGCCTGATCTGTTCTGGACGCTGCGCAACACGCTGGCGACGCCGGCGGAATTCGAGGTCAGGCTGGAGGCGGCGGCCCTGGGCCTGCCGTCGGCGCCGATGGCAGCGGATGCGCTGCTCGCAGGCGTGCACTACTCCCTCAGCCCGCCCGCGGCGCTGCGCGTGCTCACGGTGACGCTGGCTGCGCAGGCCAGCGAGATCCTCTACCTGCCGGCTGCACCGCTCTCGACAACCGTCGCGATCACGCGCAGCGGCAATCACGTGGGGCTGCGCTGGCCTCATACGGCCAGCAACGCAGCGTATGAAGTGTGGCGAAGCGCCTGGCCCTATTTCACGCCAGACGACGGGGACTCGATCAGGATCGGGGAAGCGCCGGCGCCGGCGGCCGGCGAAGCCACCTACTCGGACGCGACCGGCGGGCCTGGCGATCCGGCGGTGAACTACTTCTACCTGGTGCGCGGGATCAATGCCGCCGGCCGCTGGTCGTCAGTCTCGAATCGAGTCGGGGAGTTCGACTTCGCGATCGTGCCGGGCCAATGAGTCGGGCAATCCGGCAAACAGCCCCGCCAGCCTGGTCCCTGCGGCGGCCGGCGGCCAGGCCAGCGCGAAGTGCTCGTGGCTCATCAGGCGCTTCACGATCGGTTCTGGCAGCCGGCGGAACAGATTGCGCGGGCCGAACTGCGTCCGATGGCACTGTAACGCCTCCCACTTCGCCTCGACCGTTGCGCTGACATCCACGGTCACGTTCACCTGGTCATCGGGCCAGCCGAAGCCGGCTTCTTCCCAGCGCGCAAACTCGCTCGTGTCCATGCCGAGCGCGGCCATCTCATCGCGCATCTTCTGGAAGAAGGAACGCAGGATCGCGGTGTAGAAGAGCCGATCCGCCTGCCAGACCGGCCCCTGTTCCGCGTAGCGGGCCGGGTTCGCGGCCGCGTGGAAAGCTGCCACAGTGTGCTGGTGGATGGCGATGTGATCCGGGTGGCCATAGCCGCCGTTCGGCTCGAAGGTGGCGACGACGTGAGGTCGCACGCGGCGGATGACGCCGACAAGCCGGCCGATCGCCTCTTCGGCCGGCGCGCGAATGTACGCGGCCGGGTCGTCGTTTTCTGGCGCGCCGGCCATCCCCGAATCGCGATACCCCAGGAAGATCACCTCTTGGACGCCGATCGTCTCGGCGGCGCAGCGCAACTCTTGTTCGCGCACCTGCGCCAGGGTTTCGGGCGTGGCATAGCTCGGATCGGCGATCTCGCCCGCCTCTCCGCGCGTGGCGCAGACGAGCGTCACGGCCACGCCCTCCGACGCGTAGCGCGCGATCGAGCCGCCGACGCCGAACGCCTCGTCGTCGGGATGGGCAAACGAAGCCAGCAGACGGCGCGCCATCGTTCCTCTATCTGACGGACGCGGCCGGCGCCGCGTTCTTCACGTGCCTGTCCATGAACGCCACCGACCGTTGGAGGGCCACGCCCAGGTTCTGGGCGATGTTGTGATCGTCGTCGGGATAGGTGTAGATCTCGACCGGTTTGCCAACGGCCTTGATCTGCTGGTAAAGGGTCTCGGAGAATTCCAGCGGCACGCTCGCATCGGCCGTGCCGTGCTGGATCAGCACCGGCCCCGAGAGATCGCGCACGTAGGCATTGGGCGTGATCGAGTCCCAGAACGCAGGATTCTGCTGCGGCGCGCCGAATTGAGCCGCCAGCTCATCGCGCCAGCGCCGCGTGGGGCTGCTCGATGGGAAAATGGTCGCCGGCCGGCGGTCCCACCGCTCGAACTGCTGGGCATAGGTGCCGACTACCCCCGCCCAGATGTCGCCAGCCTTGATGTCGGAGATAGTCACCATCGCGCGCAGCGTGATGCTGCCCCCCATGGAGTGCCCCCACATCCCGATGCGCTTCGGGTCGGCGTCTCGGAAGCGTTTGATGGACGAGATCGCGTTGAGCACGTCAATGGTGTAGTCGGGCGAGATGGAGCCGGAGGAGGGGGTTCCCTCCGACTTGCCATGCCCGCGATAATCGGACTTGACGACGATGTAGCCGCTGCGCGCAAACGCGTCCACATAGGCCACGTAGCGTTCGGTGGTGCGATACTCGGCCGGCGGGATGTAGCCGTGGTTGAAAATCACCACGGGCCAGCCTGTGGCCGGTTTCTCGCCCTTCGGAACCGTCAGCAGCGCGTAGATCTTCAGCCCCTCGGACTTGTACGAGGCGATGTAGCGGTTGTAGTTCGCGCCGGCCGGCAGTGTTTCCTCGATCACGATGTCGCTGCCAGGGTAGCTTTGCCGGCGCATGAATTCGACCGACAACGGATTGGGTGGGAGCGGCGACGGGGTCGCGGTCGGCGTAACTGTTGAGGTTGGGGTTGGGGTTGGGGTCGAGGTTGAGGTTAAGGTTGAGGTTAAGGTCGAGGTTGAGGTTAAGGTTGAGGTGGGCGCGGGGGATGCCTGCGCCACGATCGTCGCCGGCGGTGCGTTGTTGCAGGCAGATGCGAGCAATGCCAGCGCCACGAACAACAAGATCGTCGGAGTCCTTTGGGTTGTATTCATGTCTGCACAAATGCCCTTCATAGGTCAGGTCTCTACATTCTACGCGGGACCGTTCGAGAGTGCAAGATACCAACGCGTGACCAGCGCGACAGTCAGGCGGGCTACATTCCGGCCAGCAGCCACCCATGCTGGCCGCGGCGCCAGCCCGCTCTGTGGGACGACGGATGAAGACCTCACCCCCCTGCCCCTGAGGCGGCGTGCCCGGAGCCTCTTGCGTGAGTGTCCGAAAACCTGCAAATCGCCCGAAGTTGATCACTCACACTAGCCATGAGGCAGACGCTCACAAACGCCCTTGATATGGAAGGCCTGCGATTGCACTGCAGTGTAGGACCGGAGACACTGAGCGATGAAAGACTGCTTGTTTCCCTTCATAAAGCTCGTGCGAAGTCACATCATGTTCCGGCACAAGTGCACGTGGAGAACCACAATGGCTGCGAGAGCACCGAGAGACGGTGGCAGTCGCAGAGAGCTGGGACCGCAACCGCATGAGTGCCCGTTCATGAAGGTGAAGGGTCACCTGGGACGTAGCTGGGTCTCAGTTGCTGTCCCGAAGCGCCGGGCGGCGAGTCCCCTCTGGCTCACGGCACCGCGACGCGCCAGTTCCCCCTCCATCTGGTACAGGGGATAAGTTCGAATCCCCTTGAGGGCACGAACCCCTGTACCTGGATCGCTTGGAAGCGAAACTAAATCGCCGGCAGCACCAGCCGGGTACTAAGCACCAAGCCCTGTTGTTGATTGTGTCTCGTACCATGAGTGGGTTGAGATATTTAACCTCAGGTTGGGCGTGGGTGTCAGTGTCGGCACAATGCTGAAGTTGAACATCTCAACCCACTCGTGGCCGCGATCTGGGGTTTTTACGTCATCGGCATCTATTCCATCACCAGTGATTTGCTGACTATCGTTGTCGGAGCAATCGCTATCCGGCGCGTTCAGGGCATTCCCTGGTATGCGGCGGCACTGATTTCGCTGTTCGGCCACTGTGGGTATACGGCATCATGACGACGTCCGTCCGTTGACAGGGAAGCGGGAGGCGAACGGTGAGGTCGTCGGGATTCTCTTCGACGACAGTGCCCAGGTCGCTGACACCGGCGATCCGGCGCTGCTCTTCTGCGAGCCGGATAGCCTCAGCTACGGCAGCACCGCGTTCGAGTTCCTGGCCGACGCCTGGCGGCGCTGGCCGACGCACGTTATCTTGGTGGTCACCGACGGCGACGGCCCATCCGCTGATTGCCCCATCCCGCTGGCGCTGCCCGGTGACTAAGTTCGCACATCCGCCATCCTGATTCCACCCGACTGCGATCCCGCGCGCTGTGAGCTAGATCGCCGCCCGGGTAGTGACACTCGGCGACCTGCGCGGCCTCGCCGACGTCCTGGCTTTGCTCACGCCGCGCACCTGACGAGGGGCACCCACCCTCAGAAAGATGAAGCCCAACCGGGTGCGGTTGGGCCTTTGCTTTGGTAGCGAGATGGTGAGTTCGGTCGTGCTTCACGCGCGCCGACGACGCGATAGCCGTGGCGCATACGGATTTTGAGGCTGGCGCGGATCAGCGGCCAGGGGGCCTCGAGGGAGCGAATGACGTGATACACGTGCGCTGCCATTCACCCTTGCGGCCATAGCTGCGGATGACGGCGTGGTCGTCCAGCAGGGTCGGCTCCACGGCGATACGGTAGTAGCGCCGTGCATTGGCTGCGGGGGCGATACACACCAATTCAACAGCGGTGAAAACAGCAGGCGGCCTGTCCCAGTCTGGCGTAGTGTCTTTGGCAACAGGAAAGACATGCCCGACGGGTGTATCGGGCATGAGGTGGGCGATGGTCAGTCGTCCGGCGACGGCGGATGTACTCGTCGCGCCTGGGTCGCCGGATCGGGTGTGACCAGATCCGCTGCAGGTTAGGGTCAGTTTGGAAATCAGGCGGCCACCGGCGTGCGCTTGAGCATGATGTGAATGGACGCCAGGTAGATCATGGCCGCACTGCTTTCGGCCAGTTTTTCATAGTCCTTGCTCAACAGGAATCTCCAAACCGACCCTCAGACAGCCGTCAGTTGCCGGCCGGCGCCGCGCTTGCCGGCGGCACAAGCTGCGGCGATTCCAAGTAGCGCAGCAGATCCGATTTCGGCGGCAGCATGATCTTCGATCCCGCGCCCAGGATCGTCTCATACACCTGTAGCCGCCGCACGAAGCCGTAGAACTCGACATCCTGACTGAAAGCCTGGGCGGTGACTGCCGCAGCGCGTGCGTCGCCTTCACCGCGCTCGATTTGGCTCTGGCCATAGGCCGTCGCCAGGGTGATCTCACGCTGCTTGTCGGCCGCGGCTCGGGTTTCTAACGCCTTCTCTTCGCCTTCAGCCCGGTAGCGTTTAGCGATGCGCTCGCGCTCAGCCTGCATACGGGCGAACACACTGGCCTGCACCTCGGTCGGCAGGTCAATGCGCCGGATGCGCACTTCCAGCAGCGTGATGCCGAAAGACTCAGCCGCTGGCCGCGAGCCGACCGTCACCGAAGCCACGATCGGCTCGCGCTTCTCGCGCACGATGTCAATGAATTGATGTCTGGCGATCTCCTCCCGCAGGCGACCGGCAATGACCTGATCCAGGCGGGCCATCGCCCCAGTCTCGTCGCGCACCGTGCGGTAGAACAACAGCGGATCGGTGATCTGCCAGCGTGACACGTGATCCACCAACAGCCGCTTCTTGTCCAGGGTCAGGTACTCGGCGGTTTGGGGCTCGGTGCCAAGGACGCGCTTGTCCAGCAGGACCAGATCCTGGACGAAGGGTATCTTGAAGTACAAGCCGGGGTCACGTGTTACCCGCCGCGGCTCGCCAAACTGGAACACCAAACCTTGCTGCCACTCGCCGACGATGTAGATCGTCTGTAGGGCGATGAAACCCAACGCGATGATCAAACCAATGGCAATGTATTTTTTCATTCGTATGCTCCTGCCTGCGTTGACGCGCAAGCACTTGTGTGTCGTGTGGCCGCTCGCCAGCCACCCGGAGGGGCGGCGACTATCGGCGGCCGCGGGGAAAGCGGCCAGACTCGATTACGGTTGCACCCTGGTCGGGGCGGTAGGTGACGTGACCGCCGGCGCCGAATTACTCAGCGACAAGAGCGGTAAGACCCCACTGTTGGGTTCCAGCACATAGATTTCGGCGTCAGCGAGCACCTGTTCGATGCTCTCCAGGTAGAGGCGCTCACGCATCACCTCTGGGGCCTTGCGGTATTCGGCTAACAGCGCCAGGAAGCGAGCCGCGTCCCCTTCTGCCCGAATCAGGCGCTGCGCGCGGTACGCTTCGGCCTCCAATACCCGCTGGGCCGCCTGGCCGCGCGCGGCCGGCACCACCTGTTCGGCGTAACCCTCGGCTTCTTTGACCAGGCGCTCCCGGTCTTCGAAGGCCCGCACGACATCGTGGAAGGCGTCGCGCACTTCAGCCGGCGGATCCACGGCCAGCAGCCGAGCTTCAGTGACCAACAAACCGGTTCGGTACAGATCCAGCAGGTTCTGCAGGTGCGTCTTGACCTGATCCTGCACCTGCACACGCCCTTCGGTCATCGTGAAATCCACCGTGTTCTGCCCAACCGCCGCGCGCAGCGCGACCTCGGCCGAGGCCCTGAGCACGGCCTCCGCATCGCGCACGTGGAACAGGTAAGCCACCGGATCCTGCACCAGGTACTGAAGAAAAAGCTGCACCACGACGATATTCTCGTCGCCGGTGAGCATGTGCGCCTCTTGCGACACCACGTTCACGGCGGCAGCTTTCGTGCGGTAGCCGATCTCGGCGGTGCGCACGCGCGCGATGTCTACGATGTAGTTGGATTGGATGGGCGCCGGAAGGCGGTAGTGCAGCCCTGATTCACTCTGGCGCGATATCCGGCCGAAGGTCAGCACGATGCCGCGCTCGCCCGGCCCCACTATGTAGAAACCCGATACCAGCCATAGACCCACTATGGCGATCAGTAACACCCAGGGTAGGCGGGGTAAGAGCCATTGCAGCGGGTTCTGGGGCGCCCGCGGCAGGTCCACCACGTTGTTCGGCGCGGGTGTCTGCGGTTTGTACACTCGTCTCATTGCATCTGCTCCTTGTAAAGGTCAAACTCGGATTCTTCGGTGCAGGTCTGCACTGCTGGCCCGCCAGCAGCGCAGACCTGCGTCCGGCCTATAGTGTTCGTTAGTTCTGGCTAAGCCTTCACCTCCCCCGCCCGCTCCACGTGATCCAGCAGCGGGCGCAATAACGCCGTGAACTCCATCGGCAGCACGAACTTGGTGGCCGGGCCTGTCCCCACGGCGCGCAGCGCATCGAGATACTGCAGGCTCATCGTCCTGGCGCCGATCTTATCGGCGGCGGCCTCGATCCTTTCCAGGGCCAGGCCATAGCCCTCGGCGGTCAGGATTTGCGCCTGCCGCCCCCCTCGGCTTTGAGGATGGCCGCCTGCTTCTCGCCCTCGGCCACCATGATCGCAGCTTCGCGCTTGCCGTTTGCTTCGGTGACCACCGCGCGGCGCGTGCGCTCCGCTGACATCTGGCGCGTCATCGCGTCCTGCACATCGCGCGGCGGCTGAATCTCGCGAATCTCGACCATCGTCACCTTGACACCCCAGCGAGCGGTCACTTCGTCCATCTTGATCCGCAGCACCTGGTTGATTTGATCGCGCTTGGCCAGCACGTCGTTCAGTGTCAGGTCTCCCACCACGGCGCGCAACGTCG
This sequence comes from Chloroflexota bacterium, assembly GCA_016876015.1. GTDB lineage: Bacteria > Chloroflexota > Anaerolineae > CG2-30-64-16 > CG2-30-64-16 > VGOD01. The sequence goes on from VGOD01000012.1 coordinate 17,285, forward strand.
TCATGGCGATGCCCTGTGCGGCATCGCGGAATCTTTCCACCTCAATGACGCTCGACACAGCGTCAATCACTTTTGCGAACCCAAGCCCCAAACTGAGGAGCAAGACCACAACCACCTGATTCACCCATACTATCAGTACCGGCTTCATGCCTGCACCTCGCTTCCTTGCAGTTGGACGTATCATGGCCGCAGCCCGAAACTGTCTTGTGGATCATGTAGCCTCTGGCTTACGTGATGTTCGCATGGGCGTTCACTGCAAGGACTGTCGTTGTATGCCACGACAATACGGGCCGTGCCCGAAGTTGATCCCATGCGACACCTCTCAGTGGTTCAGGGTCTTCGCCGCCTGACGAAATCCTCGCCAGCCAGCATCAGCACGGCAACCCCGGCCGCGCCGATCAACAGTCCCATCCCGCTGCGATCAGCGCCTGCAGGCGCGATTCTAGCACCGTGTAGGAGTAATGCCGCCGGGCCACCGCGTAGTTGTGCGCCGCTATGTCCCGCGCCACTTCGGGCGCGTCCAGGAGTTGGCGCATCTGCCATAATGTTTCCTCGGTGATGTAGCCGTCGAATTCGATGATGCGGAACCCCTTCGGCTTCAGATCCGCCATGTACACGGGGTACGCGTTGACGACGATCAGTCGCCGGAAGTAGATCGCCTCCAGAAATGCGTTGCCGAACCCCTCGATCTCGGAGGGGTAGGTCACCAGGTCGGCATGGGGGTAGACATCCCACAGCGTATAGGTCTTGCGACCGTCAGGCAAGCGGCCGCGTTCCTCGCTGATGCGATCGGCGACGAAGGCGGTCGGGACGCCGAGCCGGTCGGCGTAATCCCGCAGGAAGGCCGCATACGCCAGGCCTTCGTCGCCCGCCGCGTGGGTGATGACCAGCCGGGCCTTGCGCTCCAGCCGCGCGGTCAGCTCGATGGCGCGCTCGATTCCCTTGCGCGGGATGATACGTGTCGGCTGGAGGATGAAAAGCTCATCAGGGGCCAGGCCGAGCTCATTGCGCAGGTCGCTCGTGTATTCATCGGGCGGCGGCGGGGGCGACTCGAAATCCATCACGTTGGGGATGAGCACGCTGGACACGCCCCGCCGCAGGCTGAGCTGTTGGCCCGCCAGTGAGTTGATGACCGCATGGCGCACCGACGGCAGCGCGGGCGGGAAGGCTGCGTCCAGATAGTCGCCGACGCAGTTGAACAGGAAGCGTTTGCGCTCCCACGCGAGATCGTGGTTATGGGCGATCGTCGGGATAGCAGTCTCGGCGATCAGCTCGGTCAAGGCCAGCCCCAGCGGGATGTTCATCGGGATTGCCAACGCGTTCTCGGCGATCAGCAGGTTGATGTCGAACGCGGCCACGAACGTGTAGAGCTGCGCCTTGAGGTGCTCGGTCAACTGCCGGATGCGCCGGGTCAGCTCCGGCGGCCGCGCCGTCTGCGAGAAAGCCTGGGCTTGCACCGCCTCGATATCGGGGTGCTTGAAGTGGGCCTCCGGCGTCACGTGGCTGCGCCCGGCCGGCCGGTCACACTCGCCGCAGAAGTAGAAGCAGGCGTGCCCCAGCCGTTCGAGGGTCAGCGCCCACTTGGCGGTCTCCAGGGACACGCCGTCTGTGCCCGCGAAGCGCGTGGAGACGAAGCCGATGCGCAGGCCAGATTGATTCGGTCTGGTTCTCGTCATTTGACTGACTCTCCAATCAGCCACAGCGTTTCATAGGGCGCCAACTCGACCGCGCCATCCTGTCCGATGGAGACCTCCCGGTCGGAGATCAGATCGCGCGCCGTGCTGGTCCTCAGGGTCTCCGCAACGCGGGTCGCTATCTGCGCCCGACTCGCGACGTTTTGCAGGCACAGGACGGCCGCGCCCTGATCGGGCGATGTGCGCCATAAGGCAAAGACCATGTCGCTACTGTCAATCACGCGTTGTCCGCCGTTCGGCTGGAATGCGTTACACGCGGCCCTCGCCCGCAGCAGCCGCGTGTAACGGTCGAAGATCTGCGCCCGCAGCGAACCTGGGTCGGCCAGTTCGGCTTCCAGGTCAGCCAGATTCAGCTTTTGCCGGTTGATCGTTCGGCTGCGTCCGGTCTGCGCCACCCCCTCGGGCCAGCTGCGCGAGCCGCAGAGGCTGTGGAAGTAGATGCCCGGCACGCCGACCATCGCCAGCAGGATCGCCTGGCTCGCCATGAAGCGATCCACCTGGCGCGCCAGCGGCTCATCCGCCCGCGGGTCGTTGAGCGCGTCGAAGTAGTTGATGTTCAACTCGTATGGACTGCGGGAGCCGTCGGGGTTGTGCTTGTACGAGACCAGTCCGCCGTGCGCTTCGACACCAGCCACGAGCGCGTCGATTTCTCCGTCCGGCAAGATGCCCCGCGCGGGATTGAGCCCGATACCGTCGTGCGACGCCAGGAAGTTGAAGAAGGTCGTCTGTTCCGAAGGCAAGATGAGGCCCGAAGCCCATTGCGTCAGGACGCGGGCATCGCCGGTGCGCAGCGCATGCAGCGTCAGCGGCGGCAACGCGAAGTTGTAGACCATCTGCGCCTCGTTGTGACCGTCGCCGAAGTAGGAGATGTTGTCGCGATGCGGCACGTTGGTCTCGGTGATCAGCCGGACGCCGGGCGCGACCGCGTCCAGCACGGCGCGGATGAGCTGGACCGCGCGGTGCGTCTGCGGCAGGTGCAGGCACGACGTGCCGATCTCTTTCCATAGGAACGCGATGGCGTCCAGCCGGATGAACTCCGCGCCGTGGGCCACGTAGAAGTGGAGGAGGTCCAGTATTTCGAGCAGCACGTCCGGGTTGGCGTAGTTCAGGTCAATCTGGTCGTCGCTGAAGGTCGTCCAGACCCGCTTCGGGCCAATGGCCGTCTGCACCTCGGTCAACAGCGGCAGGGCGCGCGGCCGCACGACGGCGGAGAGGTCGGGGATTCCCTCGACCACGACGAAATAATCGCGATAGCGGGGATCGTCGCGCAGGAAGGCCTGGAACCAGTCGCCCTGCCGCGATGCGTGGTTGACGACCGCGTCGAACATCAGCCGGAAATCTCGCCCCAGACGCGCCACATCATCCCACGTGCCCAGGGCCGGATCCACGGCCCGGTAGTCCATCACCGAGAAGCCATCGTCCGACGAGTACGGGTAGAACGGCAGGATATGGATACCGCTGACGATGCCTTTCAGATGCCTTCGACAGAAATCGGCCAGGGTGTGCAACGGCGCCTCACCTGGCACGCGCACCTGGTCGCCGTAGGTGATGAGGATAGAGTCGCTCTGGGAGAGACCCCTTGACTCTTGTCGCTGTGGAGCCTGCGCGAGGCGCAAGGCCAGCCGCTCAAACGCTGCCGCGCCGGCCTGTGGGCCGTAGAGGGCAGCCAGGTGAGATCGGATGATATCCTGGTTATTCATCGGCCTTCATCTCCAACCACAGGTTCGTGTCGCCTGTCATCGCAACGCCAATCCCGTACCTGGATCCATCCAGCGGATCTTGTCGGCGGCCAGAACGAGCCAGATGGGCTGGCCCGAATGGAAGGCGCTGTCGGCGTGGGCATTCACCTTCAGGCGTTCCGCGCCCACCTGGACGGTGATCAGGTTGTGGGAGCCGAGCGGCTCGACGACCAGCACCTCGCCCGCAATGGCGCCCGGCGCCGGCTCAGGGCGCGGCTCGATGTTTTCAGCGCGGATGCCCAGCCACAGCTTGCCGGGCTCGGTCGGAGACCGGCCAGAGCGGCCAGGGGCGGGGAAGGTTGTGTCGCCGACCCGCGCGGCCGCACCGCCTGCGGTCGCCTCGGCCGTCAGGAAGTTCATCGGCGGGTTGCCGATGAAGCTGCCCACGAAGTGCGCGGCCGGCCGGTCATACACCGTGATCGGCGAGTCCACCTGCAGGAGCGCGCCACCCTTCATCACGGCGATGCGGTCGCCCAGGCTGAGCGCCTCGACCTGATCGTGGGTCACGTAGACGACAGTCGTCTTCAGCTCCTCGATGAGGCGTTTCAGCTCCGCGCGCATCTCCAGACGCAGCAGCGCGTCCAGGTTGCTCAGCGGCTCGTCCATCAGCAGCACGTCGGCGTCGTAGGCGATGGCGCGCGCCACGGCCACACGCTGGCGTTGGCCGCCGCTTAACTGTGCGGGGTAGCGGCCCAGCAACTCCTCGATGTGCAGCAGCTCGGCGGCCGCCTGCACCCGCCGCTTCAGCTCGGCGTCCGACTTGTGCTGCATGCGCAGGCCGAACGCGATGTTCTCGAAGACCGTCATGTGCGGAAAGACCGCGTAGCTCTGAAACACCATCGAGATACGCCGCTGGCGGACGGGCAGGTCGGTCACATCGCGGTCGCCAAAATAGACCCGGCCCACATCCACCTGCTCCAGCCCGGCAATACAGCGCAGCAAGGTGGTCTTGCCGCAGCCGCTCGGCCCCAGCAGGACGATAAACTCGCGGTCGGGGATGGTCAGGCTGACATCTCTCACCGCCACGACTTTGCCGAACTCCTTGCGGACTTGTTCGATACGGATCTCGGCCATGCTCCACCTCTCTAGCGTAGCTTGACGCCCCACAGGCTGAACAGGTAGCGCCGGACAAAGAGCATGAAGACGATGGCCGGCACCAGGATGAAGAAACCGCCCGCGAACCGGAAGGGGATCGGCGACTGGTTGAGCTGCACGATCAGCTTGGCGGGCAAGGTCTGATTCTGCACGGTCAGGATGGCTGCGCCGAACACCTCGTTCCAGGAGAGCACGAACGTGAAGATGGCCGACGCCGCCAGCCCGGGCAGCGCCAACGGCAACGCCACGCGGCGGAACGCGCCGGCGCGCGTGCAGCCCATCGTCATGGCCGCCTCCTCCAAATCCTTGGACACGCCGACGAAAACGCTGCTGGTGACCAGGATCGTGGTCGGCAGCGCCATCGCCGTGTGCAGCAACGCGACGCCCAGGGTCGTGTCGTCCAGCCCCCAGTTGATGTAGGTGGAAATCAGCGGAATAGATAGGATCACCACCGGGAAGGCGCGCGTCGAGAGGATCAAGATGCGGTAGATGTCGCCGCCTGGGAAGATGTAGCGCGCCAACGCATAGCCGGCCGGCGCACCGATCGCCAGTGAGATGGCGAGCGTGAAGATGGCGACCAGCACACTGTTCTTGACCGAGTCCAGGATGCCGTAGGCGTTCAGGAAGAAGCTCATCGTCTCCAGGCTGAGCTGCGTGGGTATGAGCGGCTTGGGATAGTCGTAGACCACCGCGCGCGGGCTGAAGGCCATCACGGCGACCAGGTAGATCGGGATCATGATGTAGAGCGCCACCAGGATGGCCGCCAGGTAAACCAGGCTGCGGCCGGCGCGGCGCGCCAGGGGTGCGGATGCTCGTGAAGCCATGGTGTCGCCTCCTCTACACGGCCTGCGCTTCGGGCCGCGTGCGCAACGCCCGCAAGTAAATGCCGGTGGAAAGCATGGAGATGGCGAGGATCAGCGCGGCGTAGGCGGCGGCCACGTTGAGGTTGCGCCACTGGTTGTACCACTGGTACGCCTCCGATGCCAGCACCTTGACGCCATCCCCCGTCAGCGCAACGACCACGGCGAACACCTGGAACGCCAGGATGGTGCGCAGGATGAGCGCCACCTGGATGCTCGGCCGCAGCATGGGCAGCGTGACCTTGCGCAGCCGCGCGAACCAGCCCGCGCCGAACACCTCGGCCGCCTCGTTGTATTCCTTCGGGATGCCCTGCAAGCCAGCCACCAGGATCACGAAGACGATGGAGGTCGCACGCCACACCTCGGCCAGGATCACTGCGATCACCGCCCAGGTCGCGCCATATTGCAGGAAGATGAACGGCTTCTCCAGCAGCCCCAGCCCTTGCAGCACCGTGTTGAGGTAGCCGCGCTCGGTGAAGACGCTGAACCACACGATGCCGGCTGCCAGATCTGACACGGCGATCGGCAACGCGTAGAAGTAGATCAATGCGCCGGAACCGCGCAGCCCGGCAGTCGCCAGCAGGGCCATCGTCAGCGCCAGGATGAACTGCAAAGGGATAATGGTGAGCACCAGGATCAGGGACGTGCGCACAGCCGGCCAGAACGCGGCGTCGCCCACCATGCGCCGGAAGAACTCCAGCGTCCAGCGGCCGTCGTCGGCACGGAAGGCCAGGCCGAACGCCTGCACCATGGGCCAGGCGAAGAAGATCGCCAGGTAGGCCAGCGATGGGAGCAGCAGCAGGTAGGGTTCGAGATTAGCCCGCCGTTTGAGTTTCATGGCGCCCCCTCAAAGTTGGCAACTGGCGCCGTAGCGCAAGTTGCCAACTCTCACGCGACTACTGTAACTTGCACGCGCCCGTGCTCGCCGGATCGGGCGGCCAGCACGGCGCGCCGGTGTCATTGAGGAGCTTCTGGAGGTTGGCGCCCTCCTCCGTCAGCACCTTGGTGATGTCCTCGTTCTTCAGCACGATACGAGTGAAGGCGTCGCGATAGATCTTGTTGATCTCCCCGCCTTTGGCGCCCAGGCCGACGGGCAGCAAGGCGGGCAGCGCGGCCGGCGAGGCGGCCTGCTTGCTGACCGCCTCGCCCTCCATGCGGATGCCCACCGTCACGAAGCCGGGATAGGAGACGCCGACGACCGGGAAGAACGCGATCTCACGCAGGATGCTGACCTGCACGTCGTCCTGCAACAGGTAGCGGATCATCTGCCTGGCGCCCTCCGGGTTGGGAGCGGTCTTGGGGATGGCTACGCCAACGATCACAGGCATGAAGCCCAGCCCCTTCGGCCCCTTGGGCGCCGGGAAGGCGACGAAGTCACCTGGTTTGGCCTTGAACGCCTCCACCAGGCGCGCCGTGTGGTCGAAAGCCACCCAGACCTCTTCGGTGAGCAACTGCTCCTGCATGAAGCCGTAAGTAGTGGCCTGCGGGTTAACGTACTGCCACATGTCCTTGACGAACGTCCACATCGCCTCGGCGTCTTTGGTCTTGAAGCCCGTGACCATGCCGCCGGTGTACGAGGGGTAGATGTAGCCCTGCAGGAAGCGGTGCATCAACCCGCGATCGCTGGCCGGGAAGCCCAGCTTCTTGTCCTTGGTCGCGGTCGTGATGTTCTTGCCCCAATCGCGCAACTGCTCCCAGGTCAGCGCGTTGATGTCAGCGCCGGCCGGCAGGTACTGGAGCGCCTTCTTGTTGGCGGCCATGATGTAGGTCGCCTGCATCACGGGGATATAGTACTGCTTATCAGTGCCCAGCTTGCCCAGCTTCATGAAGGCATCCGGGATGTTGCGATCCTTCACCGCGGGCAGCAGGTCAGACAGATCGAGCAGGGCGTTGGCAGCCTGCAACGTCGGATAGGTGCCATGCAGGGCGATCAGCAGGTCGGCCGAGCCTTTGCCCGCTTTCGCCTCGGCCAGCACGCGGTCAATCAGCGCCGGTTCTTCCATGCCCACGAACTCCGGCTTGCCGGCGAATGCCTTCAGCACGACCCCGCGCATCTTTTCCTGTTCTTCCACGGGGTTCGCCTGGGTGGAGAGGATCACGACATTCCCGTAGTTCGTCGGGGCCTGCGTTACCTGCACCACCTTCTCCACCGGCTTCTCGACAACGACGGTCTTCTCGACGACCTTCTCGACGATCTGGGGTGTGGGGGCCGCGCACGCCCCCAGGAGCGCCAGGATGAGAAGGGATGACAGAACTGCCCATGTGCGCTTCATTTTTTTGCCTCCTGAAATCTGATAGGTTGGCTGAGCAGACGACAGACCACATGGTTCAGCCTGGAGCCGCATCACCTCCTTCCCAGGATTCCCCCCACTCCGGCGCCAACGGCGATGGTTCAAGCAGTCCACCCAAGATCGCGTCCATCGCGGCTATCGCCCATCGCGCGAGCGCACCATTAACAGCGGTTGGTCGGCGCGTTGCAGGAGCGCCGAGGCGACGCTGCCATAGAAAAGCTGCGCCAGGCCGCCCCGACCGTGGCTGGCAATGGCGATCAGGTCCACCTTTTCCTGTTCTGCTACTGCGATGATTTGCTCGACCACCGGGCCATAGGGAACCAATGTCCGCACGCGCAGGCCCTGCCGGCCAAGCGAATCCTTGATACAGGACAGATAGGCTTCCGCGGCGGCTGTGAGCTCATTGATGACAGCCACCGGGAGCGCAGGCATCAGCTCACCTGGCGTCGTGACCTTAGGCTGCGGCTCGATCACCTGCGCCAACACGACCTCGGCGCCGCAGGTCTGGGCCAATGCGGCGACATGAGGAAGGATCGCCTCGGCGCGCGGCGAACCATCCAATGGAACCAGAATCTTGCTGTACATGGTAACCTCCCAGGAAGTCATGCCTTCAAGCCCAACCGGGCAACATCCGCAGACCGGCGCTCGTAGCCGCCAGGCATTCGTGTGCGATGCGGGTTATAGCGATTGGCTTTCTCGGGGCGCCGCCAGGGCCTGCCGGACGATCTGGCGGAACTCGTCCATCTCTACAGGCTTCTCCACGCAGCGATGGACGCCGAGCAGGAGGGCGTCCGCCCTGATCGCTGCGCAGCCATGCGCCGTGATCCACACGACCGGCATCGCTGGCGCTATCGAACGGGCCGCCCGCGTCAAGCTGACGCCATCTATGCCTGGCAGGCGCACGTCGGTAACGAGCAGATCGAATGCGCCGTCTTCCAGGAGCCGATAAGCCTCCAGCCCATCCCGCGCCGTGCTGATTTCGAGCGGCGCGCTCAGTCGGCGTAAGGTCGCCTGCAGGACAAACAGCACGTGCTCGTCGTCATCCACCAGCAGGATGTGTTTGCGTCCGTCCATGATGACGTTCTGGCCTCCGTCGCTTTGGCGGCTATCTCGCGTCGCGCGCTCGCACCATGAGCAAGGGTTGGCTGGCGCGCTGCAAGAGCGCGGCGACGACGCTGCCGTAGAAGAGCAACGCCAGTCCACCGCGGCCGTGGCTGGCAATGGCGATCAAGTCAACGTGTTCCCGATCGGCTGCCGCGAGGATCTGCTCCTCTACCGGCCGCCGAGAATAGGATAGCACAGGGGAAAGGGGATAACCGTTGGGTTTGGTTGGGGATGCGTTGGACTTAGGTAACGGAGAGGCGATAGAGTGGCGAGCCGGCCTACTCTTCGCTGGCAGGGGCGATGGTGTAGCCTACGCCACGCACATTGAGAATGAAGCGGGGATGCGTCGGGGCAGGCTCGATTTTGGCGCGCAGGCGATGAATATACCATTTGACGATCTGGCGGGCTTCGTGCTGGTAATCCGGTTCATACCCCTGGACGACCCGCACCAGTTCCTTGGGCGGCACGGTGCGATGCGCGTTTTCGATCAGGCAGGCGAGCAGGCTAAACTCGGCCGGCGCCAGGTCTACGGCGCGGCCAGCGCACTCCAGTTGACGCTTGTCCAGATCGAGGAGCAGTGGGCCGTGCCGCAATACGCGGGCTGGCCTTTGAGGCTCCGAAGACGGAGCGGCGCGCAGCAATCGGCGGGCCAGCGCCTCACGCGCGGCCGCCAGCAATTCATTCGGTTCGGCCGGTTTCAGCAGATAGCCGTCCACCCCCTCCCGGATTGCCGCCATAGCCGATTCCAGCGAGCCGTGGGCGGTCAAAATGACGACGGCCATCTGGGGCCAGCGCCAGCGGATGCCCTCCAGCACGCGCAAGCCATCAACACGGGTGCCCAGGTTGAGATCCAGGATCGCCAGGTCGAAAGGCCGGTCGCGCAGCAGATCGAGGGCGGCTTCGCCGCTGGCCGCCGCAGCGACCTCATACCCGGCGCGCTGCAGCGTCTCACTCAGCGTGAAGCGCACACCTGCGTCGTCATCCACGATCAAGGCTCGGATTGGGGCGCTCATAGGCTCTTTTCGCTGGCTGGCTTTGGCGCCGCCGGCGTTTCTGAGTGTTCCCCAGCGAACGCTGGCCCGGTCGGCAGCCACACCTCGATGATGCTGCCGCGGCCCGGATGGCTGCGCACGTCAATCGCGCCCCCGTGCCGTTCGATGATGTTGCGACTGGTGTACAGACCCAGGCCCAGGCCCTTCTTCTTGGTGGTGTAGAACGGTTCGAAGATGCGGGCCAACACCGCTGGCGCGATCCCCTCGCCCGTGTCGCGGATCGTCACGCGCACGCCGGTCGGCTGCCGCGTCCTCATCGTGTGGACCGTCAGCGTCCCACCCTGCGGCATGGCGTCCAGCGCATTCAGCAGGATGTTCAAGAACACCTGGCGAATGCGATCGGCCGCGACGAGGAGGGGCGGCAGGCGTTGGGCAGGTTGCCAAACAACCGAGACCCCCTGTTGGGCGCATTTGGACGCGTTGAGAGTGAGCAGTTGCGCCAGCAAATCGTTGAGATTCACCCGTTCCACGCGATCCGGCTCGTCTACCACCTGCAGATCGCGCAATTGCGCGACTGTGCGAGCGACGCGGCGCAGCTCCTCGCGCGCCACGGCCAGGTAGCGGCCGGCCTCGGCCGGCTCCGCCAGCGTCTCATCAGCCAGGCCCAAACAGCCGATGATGGCTTGGAGCGGGTTGTTGATCTCGTGCGCCAGTGAAGCGCCCAGGCGTCCGGTGATCGCCAGCTTTTCGGCCTGGATGAGAGCGGCCTGCGTTTGGCGTGCTTCGGTGATGTCCTCGATCATGGCGATGGACAGGTTGCCCGCCTCGGGGGTCGCGCGCACGTAGGCCACCGTCACGTGCGCCCAGACCGTGCGACCATCTTTCCGCTGCAAGGCAATGTCTGACCGGAAGAGCGGCTGCTGTGCGTCCAGCAACGCATCGAGTTGGCGTCTTCCCTCCGGATGACGTGCGCCGGTGGGCAACAGCTCGGTGAAGGTCAGCCGCCGCAACTCCGCCTCGGTGTAGCCGAGCATGTCCAGCAGCACCGGATTGGCCTGCAAGAGCTGGCCGTCGCGGGTCGTTAGCAACATGCCGATCGGCGCGGCTGCAAAGATCGCGCGCAGCCGCGCCTCGCTCAGGCGGAGCGCGGCCGTGCGTTCCGCCACCCGCGCCTCCAACTCTTCGGCGTAGCGCCGGATCTGCTCGTGCAGGCGGGCATTGGCGATGGCGACCGCGAGCTGATCGGCGACATCGGCGGCGATCTCGAGCGCCTCCGACGCTGGCGGCCCGGCGTTCTCCAGGCCGAAGGTCAGCGCGCCGATGACCTGATCCCCGGTGATCAGCGGAAAACTGGCATAACTGCGCACCCCTTCGCGACGCAGCAGATGCACCCAAGGATGGTCAACCGACGCGGCGCTCAGATCGGCTATCAAGTGCGGTTGGCCCTTGGGTGAATCGCCTAAGAAAAGCGCGCAACTGAGTTGGGCCTGCGCTCCGGCGCGCAGTTGCAGCTCAGAATCGCTGCTGGTGGCGAGCAATACCACCTGATCGGCGGCGAAATCGAACAACGCCACGCTGGCGCGCAAACAGGGCACGAGCTGCCGGAAGCCCGTCAGGGCGGTGTCGGCTATCTGCTCCTGCGACTGCGCGCCAAGAATGGAACGATCAATCCCCCGCAGCAAGCGGAGACGCGCCCTGGCGCGCAACGAGCCGGGATCTTCGAGCGGAACGGTGCTGAGAGTCATGCCATCCTTCCACGGATCATTATAACCCAATTCCGCTGGAATCGTTATTCAGCCCGGAAGGCGGCCGACCGATCGCTGTGTCGCCAACGCAGACCAACCCCAAACCCAACCAAAGCCAACGCTTTTCAGCGCCCGTTTCGAGATAAGATCATAAGTAATAGCAGCGAATGGCGCTGTGCAACAGGCGCTGACGCCAGCCCGAACGGAGCCAAGGGTGCGTCTACAGATCAGAAAGGATCAGCCAACGATGGGAAGCTTCAGTCAACTCGACGCCTCTGCACGGTGCCGGCTGTGGCTCAACCTGGTCACCAACGGCATCCAGGACGTGGCGCTGGCGTTCGAGGCCGGCGAGAAGGGCATGATGAAGGTCCCGCCCCGCGCACCGTCCGAGGAGCTGTTCAACCGCAAGATGATCGAGCAGGTGTTACTGAGCGGTCTGACCATGGCGCTGATCTGTTTCGTGGCCTGGGTCTTGATGATGCGCGCGGGCTGGGAGGAAAGCATGGCTCGCAACAGCCTGCTGACCCTGTTGGTGCTCATCCAGTTCTACCACGTGCTGAACTGCCGTTCCGAGAGCGCATCGGCGTTCCGGGTCCCGTTGCGCAACAACCCGGTGCTGATGGGCGGCATGGCGCTGGCGCTGGTCATCCACATCCTGGCGACCGAAGTCCCATTCCTGCAGTCGCTGCTGCGCACGCAGTCCATGCCCTGGCAGACCTGGCTGATGTTCGCCGTACCGGGCGCGCTCATCCTGGGGGTGATCGAGGTGTACAAGGCGCGCGCGACGCCGGTAACACGATGCGAGGTCAGAGCTAAACGGGGGCAGCTCGCTTTAATAGTGAGCTGCCCTTTGTTGTTGGCAAAGGCCTGCAACGGGTTGATGTGCGCTTGTCACTGAGGGTTATCTGCGCTACAATGGCGGCCAAACACGCACAGAGACCGACGCCATGCGCCTGAATCCCATCCTGAAGAAATACTTGCACGACCTGGCCGAGATCGCGCGGCGCGGGGATGCGCGCGAGGAGAGCTTCTACCCCGCCTTGAGCAGCCTGCTGGCCGAGACGGCGCGGGCCGCGGGCCGGGCCGATGTGCATGTCACCACGCAGCCCCGGCCCACCGACGCGGGCAACCCCGATTTTCGCGTCTGGAACGGCGCCGATCGCATCATCGGTTATATCGAGGCGAAGCCGCCGTCCGAGGAGCGGCTGGACCTGGTGGAAGAATCGGAGCAACTCCGGCGCTACCGGGCCACCTTCCCTAACCTGATCCTGACCAACTTCCTGGAGTTCCGCCTCTATAGGGACGGCCAGCGGGTGGACTCGGTGCTGCTGGCGCGGCCGTTCGTCCTGCACGGGCTGCGCACGGCCCCGCCCCTCGAAAAGCCGGCCGAGCTGGCCGCGCTCTTCGACCGCTTCCTGGATTTCTCGCTGCCCAAATCCTTCTCGGCCGAGTCGCTGGCCGTGGCGCTGGCGGTGCGCACCCGCTTCATGCGCGATATCGTGGCGCGGCAGTTGGCCGACGAGCGGGACGCGGCCGGCCCGCTGACCGGCTTCTTCGAGGCGTTCCAGCAGTTTCTCATCGGCGGGCTGACCGCGGAGGATTTCGCCGACCTCTACGCCCAGACCATCACCTACGGCCTGTTCGCGGCGCGCGTGCGCTCGGACGCTGCGTTCAGCCGGCGGGCCGCGTTCGATCGCATCCCGCGCACCATCGGCGTGCTGCGCGACCTGTTCCGCTTCATCTCGCTGGAGGACCTGCCGGCCGAGCTGGCGTGGATCGTGGACGACGTTGCCGGCGTGCTGGCCGCGGCCGATGCGCCCGGCCTCCTCGCCGCCTACTTCCGCGACGGCAAGGGCAGCGACCCCATCGTCCACTTCTACGAGACCTTCCTGGCCCAATACGACCCCGCGGAGCGGGAGCGCCGGGGCGTCTACTACACCCCGGAGCCGGTGGTCTCCTACATCGTGCGCTCGCTGCACCGGCTGCTGAAGACCGAGTTCGGGGTGGCGGACGGCCTGGCCGCCGAGGGCGTGACGCTCCTCGATCCGGCCGCGGGCACCATGACCTTCGTGGCGCGCGCCAGCCAGGAGGCGGTGCGGGAGTTCGAGGGCAAATACGGCACGGGCGGCCGCGAGCAGTTCATCCGCGGCCACATCCTGCGGGATTTCTACGCGTTCGAGCTGATGATGGCGCCCTATGCGGTAGGTCACCTGAAGATGAGCTTCTTCCTGGAGGAGCTGGGCCATCGCCTGGCCGACGACGAGCGGGTGCGCTTCTACCTGACCAACACCCTGGACATGGAGGAGCTGGCCGGGAGCCGGCTGCCGGGCCTCTCGTCGCTGGCCGAGGAATCGCGGCTGGCCGGCCAGGTCAAACGGCAGACGCCCGTGCTGGTGATCCTGGGCAACCCGCCCTATTCCGGCATCTCCACCAATACCGGCGAATGGATCACCGGGCTGATCGAGGACTACAAGTACGTTGACGGCCAACACTTCGGCGAAAAGAAGCACTGGCTGCAGGACGACTACGTCAAGTTCCTACGCTTCGCGCAATGGAAGATTGACCAGGCCGGCCGCGGCGTGGTCGGCATGATCACCAACCACGGCTACCTGGACAACCCGACCTTTCGCGGCATGCGGCAGAGCCTGATGCGCACCTTCGACGAGATCTACGTGCTCGACCTGCACGGCAACGCGCTGAAGCGCGAGCGCGCGCCCGACGGCGGGCCGGATAAGAACGTCTTCGATATCCGCCAGGGGGTTGCAATTGCTTTCTTCATCAAGCGGGGCGGCAAGGGCAAAACTGATGCGCGTGTCCGCCATGCAGAGCTGTGGGGGGACCGAGAGGCCAAGTACGCCTGGCTTGAGACGCATGATGTTGCTGATACAGAATGGCTGGAGCTTCAGCCCAAGTCACCCTTCTATCTGTTCGTGCCGCAAGATGCGACGCTGACCACCTCATACAACGCTTTCGTCTCGGTATCCACTGTCTTCCCCGTTAACAGCGTGGGCATCGTCACTGCGCGCGATAGCTTGACAATCCACTGGTCACCGGAAGAGATCTGGCAGGTGGTCACGACATTCGTCCGTATGGCACCAGAGTTAGCCCGTGAAGGCTATCAGCTTGGTTCAGACGTGCGGGATTGGAAGGTGGCGCTGGCGCAAAAGGATCTACACGATTCAGGTCCCGACCGTGCAAACGTTGCACCACTGCTTTATCGTCCATTTGACGTGCGCCACACTTACTACACAGGCCAATCTCGCGGGTTTATTGGACAACCACAGCAGAGAGTCATGCGTCAAATGCTGGCGGGCGAGAACGTGGCGCTGATGATGCCGAAACGCGTGGAGCATGTCGGCACGTGGCAACATGCTTTCGTCACTCAGCACATCTCTGATCATGTGGCGGTGTCGCTGAAGACCATTGACTACCACTTTCCCCTCTATCTCTACCCCGAAGCTGACCGCCGCGACCTGTTTTCGCACCTGGAGCCGACGGCGCGGCGGCCCAACCTGAACGGGCAGGTCGTCGCGGCCCTGGCCGCCGCGCACGGCCGCGAGCCGCCGCCGGAAGAGGTCTTCAACTACGTCTACGCCGTGCTCTACGCACCGACCTACCGAGGCAAATACGCCGAGTTCCTGCGCCTCGACTTCCCGCGCATCCCCTTCACCGCCGACCATGCGCTGTTCGCGGCGCTGGCCGGCCTGGGCGGCCGGCTGGTCGGGCTGCACCTGCTTCGCTCGCCGGAGCTCGACCCGCCGCTGGCCCGTTTCGAGGGCGCGGGGGATGGCCGCGTGGCCAGGGGTAAGGGGGTGCGCTACGACGCGGTGGCCGAGCGCATCTACATCAACGCGACCCAGTACTTCGCGCCCGTGCCCGCGGCGGTTTGGGGGTACCAGGTCGGCGGCTACCAGGTCTGCCACAAGTGGCTCAAGGATCGGGCCGAGCGTCCCCTTTCCCTGGCCGAAGTGCGCGCCTACTGCCGCATCGTCACCGCGCTGGGCCGCACGATCGAGATTCAGGGGGAGATTGATGCGCTGTACGCCGGGGCCGAAAGCAGCGCGCTGGCGCAGATGACATAGGAGCACGGCATGGAACCGAAACTAACGATCAGCGCCCGCCGGCCGGCCAAGGGCATTGCGGCGTTGGAAATCCACGGCGAGCTGACTCGCCTGGCCGAGCAGCCGTTAAGCGCGGCCGTGGCGCAGGCGGTCGCCGGGGGCGCGCGGGGGATCATCCTCGACTTCAGCGGCCTGACCTACATGAACAACAAGGGCGCCGGCCTGCTGGTGCGGCTGGAGGCCCGCCTGCGTGGCCAGGATCGGCGTCTGGCCGTCACCGGCCTGAACGATCACTACCGCCGCGTCTTCCGCACGACCGGCCTGGATGAGGGGATCCCCGTCTACGAGACCGAGGCCGAGGCGGTGGCGGCGCGATGAATTCAAGTTCTGCGTTTCAGCATTGAGCGTGTGTCGTCCGGAATCGAGGCTTCAGCCGGTTTCTTTGGTTCATGAGATTGACCGGCTAAAGCCTCGACTCCGAAGTCACGTCTGATCGCGTGTTGTGGAGGGATAGCCATGCCCGATGCCGTTCCCGGATTGCAGCCTAAGTCATCCCACCCCTACTGGGCGCAACGCGTCGATGAGCTGAAAGCGCCCGACGCGCCGCCCGAGGCGTTGAACCTGAACGTGGCCGGCCGCCGCGCGGTGGGGCCGTTGCAAGGCTTCGGCCAGCTCTGGCAGAAGACCTTCCGCATCCCCCTGGCGGGCGCGTCGGTCGCCCCAGCCGAGGTGATCGCCGAGTGGAAGGCCGAGCTGCCGCGCTTCAAGCCGGCCGAGAACCGCTTCTACCCCTCGCCGGGCGGCATCGCGCCGGGTGAAGTCGTGCTCATCAACGCCTGGACCCCCGGCGGGCCGATCGCCACGGGGGTGGTCGTGCTCTATGCCGACGGCGAATCGTTCACCCTGATGACGCCCGAAGGCCACCCCGAGGCGGGCTGGGTGACCATGAGCGCCTACGTCGAGGACGGCGTCACCGTGGCGCAGGTGCAAGGGCTGGCGCGCGCCAGCGATCCCATCTACGAGCTGGCGTTCCGGGTCATGGGCTCCAGGCTGCAAGACCATATCTGGGAACACGTGTTGATCGAGCTGGCCGCGCATTTCGGTGTCAAGGGGCAGGCGGTGGAGGTGGACCGCTGGCTGCTCGACCCGAAGGTGCAGTGGCGCCGCATCGGCAACGTCTGGCACAACGCGCAGATCCGGACGATCCTGTATCAGATCGCGGCGCCGGTGCGGTGGGTGAGGCGGCTATTGAAGCGTGCTTGATCAGGCAGGTTGAAACGCGCGGGCGAAGGAGTCCGTCAAAAGAGGTTCAGCTTCCTCTGGTACTTCGACCGGAACGAAGTATGATGCCGGATACAGATAGTCTTCGCCGCTCTCGTCAATCACGCGCAGGTCGCCATCGCGTTCCGCGTCTTCGTCGGGCAGCACGCGATAGATCCTGTGCAAGGCCAGGGAGGCTGGATAGTTAGAATTGTCAATACAAATCACATAATGCGTGTTCATGTTTACTAATCCAGATACCGTTTTCGCTTGATCTCCCGTCTGCCGATGCCGTGCGCCTCATACCAATGAAGCTCTGCGAGACGCGTGTGACAGGAAGGAAGATGGATTGTTGCCGTTCCCTTGAGTTTGCGCCAACGGCCCCAGCCATACTGCGGGCGCAAGCGCGCAATCTCTCGGATCGCACTGTCAACGGCGATCGTTTCGATGTCGGTAATGTCACTGATGATCTCAAACACCTGTGCCACCAGATTGAGTATAAGGTCAGGCGCCACACATGTCAAACTCGTTGAGCCAGAATTCCAAATCTAACCGCCAAAGACGCTTGGAATGGAGGCTTTAGCCGGTTATTGAGTCTTTGCGCACCATGTGACGGACCGGCTGAAGCCTCGATTCCAGATACATTTGGAGTTGTTGAGGGAGCACCCAAGAGGACGACATTACGTGTCACACACCCAACCCTACGATGCCATCGTCATCGGCGCGGGGCCGAACGGGCTGGCCGCGGCCGTGACGCTGGCGCGGGCAGGGCAGTCGGTGCTGGTGATCGAGGCCGCATCCACCGTGGGCGGCGGGACGCGCACGGCCGAGCTGACGCTGCCCGGCTTCCGGCACGATGTTTGCTCGGCGGTGCATCCGCTGGCGGTGTCTTCGCGCTTCTTCCGCGCCCTGCCGCTGGATCGCTACGGGTTACGTTGGATCGAGCCGCCCCTGCCCCTGGCCCATCCACTGGACGACGGGACGGCGGTTGTGCTGGAACGCTCGCTGGAGGCGACGGCCGCCGGGTTGGGCCGCGACGCATCTGCGTACCGCCGGTTGATGGGGTCGCTGGTGAAGCGTTGGGCCGCAGTGACCGAGGACCTGCTCGGCCCGCCGCCGCTGCCGCCGCACCATCCCCTGGCGTTGACGATGTTCGGCGTCGAGGCGCTGCTGCCGGCGTCCCTGTTGGCGCGGCTATGGTTCCGCGGAGAGCGGGCGCGGGCCTTGTTCGCCGGCATGGCTGCGCATTCGATCTTGCCGCTCGAACGGCCCGTCAGCGCCGCCTACGGCTTGATCCTGGGCATGGCGGGGCACGCGGTCGGCTGGCCCATTGCGCAGGGCGGCTCGCAGGCCATCGCCGATGCCCTGGCCGCCTACCTGCGCGACCTCCGCGGCGAGATCATCACCGGCCAACCGGTGACATCGCTGGCCGAACTGCCGCCCGCCCAGGCGCTCCTGTTCGACGTCAGCCCGATCAACCTGGCTCGCATCGCCGGCGACCGACTGCCCGCAACCTACCGGCGCAAGTTAGCGCGTTATCGCCATGGCCCGGCCGCGTTCAAGCTCGATTGGGCGTTGGACGGTCCGATTCCCTGGCGTGCAGACGCCTGCCGCCGCGCGGGCACGGTGCATCTGGGCGGGACGCTGGCCGAAATCGCCCGTTCTGAGCGGGCGGCCTGGCAGGGCGCGCACCCCGCACAGCCCTATCTCATCCTGACGCAGCCGAGCCTTTTCGACCCAACCCGTGCGCCCGCAGGCAAGCACACGGCCTGGGCCTACTGCCATGTGCCCAACCTGCACGCGCCAGGCACTTCCGCAGCGCCTGGCACGTCGGAAGAAGCGATGATCGAGCGGATCGAAGCGCAGGTCGAACGCTTTGCGCCCGGTTTCAAGGCGCGCATCCTGGCGCGGCATGTCCTGGCGCCGGCCGACTTCGAGGCGTACAATCCGAACTATGTCGGCGGTGACATCACTGGCGGCGCACAAGACCTGCTGCAGTTCTTCGCCCGACCGGTGCTCAGCCGCAACCCGTACGTCACGCCTGCTGAGGGCATCTACCTGTGCTCGGCATCCACCCCGCCCGGCGGCGGCGTGCATGGCATGTGCGGTTACAACGCAGCGCGGGCCGCGCTGAAAGCAAAAACATGTTGAGTCAATCTGGAGGCCCGCCATGACCCGATTGCTGCGCATCGTCGAGCGAATCATCGTCACCGCGCTCATCGTGATGATGACCGTCGTTCTGCTCCTCACCACCGTTGACCTGGGCTGGCTGCTGATCCAGGACATCCTCACTGCTCCGATCTTGTTGTTGGACGTCGAGGAATTACTGGATATCTTCGGCTTCTTCCTGCTCGTGCTGATCGGCGTCGAGCTGCTGGAGACGATCAAGGCGTACTTCGACGATCATGTCGTCCACGTGGAGGTAGTCCTGGAAGTTGCGATGATCGCGATTGCCCGCAAGGTGATTACTTTGGAGGTCAAGGATCTCCCCAGCCTGACATTGCTCGGTATCAGCGCGATCATCCTGGCGCTGGCGGTGGCGTTCTACTTTGTCAAGCGCACGATGACGCCGCATGCGAAGTGATTGATCCGGTCAACCATGATCTCGCAAGTTCCGCTCGAACTCCTCTTGCTCGGCGCTGCGATCCTCCTGCTGGTCAGCATCATCGCCAGCAAAGCCTCGGGGCGGCTGGGCGTGCCCGCGCTGGCGCTCTTCCTGGTGATCGGCATGTTGGCCGGCTCCGACGGGCCGGGCGGCATCTACTTCGATGACCCGCGCCTGGCGCAGTGGCTGGGCGTCATCGCGCTGATCTTCATCCTCTATGCCGGCGGGCTGGACACCGATTGGGCGCGCATCCGGCCGGTGTTGGCGCCTGGCCTGGCGCTCTCCACGGTCGCCGTGCTGTTGACCGCGGCTCTGATGGGGCTGTTTGCGATCGTGGCGCTCGGGTTCACGCCGCTGCAAGGGCTGCTGCTCGGCGCCATCGTCTCGTCCACCGATGCGGCCGCCGTCTTCACCGTGCTGCGCTCCCGCAGCGTCCGCCTGCGCGAGCCGCTGGAGCCGCTGCTGGAGCTGGAATCGGGCAGCAACGACCCGATGGCGGTCTTCCTCACGGTGGCGCTCACTGGGCTGTTGAGTAACCCTGACGCCAATCTGGTGCGCCTTGTGCCCGCGTTTTTCCAGCAGATGCTCCTGGGCGCCCTCGTGGGCTACGGCATGGGCCGGGCCATGACCTGGATCGTCAACCACGTGCGGCTGCACGTCGAGGGGCTGTACCCCGTGCTGACCGTCGCGCTCACGCTGCTGACCTATGCCGGCACCGCGGTGCTGGGCGGCAACGGCTTCCTGGCGGTCTACCTGGCCGGCTTGATCATGGCCCGCGGCGACTTCATCCACAAGCGCAGCCTGCTGCGCTTCCACGACGGCCTGGCGTGGCTGATGCAGATCGCCATGTTCCTGGCGCTGGGGCTGCTGGTCTTCCCCTCGCGGCTGCCGGCCGTGGCCGGCATGGCGCTGCTGGCCGCCCTGTGCCTGATTTTCGTCGCCCGGCCCATCGGCGTCGCGTTGACCCTGCTGCCCTTCCGCATGCCCGTCCGCGATCAGGCCATGGTCGCCTGGGTGGGCCTGCGCGGGGCCGTGCCCATCATCCTGGCGACCTTCCCACGGCTGGCCGGCCTGCCGCAAGCCGACCTGATCTTCGACATCGTCTTTTTCGTCGTCCTGACCTCGGTGCTGATCCAGGGGACGACGATCACGGCCGCAGGTCGCTGGCTGGGGGTCACGGCCGAGCGGCTGGCCCCGCCGCGCGCGCCCATCGAAGTGACACGGGGGAATCAACTGAAGGGCGACCTGCTGGAACTGGTCGTGCCTGCGGGATCCCTTGCCGTCGGCCGGCAGATTTTGGAGCTAAGCCTGCCCCGCGGCGCGCTGATCGTGCTGATCGGCCGCGGCAGCGAGCACATCGTGCCGGATGGTAACACCGTACTGGCGCAGGGGGATCACCTGTTGATCCTGGCGAATCAGACGGTCCTGGCGGCGACGCGGCGTGCGTTTGCGCAACGCCCCACGGCGACGCCGCCCGACGCTTGACGGCTTCGCCCTCGCGCTCGGCGCGTCATCATCTCCAAGTCTGCAACCGGTATTATCCCCCTGAATTTGACATTCCTCGTCTGCCGCACTATACTTGCGCCCATCGCTATACTTAGAAATACATAGAAATGCACATAAAAAATGAGCTTACCGTGCCTGCACCACAACCTCCAAACACCTACTGGCTCGATTTGAGCGCGGCCGCCGACTACCTGGGCGTCCATTTCACCACCCTGCGCCGCTGGACCGACGACGGCAAGGTGCCGTGCATCCGCACGCCGGGCGGCCGGCGGCGCTATCGGTTGGCCGAGCTGACCGCCTTCCTGGCCAGCCTGCAACAAGGGGCAACTCGCACCCTCGCCCCAGCGTTACCCGGCGCGGGACTGGCCAGGCTGCTCCCGCCCAAACACATCGGCCTCTCCGGCGAGCCATGGTACGGCCGGCTGGACGAGAACACCCGGGCAGCCATGCGCAGCGGCGGCCAGCAATTGATGGCTGTGCTGATGCAGTACGCCACGCGTAGCAACGGCGGCGAGGCGTTCCTGGCAGAAGGGCAACGTCTCGCGGGCGCCTATGGCACGGCCTGTCATCGAAGCGGCCTCTCGCTCATCGAGATGCTGCGGGCCTTCTTGCTGGTGCGCCGCTCCATCAACGATTCCGTGCATCAGGCGGGCGCGCTGGCCGGCGTGCCCGACGCCGACACCTGGCGTCTCTACGAACGCATGACCACCTTCCTGGACGCCTTGCTGATCGCCACCGTCGCTGGCTTCGAAGACGCTCGAACGCGCGCCCTGCCAGCCACACACCCCACTCCGAGCCACAGCGCATGAATCCAACATCCTACCCATCCCCGCGGCTGATCTTTTGGGAGACGACCGCGGGCTGCAACCTGGCCTGCATCCACTGCCGGCGCATCACCGTCGCCGGCCAGCTCGTGCCGCAGGACCTGACCACCGCCGAGGCGTTCGACCTGGTGGATCAGGTCGCGGCCTTCGCCCGGCCGATCTTCGTCCTCTCCGGCGGCGAGCCGCTCTTCCGGCCCGACATCTTCGCCATCGCCCGCCGCGCCGCAGACGCAGGGCTGATCGTGGCGCTGGCGACGAACGGCACGCTGATTGACGCCGATGTTGCGCGGCGCATTCAGGAGAGCGGCGTGCGCCGGGTCAGCCTCAGCTTCGACGGCGCGGACGCCCCCACCCACGATATCTTCCGCGGGCCGGGCACGTTCGACAAGGCCATCGCCGGCATGGCCCATCTGCGGGCCGCGGGCGTGCCATACCAGATCAACACCACCGTCGCCCGCCACAACGTCCATCAAATGGACGAAACGCTGCGCATGGCGGTGGAACTCGGCGCGCAGGCGCTGCACCTGTTCTTGCTCGTGCCGGTGGGCTGCGGGGTCGAGATCGCCGACGACCAGCAGATCAGCCCGGCCGAGTACGAGGGGGTGCTGAACTGGATGTACGACGCGGAGATGGCGGGCGGCATCGAGTTGAAGGCCACCTGTGCGCCGCACTACTTCCGCATCGTCCGTCAGCGCCAGGCCGAGGAGCGCCGCCAGGGCATCTTCCGCGAGCGGCCGGCCAGCCAGCATCGCCAGACCCACGCCGGGGGCCACCCTGGAAACGGCGGCCATCCCGGCAGCCACGCCGCCGCTGGCGACGGCAATGAGCAGGCCCGCCAGGCCATGGCGGCCATGACCAAGGGCTGCCTGGCCGGAACCGGTGTGTGCTTTGTCGGCCACCGCGGCGAGGTATTCCCCTGCGGCTATCTGCCGGTGGAAGCGGGCAACATCCGCCGCCAGTCGTTCCGCGCGATCTGGGAAGGCTCGCCCCTTTTCGCCGAGTTGCGCGACCCCGACCTGCTGGGCGGCAAGTGTGGCCTCTGCGAGTTCAAACGCATCTGCGGCGGCTGCCGGGCGCGGGCCTATGGGATGACACATGAATACCTGGGCGAGGAACCGTTCTGCACCTACGCGCCGCTGGGAATGCAAGCCGGATGAGCTAACCCGAAAATGGGACGCGGACTACGCAGACGACGCGGAGGACGCAGACAAAATCCGAATCTGTCCGCGTTGTCCGCGGTATCCGCGTCGTCCGCGTGCCCGTCTTAGTCTCCGCTTGTGTCGCCTGCGACATGGGCGCTAACCCGAGAATGACTTTGGACGCGATCCTGCTCCTGGCGTACGGCGGTCCCGACTCGCCCGCCGACATCCCAGCCTACCTGGCCGATATCCGCGGAGGCCGGCCCACCCCGCCCGCCCTGCTAGCCGAGATCACCCACCGCTACGCCTTGATCGGCGGCCGCTCGCCCCTGCTGGAGATCACGCAGCGGGCGGCGGACAAGCTTGCCGCGGCCGTGGAGCTGCCGGTCTACGTGGGGATACGGCACTGGCGGCCGACCATCGCCGAAACGGTGGCGCAGATGGCCGCGGACGGCGTGCGCCGTTGCGTGGCGATCTGCATGGCCCCGCACGCCAGCCGCCTGAGCATCGGCGCGTATCGCGCGCGGCTGGACGAGGCGTTGGCGACCGTGGCCGCATCCTTCGACTCCACGCAGCAAACGACGCTGCGTTCCGCTCAGGATGCAAGCGGGATGGGAAACGGGCGGGGCATAGCGGTAGATTTCGTCGAAAGCTGGCACACCGTCCCCGCCTACCTGGACGGTATCGCGGCCAACGTGCGCGAGGCGCTGCGCAGGTTCGGCGATCACGTGCCAGGCGCTTCCGAAGCGCCTGGCGCGTTGAACGCCAAAGTCATCTTCACTGCGCACAGCCTGCCGGCCTCGATCCTGGCCGATGGCGACCCCTACGACCGCCAGCTCGACGAGACGGCGCGGCTGGTGGCGGCGCGGCTGGGGCTGCCGGCGGATCGCTGGACGCGTTGTTACCAGAGCGCCGCGCAGACCGGTGTGCCCTGGTTGGGGCCACAGGTCGAGGAAGTCGTGCCGCAACTGGCTGCGGCCGGCGAGCGCAACCTGGTCGTCGCGCCCATCGGCTTCATCGCCGACCACGTCGAGATCCTGTACGACCTGGACATCGGCCTGCAAGCAATCGCCGCCCGCTGCGGCGCCCGCGTCGAGCGCACGCCCATGCTCAATGACACCCCGCCCCTCATCGCCGCGCTGGCGGAGATCTGCCTGGCACAGAACGGGACGCGGATGAACGCAAATGAACACGGATAGACTAGGACGCGGACAACGCAGACTAAATCTGACACATCGGCAAGCACGCAGTACGCACTACGCAATACGCAATAAGCAATACAACAGGCCATCATGCACCCAACATCATCCACCCACCACGTCGCCATCATCGGCGGCGGCATCGCCGGGCTGAGCACGGCGTATTACCTGCAGCGGCAGGCGGCCGCAACCGGCGCTACGGTCAGCTATACCGTGCTGGAGGCGGCCCCGCGCTGGGGCGGCCATATCCTCACCGAAACTGTGGAAACGGACGCCGGCCGCTTTGTGGTCGAAGGGGGGCCGGACTCCTTCATCACGCAAAAACCGTGGGGCGTGCAGTTGGCGCGCGAGCTGGGGCTGGGCGACCGGCTGCTGGGCACGAACGACGCCATGCGCAAGGTGTTCGTGCTGAACCGGGGCAAGCCGACTCCCATGCCCGACGGCGTGCTGCTGATCGTGCCCACCAAGTTCATGCCGTTCGTCCGCTCGCCGTTGATCTCGCCCCTGGGCAAGCTGCGCATGGGACTGGATCTGCTCATCCCGCCCAAGCGCGATGGGCAGGACGAGACGCTGGCCGACTTCGTGCGCCGCCGGTTGGGCGCAGAAGCGCTAGACAAGATCGCTGAGCCGCTCCTGTCCGGCATCTACAACTCGGAAGCGGACCGGCAAAGCCTGCTGGCGACCTTCCCGCGTTTCCGCGACCTGGAGGTGAAGTACGGCAGCCTCACGCGGGGCATGTTGGCCTCGCGGCGCAACGGCCACAGCCCGCAGCCCGGCGCAGGCGGCCAAAAGCCGCTCTCCGTCTTCATGTCGCTGGCCGGCGGTACGGGCGAGCTGGTGGACGCGCTGGTGGCGCAGCTCACCGACGCCCCTTCGACAGGCTCAGGGCAAGCTTTACGCCTCCACACGCCCGTCGAACGGCTGGCGCGACGGTCGGAGGGCGATTACCTCCTGTCCCTCGCCGGCGGCGAGACGCTGCGAGCCGATGCGGTCGTGCTGGCCGTCCCCGCCTACACCGCGCAGGCGCTGGCGCACGGGGCCGCCCCGGAGGTCGCGGTCGGGCTCGGGAGCATCCGCTACGTCAGCACCGGCACGATCTCGCTGGCCTACCGCCTGGCCGACATCCGCCGGCCGCTGCTGGGTTTCGGGCTGGTCGTGCCGAGCAGCGAGCGCCGGCCGGCCAACGCGGTCACCTGGAGCTCGCTGAAGTTCAACGGCCGCGCGCCGGAAGGCTACGCGCTGCTGCGGGTCTTCTTCGGCGGCTCGCGCAGCCCGCAGTCCATGGCGCTGGACGACGACGCGCTGCTGGCGACCGTGCGCGGCCAGTTGCGGGAGTTCATGGGCATCGAGGCCGCGCCGCTGTTCCATCGCATCTACCGCTGGGAGCGTTCCAACGCGCAGTACGACGTGGGCCACCTGGAGCGCGTCGCCGCGCTGGAGGCCGCCCTGCCCCCCGGCCTGCACCTCACCGGCAGCCCCTATCGCGGGGTTGGCCTGCCGGATTGCATCAAGCAAGGGCAGGAGACGGCGGGGAAAGTGATCGGGGAATGGGACGCGGACGAGCGCGGATAGACGCGGATGAGTGGGTTTGTTCAGATGATCGCCTGGAATCGAGGCTTTAGCCGGTCATTTCTGCAAACGAGAGAAACCGGCTGAAGCCTCCAATCCAGATCTCGAAATGCTTTGCGCATCAGCAAAGGAGGCAACTGTGGTGTTTCGTCTTCGTGTGGTTCTGGCTATCATCATCCTTTCTCTCATCAGCGCGGGCTGCGCGCCGCTGGTCCAACCGCCTGCACCATCGGCGCAGCCAACGGAAGCCGTCGCGCCCGCGGCCCCCGCCCCCGAAGGTGCGCCGCCCGCGTCCGGCGGCGTGCTGGTGCGCGCTATGACCTCGGAGCCGGCCACGATTGACCCGCAGGGCGCGCCGAGCTCGGGCCTGAGCCTGGTGCTGCCCTATTTGTTCGACACCTTGGTGGTGCGCGACACCGATAACCGGCTGCTGCCGCTGCTGGCCGAGACGTGGGAGGTCGCGGCGGACGGCAAGGCGATCACCGTGACCCTGCGATCGGGCGTCACCTTCCACGACGGCGGCTCGCTGAACGCGGACGCAGTGCGCCTGACCTTCGAGCGCTTCAAGGCGAAGGGCGCGAAGTCGCCGATCTACGGCGGCATCCAGCAGATCGCAGGGGTCGAGGCGGTCGGCGACCTGACCGTGCGCTTCACCTTCAAAGAGCCGGCCGCCAACTTTTGGAGCACCATTTCCATGCCCTACGCAGCCATCCTCAGCCCGGCGTCCATGGCGAAGGCCGCGACCGACGACAAGGCGCCCCTGGTGGGCACAGGGCCGTTCACCCTGGGCGAGTGGCAGGCGGGCCAGGCCATTACCCTACTGCGCAACGAGGCCTACGCCTGGGGGCCGGAGATGGTCGAGAACCGCCGCGCGCCTTATCTGGAAAAGACGGTGTTCAAGGTAATCCCCGATGCCGCCACGCAGCTCGCTGCGCTCCAGGCGGGCGAGGTGGATGTCATCTTCGTCAACAACCCGGATCACCTGAGCAAGCTCCGACAGGATCCCAGCATCCAGCTTCAGGAAGCAGTCCTCAACAGCCTGATCTACCTGGGCTTCAACACCAAGAAAGCGCCGTTCGACGATCCGCAGGTGCGCCGGGCGCTGGCCCATGCCGTGAATAAGGACGAAATCCTGGAGCTGGCGTTGGGCGGGGTGGGGGTCAAGGCGTTTGCGCCCTTGCCGCCGACGCTGCCAGGTTTCGACCCGTCGCTGGCCGAACATGAGCTGACCTACGATCCGGCCCGGGCGCAGGCATTGTTGGCCGAAGCGGGCTTCGCCAGGGGCGGCGACGGCGCGTGGACGAAGGGCAGGCAGCCGCTCAAGACCGTGCTGCTCACCTCCAACCGGGCGCCCAACGACGCCATCGCCGCGTTGCTGCAAAGCCAGCTCAAAGCAATCGGCGTGCCGGCGGAGATCCAGCAGCTCGACAGCAAGGCCGTGATGGAGGCGACGGCCGCAGGCAAGTTCGACCTGTTGCTTTGGCGCTATGACTGGAACGACCCCGACGCGCTCAACATCTACCTCGGCTCCGGCCGGATCGGCAGCACCAACCGGGTGGCCTACAGCAATCCGGCCGTAGACAAGCTGCTGGCGCAGGGCGCCCGCGAGCTGGATGAAACCAAACGCGCCGCGCTCTACGTCGAGGCGCAAAAGCTGATCCTGGCGGATGCGCCGTGGCAGCCGCTCTATGTGCCGCTGGATGTGTTGGCATTCAACACGCGCGTCCAGGGCGCGCAGGTCGGCTACATGGGCCGGCTGTTGCTCAACGACGCGCAGGTGACGCGATAGAGGCAACGAACAAACGCATTCACTGGATTCGAGGCTTCAGCCGGTCGGTTTGGTAATGTAAAAAACCGGCTAAAGCCTCTAGTCCAGCACCGTAATGAACAGAGCACAAGCTAAATCTCATGATCCTCCCCTACATCGCCCGCCGGGTGGCCGGCTCGCTGGCCGTGCTGCTGGCCGTCAGCCTGATCGTCTTCCTGGCGCTAGGCGCGACGCCAGGGGACGCGGCTGCGGCCATGGCCGGCGACAGCGCCTCGGCGGAGCAACTGGCAGCCCTGCGCGCCGAGCTGGGCCTGGATCGGACGCCCCTGGCGCGCTATGCCGCGTTCCTGGGGGGCCTTGCCACGCGCGGCGACCTGGGCCGCTCGCTGGTGGGCGGCCGGCCGGTGATGGCGCTTGTGCTGGAGCGGCTGCCCTACACGGCGGCCCTGGCGCTGGCTGCGGTGATGCTGGCCGCCCTCCTCGGTGGGGCGGGGGGCGCACTGGCCGCGCTGCGTTCCGGCACACTCCTGGACACGACGGTGATGGCGGGCGCGGCGCTCGGCGTCGCCGTCCCCACTTTCTGGAGCGGCCTGCTGCTGATCCTCCTCTTTTCGCTCCACCTGCGCTGGCTGCCTGTGACCGGCGCCGACGGCCCGGCGCACCTGATCCTGCCGGCGGCCACACTGGCGCTGCCGACTGCGGCCGCGGTGGCGCGGCTGGTGCGCAGCGGCCTGCTCGATGTGCTGGACGCAGACTATGTCCGCACCGCCCACGCCAAAGGGCTGACCGCCGAGCGCGTCGTGACGCGTCACGTGCTGCGCAACGGTTTGATCCCGGCGACCGCAGTGTTGGGCCTGCAGCTCGGCCACCTGCTGGGGGGCGCGTTCATCGTGGAGACCATCTTCGGCTGGCCCGGCCTGGGCCGCCTGACGGTGCAGGCCATCTTCGACCGCGACGAACCGGTGGTGCTCGGCGCGGTGTTGGCGGCGGCGACGATGTATCTTCTGGTGAACCTATGCGTAGATTTGGCGCACGGCTGGCTCGACCCGCGCGTGGGCCGGGAGGCGATCTAATGCCCGTAGTGACGGCTTCAGCCGTCCGATCCGGCCCACAACAACTGAAGTCGCTACTACGAACCCCCACCGATGCCGGAAACCGGCCAAAGCCTGCATTACAGGCCACCGGGCGACGCGCCCCGCTGAGCCTGCTCGCCGGCGGTCTGCTCGTGGCGCTGGCGCTGTGCGCGGCCGTGGCGGCGCCGCTGATCGCGCCGTATGCGCCGGAGCAAGTGCGCGCTGGGCCGCGTCTGGCGCCACCCAGCGCGGCGCACCTGTTCGGCACCGACGCCTTGGGCCGCGATGGGTTCAGTCGCGTGCTCTTCGGCGCGACGATTGCGGCGCAGGCCGCCATTGCGGGCATGGGGATCGCGGCGCTGCTCGGCATCCCAGCCGGCCTGCTGGCCGGCTACCGCGGGGGCTGGCTTGATCGCGCGTTATCGCGCGGTGTAGACGTCTGGCTGGCGTTTCCGGGCTTGCTGCTGGCGTTGGTCGTGGTGGCGCGGCTGGGGCCTTCACTGTCGAATGCCATCATTGCGGTCGGCCTGCTCGGCGCGCCGGGCTTCTTCCGCCTGACGCGCAGCCTGGCCCTGTCGACGCGGCGCATGGCGTATGTCGAAGCGGCCGAGGCGGTCGGCTGCAGCGAAGGACGCGTCCTGCTGCGTCACATCCTGCCGAACCTGGCCTCATCGCTGATCGTCTTCGCCACGATGCGCGCCGGCACGGCCATCCTGGCCGTCGGCGGGCTGAGCTTCGTCGGCCTGGGCGCGCAACTGCCCAGCCCGGAATGGGGCGCGCTGCTGGCCGCCGGCCGGTCGCACATGGACACTGCGCCCTGGCTGGCAATCTACCCCGGCCTGAGCCTGACGTTGACGGTGGTGGGGTTGAACCTGCTCGGCGACGGGCTGCGTGACCTGTGGGATGGCGGGCGCTGCCCGAAGAAGCGATACGCTTGAATGTCGCCTGGCGGCTATTTTGGAGATATGCTTATGCAAACTTTGTTCGTGGTCATTCCTTTTGTTTCGAGCCTGATCAGTTTCATCTTCGCTGGCCTGCTCTTCCGGCGCTACCTGACCCGCCGCCGCGCCCACCTGCTGCTCTGGGGCATCGGCATGGTGATGTACGGCATCGGTGGCTTTTGCGAAGGGTACTACGGCGCCTTCGGTTGGAACCCGTTGATCTTCCGGCTGTGGTATCTTTTCGGGGCCATGCTGGTGGCGGCATGGTTGGGGCAGGGCACGGCCTATCTGCTGATGAAACGCAAGTGGGCTTATGCGCTGATGGCGATCCTTGGTCTGGCGTCCCTCTACGGCGCATATCGGGTGTTCGGCGCACAGCTCGACCCGGCGGCGATGGGCGGCAGCCTGCACACCGGCAGCGAGTTGAGCGGCAAGGCCATCGTTTCCGGCGGCGTCCGCACGCTCACGCCGTTCTTCAACCTGTACGGCACGCTCTTGTTGGTGGGCGGCGCTATCTACTCGGCCTGGATCTTCTGGCGCAAACGCATCCTGTTGCATCGGGTCATCGGCAACGTGCTGATCGCGGCCGGCGCGCTGATGCCCGCGTTCGGTGGCTCATTCTCGCGGCTGGGGATCAGCGGCGCGCTGTACATCAGCGAGCTGCTGGGCGCGATCCTGCTGTTTGCGGGCTTCCTGCGCGCGACGACGCCCATGCAGTCCGGCGAACGTGCAACGCCCGGCCGCCAGTTGCCATAGAGACGCCGCGGGCGGCAAGGCGGGAGCTCACCCCGCGCCGCCCACCCCCTGGCCCGCGCTGAACACAGCCAGCGGATGTCCGGCGTTGACATAGACGCGCACCCGCGTGCCGCTGGGCTGTATTTCGGTGTGCGGCCGGTGGGCGTGGAGGATCTGCCCGTCGTCCAGCCGCAACCGGTAAAGGTTGAACGCGCCGCGGAAGAAACGCTCGCTGATGACGCCGTTGCCCGGCTCGCCCACCTCGAAGCTCACATCGTCCTCGCGCAGGGCGACCTCCACCGCCGCGCCGGGGGGCAGGGGCGAAGGTTGCGACGCCAGGCCCAGCGCGGTCTCGATGCCCCCGGCCGTGACCCTGCCCAGCAGGAAATCGCTGTTCCCCATGAATTCGGCCACGAAACGGGTCGCGGGGGCCTGAAAAATCTGTTCGGCCGCGCCGAGCTGTTGGAGCTGCCCGCGCTGGAACACCCCCAGGCGATCCCCCATGTAGAGCGCCTCTTCCTGGTCGTGGGTCACGAACACCGCGGTGACTTGCCTGGCCTTCAGGATCGCGCGTACCTGTTGGCGCACTTCGCCCCGCAGGTCGGCGTCCAGGCTGCTGAACGGCTCATCCATCAGCACCAACAGCGGGCATGGGGCCAGCGCACGGGCCAACGCCACCCGCTGGCGCTCGCCGCCGGACAGCGCGTGCGGATAGCGCCGGTGCAGGCACGCCAGTCCCACCAGTTCGAGCATTTCGCCGGTCGTCGCCCGGATTTGGCCGGCCGGCCGGCCCCGCAGCCCAAACGCCACGTTCTGTTCCACGGTCAGGTGTGGGAACAGGGCGTGATCCTGAAACACCATGCCCACCTGGCGCTGCTCTGGCGGGGTGAAGGTGTGCGCGCCGGCGACGAGCCGGCCGTTCAGGCGAATCTCGCCGCGGTCGGGGCGCTCCAGGCCGGCGATCAGCCGGAGCGTGGTCGTCTTGCCGCAGCCGCTGGGGCCGACCAATGCCAGGATTGCGCCATGATCCAGGGTGAACGAGACCCGATCCACCGCGGGCGGTTCCTCGCGGCCGAAACCTTTGGTCAGGTCGTGAACTTCCAGCATCATCTTCTCCCCTGTTCCCGGCGCAGCAGGAAAGCCAGCGGCGCCACAGAGAGCAGCACGAGCAACAGCGCGGCGGGCGCGGCCTGCATGTAGAACCCATCTTCCGCCCAAATCCAGACGCGCACGGCCAGCGTGTCGAATCCGGCCGGCCGCAGCAGGAGCGTGGCCGGCAGCTCTTTGAGTGAGGTCAGAAAGACCAGCGCGCCGCCCGCCAGCAGGCCGGGCAAGATCAACGGCAGCGTGACCTGGAGCAGCGTTTGCAACGCTGTGCGCCCCAGCGTGCGCGCCGCTTCTTCCAGGGAGGGGGCCAACTGGCTCAGGGCCGACTCGCTGGCGCGCGTCGCCTGGGGCATGTAACGCAAGACGTAGGCGACGACCACCACCAGCGGGGTCGCATAGAGGAACGGCAGGAACCGATTGACCAGCAGCACCAGGCTGAGGGCGATGACCACGCCGGGGATGGCGTAGCCCACCTGGCAAGTGCGCGAGATGAAGCGCGCAAGCCGGCCCGGCGCGCGCGCGGCCAGCAGTCCCACGGGCAGCGAGAGCGTCACCGCCAGCAACGCGGCCAGGCCCGAGCTCCACAGGCTGTTCCAGACGAATCCTCCGAAGCCCTGCGAGCCGGTGCGCACGACGGCGGCCAGCATCGCCGGATCGGTCACCGCGGCCACGCTCCAGGCGAGCAACACGGCAACCGGCACGAGCAGGCTGGCGAAAACCGCCGCCGCCGCGACCGCAAACCCCGCGGCGCGCCACCGGCCCAGGGCCAGGGGCGGCGCGGGGCGCCAGCCGCTCTCCATCTGCGTGAAGCGCGCCCGGCCCTGGGCGCGCAACTCGGCCCACAAGATCGCCACCGCCAGGGCGACCAGCACGCCGCTCAAGACCGCGGCGGCCGACCGGTCGTAGCGCCCCGCCAACTGCACGAAGATCGCCGATGAGAAGGTTTCGTAGCGCAGCAGCGCCACTGTGCCATATTCGGCCAGCACGTCCAGCGCCACCAGCAAGGCGCCGGCGGTCAGCCCCGGCCGCAGCGCGGGCAGCGTGACCTCCCACAGCGTGCGCCACGGGCTACGGCCCAGGGTGCGGGCGGATTCCTCCAGCGAGGCGTGCAGCGAGCGGAACGCTGCGCCGCTCAACAGGTAGACATAAGGATAGCTGAACAGCGTCAGGATGAAGGCCGCGCCCCAAAACCCCAACGGGCTGGGGGCGGCGACCGGCCGGCCGGCCAACTCGGCCAGCAGTTGCGGGATCACCCCGCCGCGCGGGCGCAGCAGCGCCAGGTGTACGATCCCGCCGATATAGGCCGGGATCGCCAGCGGCAGCGCCAACAGCCAGCGGAAGACGCCGCGGCCGGGCAGATCGGTGCGTTCGGTGAGCCAGGCCATGCTCACGCCGAGCGCCAGCGCGCCGGACGTGACCGCAACGGCCAAGCCGAGCGTATTGCCCAACAGATACCCGATGCGCGCTTGCAGCAGACGCCGCCACACTTCGGGATCGGCCGCGGCCGCGCGCAGCGCGATATAGAACAGTGGAATGGCGGCGAAGCCGGCCACCAGCCCCGCGGCCAGCGCCAGCCGCGGGCTGATGGCCGGCCAGCGCAGGGGCCACCTCACCCTCGGCCCCGCTCCTCGCAGGAGCGGGGGGGCTGTGGCGGGGGCCGGGGGCGTGGGCGCCGTTCTCACGGCAGGGCGACCTTCTCCAACAGCGCGAAGGTCGCGTCGAAGGCGGCCGTGGCCTGGATCATGTCCACCTGCGCGAGCCGGACCGCAGTCAAGGGTTGCACTTCGGGGCGCAACGCCACGCCGGGCAGGAGGGGATACTCGTAGTTCAGCTCCGCGAAGAGCTTTTGCCCTTCGGCCGAGATGAGGAAATCCACGAAGGCCCGGGCTGCGGCGAGGTTGGGCGCACGGTTGACGACGCCGACCGCGGTCGCGTTGGTCAGCAGGCCCATCTGCCCCTCGCCCTGATCGGGGAACACGACGCCGACCTTGCTGCCCTCGGCCCGTTGCAGATGATAGTAGTAATGGTTCACCAGGCCGATGGCAAATTCGCCTGCGCCGACCGCCTTGCGCACGTCGGTGTGGCTGCCAAAGAACGTGACCTTGTTGTCGAGCATGCCGCGCAGCCACGCTTCGGTGGCCGGCTCGCCGAGCAGTTGGCGCATGCTGGCGACCTGCGCTTGCAGCGAGCCGTTGGTCGAGCCGGCCGCCGCGATCTGGCCGCGCCACTTGGGGTCGGTCAGCTCCAGCAGCGATTTAGGCGCGTCGGCGGCCGACACCCGGTCGGTGTTGTACATGATGACGCGCGCCCGCCGGGTGAGGCCCACCCACAGGTTGTCGGGCGGGACGAATTCGGCCGGGAGCCGTTCCGCGCCGGCGGGCCGATAGGCCTGGAACGCGCCCTGCCGCGCCAACGCCTGGATGGTGAACAGCTCGGTGGTGATGAAGAGATCGGCCTGCGGGTTGTTGCGTTCCTCCAGCAGGGCATTGGCTAACTGGCTGTTGCTGCCCGCTTTGAGCAGTACTTTGACTTCCGGCTGCCGCGCCTTGAACGCCTCGATCACCGGCTGGATCAGCGGCTCGGAACGGCCCGAATAGATGACCAGATTGCCGCTCAGCGCGGCGGCCGCGGCCGGCGGCTCGACAGCCGCCGGCGCCACGCAGCCGGTCAAAACAAACAGACACAGGGCGGCGGCAAGCAGGCTCCAACGTAACGACATAGGTGTAACTCCTGGGATGCGGCAGCGCGCTGGCGGGGCGCTGGCAGTATCCAGCGCGCTAATTGCAAATGATTCGCAATAATAATACTGCGGTCGCGGACAATCTACCAATGACCTCTATCATATTGTTCGATTTCTCGCTTACGTCCAGGAAGGACACTTGCCAGTACATGCGTTTGTCTACAGGTCTGATTTGGACTACAATAGGCGCGACCGTGATCTGATCACGCGGATGAGATTACATGCGCCCGCAACCCTTCCTGAAGAAATACCTGCACGACTTGGCCGAGACCGCCCGGCGCGGGGATGCGCGTGAGGAGAGCTTTTACCCCGCGCTGAGCGGACCGCTGGCCGGCGTGGCCACGGCGATCGGCCGCGAGGCGGATCACGTCACCGCGCTCGGCCGCACGATTGTGATTCGGAAAGAAATTGATGCGCTGTACGGAACAGCCAAG
The DNA here is from genome assembly GCA_016876015.1 of Chloroflexota bacterium. Lineage (GTDB taxonomy): Bacteria > Chloroflexota > Anaerolineae > CG2-30-64-16 > CG2-30-64-16 > VGOD01. The sequence goes on from VGOD01000012.1 coordinate 51,766, forward strand.
GCCAGCGCCCTGGCTGAACTGATTCAGGATCGGTAGGCGTGATGTTCGACACACTCCTGGCTTTACCCCTCCTCCTGCCCCTGACCGCCGCGGCCCTGGCCGCGGCCTACGGCCATCCCGCGCTCAACCGCCGGCTGACCATCACCCAGGCCGCCTGGCTGCTGGCGAGCCTGCCGCTGGCCGCGTTCGCCTTCTTCCTCAGTCGGCTGCCCGCCATCGCCGGAGGGAATGCACTGACCCTGGCTGTAGACTGGATGCCGTCGCTAGGGATGAACGCCAGCCTCTATCTGGACAACCTGAGCGCGCTCTTCCTGCTGCTGGTGTCGGGCATCGGCACCCTGGTGGTCATCTACAGCGGGTATTATTTCAAGACCACGACGGACGAAAAAGGGACGCGGATGAACGCGGATGAACGCGGAGAAGAAGAACAATCCGCGCCTGTCCGCGCTCGTCCGCGTCCGATTTCCAGCGTGCCCAACGAGGACTGGCGTTTCCTGGCCTACCTGTTCCTCTTCATGACCATGATGCTCGGCGTGCTGCTGGCCGGCGACGTCATCACCCTGTTCGTCTTTTGGGAAGGCACCAGCCTGACCTCGTTCCTGCTGATCGCGTACAAATACAAAGATGAAGCCGCGCGGCGGGGCGCGTTCAAATCGCTGTTCATCACCGGCGGCGGCGGGATCGCGCTGCTGGGGGGGCTGCTCTTCGTCGGCTCGGTCGCGGGCGGGATGGACTACACCACCATCTTGCGCAGCGGGGACGTGCTGCGGGGCAGCCCACTCTACGGTGTGATGCTGAGCCTGGTGGCGTTCGGCGCGTTCACCAAGAGCGCGCAGGCGCCGGCGCACATCTGGCTGCCCGACGCGATGACCGCGCCCACCCCCGCCAGCGCCTATCTGCACTCCGCGACGATGGTCAAGGCCGGCATCTACCTGCTGGCGCGCATGAACCCCGCGCTGGGCGAGACCGACGCCTGGTTCTGGCTGCTCACCGGCTTCGGGCTGATCACCATGCTGACCGGCGCCTATCTGGGCCTCAAGCAAAACGACCTCAAGGCGCTGCTGGCCTATTCCACCGTCAGCCAGCTCGGCGTGCTGGTGATGCTCATCGGCAGCGACACCTCGGCCGCGTTCAAGGCGCTGGTGATCAGCGTCATCGCCCACGCGCTCTACAAGTCGGCGCTGTTCCTGGTCGCCGGCATCGTGGATCACGAGGCGGGGACGCGCGATCTGCGCCGGCTGGGTGGGCTGCGCCGCGCCATGCCGTGGACCTGCCGGGTCGGGATGGTGGCCGCGCTCTCCATGGCCGGCCTGCCGCCCATGTTCGGCTTCCTGGCCAAGGAGACGCTGCTGGCCTCGGTGACGCACCCCAGCATCCCGTTCGCCGGCAGCGCCTTCCTCTCGGCCGCCACCGTGGCCGCGGGCGCGCTGATCCTGGCCCAGGCCGGCACGTTGATCTGGGACACCTTCTTCGGCCGGCCGCGCGACCCCCATGTCCACGCGCACGAGGCGCCAGCCTGGATGATCGCCATGCCGGCGGTCCCTGCGCTGCTGTCGCTGGCGTTGGGCTTGCTGCCCGAGCCGCAGGACCTGGCCGCCTTTCTGGCGAACGCGGCCGCGGCCGCCTACGGCGACAAGGTCAAGGTGTCGCTGGCGTTGTGGGCCGGCATCACCCCGCCGCTGATCCTGAGCATCGTGGCGGTGTCGCTGGGCCTCACCCTGTGGGCGTTCCGGGGCCGCGTACGGGCGCTGCAACAGCGCGTGCCCGAGGCCATCAGCTTCGACGCCCTGCACGCCGGCGCTCTACGGCTCCTGGATGGCGGCGCGTATCTGGCGACCCGCACCCAATCGGGCCAGCTCCGCCGCTACCTGGCGACCATGCTGGTCAGCCTGGTCGTGTTGATGCTGCTCTTCGGCCGGATAGACCTGACAGGTTTGCGAAACCTGTCAGGTCTGCGCCTGGACGAGCTGTCCATCCTGCGCGTCTTCACCCTGGCGCTGGCCGCGGCGGCGGCCGCCCTCAGCATCACGTTGCGCCGCGACTTCAACGCCATCCTGGCGCTCGGCGCGTCGGGCTTGAGCGTGGCCGTGATCATGGTGCTGGAGCCGGCCCCCGACGTGGCGCTGGTGCAGGTGGTGGTGGACATCCTCAGCGTGGTGATCCTGGTGCTGGCGCTGAGCAGCCTGCCGCGCGCACAGCGCCGGCGTGCCTGGGAGCTGACCTTCAAGCAAAGTCGCTGGGGGGTGGTGCGCGATGTGCTCATCGCGGCCGCGGGCGGGTTCGCCGTGGCGCTTCTGGCCTTCGTCGGCCTGACCTCGCGCCCGCGGGAGAGCGTCGTCACGCCGTTCTACGAAGCCAACGCCAAGCCCCTCACCGGCGCGGCCGACATCGTCGGCGCGGTCGTGGTGGACTTCCGCGGCTTCGATACACTCATCGAGATCGCCGTCTTCGGCCTGGCCGGGATCGGAGTCTACACGCTGCTGCGGTATGCGGCGCGCGGAACGGGGGAAACAAGGAAACAAGGAAACAGGGAAACAAGGAAACAAGGAAACAGGGAGACAAGGAAACAAGGAAACAGGGAAACAAGGAGATGAGGCGCAGGAGGATGACGCGCAGCACGCAATACGCAATACGCAATACGCAGTACGCAATCACGAATACGGCCTGGGCGACGAGTCGCATGACCGCCGGATCATGGGCATCGGTGGGACGCAGCCGTCGCCGTTCGTGCGCGCGCTGGCGCGCATCTTGCTGCCGACGATGCTGATCCTGGGCGCGGTGCAGATGATGTACGGCCACGACCAGGCCGGCGACGGCTTCACCGCGGGCGTCATCATCAGCCTGGCGATCGCCTTCTGGTACGTGGTGTTCGGCTACGAGGAGACGCGGCGCCAGTTGCCGTGGCTGCGCCCCTTCAGCCTGATCGGCGCGGGGCTGCTGCTGGTGATCCTGGACGCCTCGTTGGCCGCCGTGTTGACCGGCTCCTTCTTCGCCAACCTGGATTACGGGGCCATGCTCGGCCTGCCGCTGCCCAAGGGCTTTACCCTTAGCACGTCGTTCATCTTCGAGGTCGCCATCTGTCTGACGGTGCTCGGCGGCGCCTCCATGACGCTCGCCGCGTTGGGGCATCCGAAGGATGCGGCGGAAGCGTGACTCACACCAAGACACAAAGGCACAAAGAGAATACGGTCTTTGTGTCTTGGTGTGAGACCCGCAAGGATCAACCATGAACGAGAACGAGATCAGCAGGATCATTGTGGATTGCGCTGTTCGTCTACACATGGCACTTGGCCCCGGATTGCTGGAGACAGTCTATGAAGCGTTGCTTGCCCACGACCTGCAAGAGGCGGGTCTGGCGGTCAGGCGCCAGGTGGCGATCCCGATCAAGTTCCATGGTATGCAATTCGATGAAGGTTTTCGGGCTGACTTGATCGTCGAAGACAAGGTCATTGTTGAACTGAAGTCCGTGGAAAGCTTGAACAATGCGCACAAGAAGCAGGTTCTCACCTACCTCAAGCTCACAGGCATGAAGTTGGGGTTCTTGCTTAACTTCGGCGAGGCGGTCATGAAGAATGGAATCCACCGCATCATCAACGGAACCATCGAGTAGAGGCTCACACAGAGGCACAAGAAAGGCATCTCTGTGCCTTTGTGTCTTTGTGTGAGAACCCAGAGGAAGCATGGACCTGCTGAAAGCACTTGCCATCGGCGCGATGTTCGGCATCGGCGTCTTCCAGATGTTGCGCCGCAACGTGATCCGCTCGACCATCGGGCTGATCATCATCTCCAACGCGGTGAACCTGTTCCTGCTGTCCACCGGCGCGTACCAGGGCGCGGTCGCCGCCTACGCCAACGTGACCGGCCAGCGCAGCGACGCGCTGCCCCAGGCGCTGGTGCTGACGGCCATCGTGATCAGCATGGCCGGCTTCTCGCTGGTGCTGGCGTTGCTGTACGTGCTCTCGACGCGCTATCAGACGGCGGATTCGGATGAGATTGCGGAGTTGCGGAACTAACGGACGATGGACGACCGACGACCGACGACGGACGACGAAGGACGAACGACGGCGGATGGATGAATGCGCCCTTTACGCCATACGCAATACGCAATACGCAGTACGCAATACGCAGTACGCAATACGTAATACGTAACAGAACTCAAAGCCATGCAACCCTTTTTCCAACTCATCGCCATCCTCGCCGTCCTCACCGGCACGGCGTTTTCGCTCTTGGGCGTGCTGGGGTTCATCCGCCTGCCC
>VGOD01000013.1 GCA_016876015.1 Chloroflexota bacterium
ATGAGCCAGACACGGATGGGTGGTACGGATGCCACGGATGGGCCTGACACGGATGGGTGGTACGGATGCCACGGATGGGCCGGACACGGATGCGGGTACGGATGCCACGGATGGGTGGTACGGATGCCGCGGATGAGCCAGACACGGATGGGTGGTACGGATGCCACGGATGGGGGGGAGGTCGCAGTTCACCGCGACCGGCGAGCTGGCCGGCAATCAGCCGTTGCGCTTGTTGATCCGCAGCAGGAAGGCGTCAGGTGATTCGCGTCAACAACCAATTCGATGTTGCATGGCGGTCCGGCATGACTGTGCAGGACGTGCTGGACGCGCTCAAGTTCACGTTCCGCATGATCGTCGTCAAGGTGAATGGTGTGGTCGTGCTGCGTCCAGACTATGCGACGACGCTCGTGCCGGACGGCGCCGAGATGCAGGCGCTACACCTCATCAGCGGCGGGTGACGCCAGGTACCGGCGCCTCTGAGCCGCCAGTTACTCGGCCTGAGCTCGATCTCAGACAACTTCGATCTCTGCCCACGCTACCGTTTCGTTATCGGCCCTGAACGTAAATCGCGCCGTAATGCGCTTGCCGGCCAGCAGCAGCGGCAGCCAGAAAATGCTATCGTCCCACATGGCTTCATAAGGTATCTCGGTGATCGGAAACCAGGCCGGCGCCATCTCTTCGCTTTCAAGCGGATCGCCCCGCCAACGTTCGACCAGAAAAGTGTGTACGACTTGATTCCACGCGGGCCTATGAGGGAAGGTGAAGGTCAGCTCTGCTACCTTTACCAGGTCCTGCGGCGAGACGGCCAGGCCGCACTCCTCGGCCAGCTCCCGCGCCGCGGCCGCCGCGACCGTTTCCCCGGCGTGCACTTTGCCGCCGAAACCGTCATACTTGCCCGCGCCAAAACCGCGCTTCTTGTGGCCGAGCAGTAGCTCGTCGGGCGGGCCGCGGCGCACCAGACAGAGGGTGGCAAGGGGCAGATTGGCGTTCACAGCCCCAGCAGCCTGCCGGCCCACTGCAGCACGCCCAGCAACTGGGCGGCCGAGAGCAACACCACGACGATTACGAAGCGCCGCACCCAGACCGCGCCCTTGTCCGCGGCGAAGCGGGTCGCCAGCCACGCGCCGATCATGCTGCCGACCGCCAGCAGGAGACCGATGCCCCACTCCACCTGCGCATTCACCCAGAAGATCGCCAGTGCGGCCACGGTATAGACCAGCACGATCACCAGCTTCACAGCATTGGCCCGCACAATGTCGTAACCCGCGCTCAACACCAGCCCGGCCAGCAGAAAAACGCCCACGCCGGCCTGCAAGAAGCCCCCGTAGATCCCGATCGCGAAGAAGACCAGGAACTTCACGACCGTCATCCCGCGCACCGCATCTTGGGCGTGGCCCTTGATCCACCTTTCCGGCTTGAGGAACATTAGCACCAGCATCGCGATCATCGCCACTGCCAGTACCCGTTCGAACACCGTCCGGTTGATGTCCACCGCGATCTTCGCGCCCACGATCGAGCCGAGTGTGGCAGGAATCGAAAGCCAAAGCCCCCCGCGCCAGTCCAGCTTCTTCTGCTGTTGAAAACCGGCCACCCCCACCACATTTTGCAGCAGAATGCCGATGCGGTTGGTGCCGTTCGCGACGTTGGCCGGCAGACCCGCGAAGATCAGCGCCGGTAACATGATCAACGAGCCATTGCCGGCCAGCACGTTGACGAAGCCGCCCGCAACACCGGCCAACACGACGAGAGGATAGATGTACCAGGGCATGAAAACGCCTCCAATCTCGAAGATGCCCCGCATTCTAGCACGAAGCCGGGCGGATGGTAAATTGGTGGGGGTGGTAACCTGGTGGATTGGTAGATTGGTAACCTGGTAGATTGGTAGATTGGTCGGCCGGCGACCTGCCCCAACCAACTTACCAACTACCGATTTACCGATTTACCAACTTACCAACTATAATGCCCCCCATGTCCATGCTCTCTCTCGCACCCAGGCTCCCGTTCTACTGGAGCTTCCGGCGCTTCGGGTGGCCCAAACTCTATCCCTTCTCGGTCGTCGTGAGCGTCAGCTTTCGCTGCAACTCGAAGTGTCGCACGTGCGATGTGTGGCGCAAGCCCAACGACGACATGACGGCCGCGGAATGGGATCGGGTCTTCGCCAACCTGGGGCGCACGCCGTTCTACGTCACGTTCACCGGCGGAGAACCTTTTCTGCGCCGCGACCTGGATGAGATGGTGGTCAGCGCCTACCGTCACTGCCGGCCGCCGGTGATCACGATTCCCACGAACGGCCTGTTGACCGAACGCGTCGCCGAACGCGTCGATCACATCTGCCGGGAATGCCCTGACAGCCAGATCGGCATCAACCTGAGCCTGGATGGCGTAGGCGAAGAACACGACGACATCCGCGGTGTGCCCGGCAACTGGCAGCGCAGCCTGGCGACCTGGGCGAAGCTGAAAGCGCTCCAGCCCACGCGCCCCAACCTGATGCTGACCGTTCATACGGTGATCAGTCGCTTCAACCAGGAGCGTTTTCGCGAGATCTACGACGGCTTGCAGTTCCTCCAGCCCGACTCCTACATCACCGAGGTGGCGGAGGAACGGGTGGAGCTGGACACGATCGGCTGGGGCATCACGCCTGAAGCCGATGCGTATGCGCCCATCGCCGATTTCCTCAGCCAGCAGGCGCGCGGCCGGTCGGCCAAAGGCATCGCCCGGTTCACCCAGGCGTTCCGGGCGCAATACTACCAGCTTGCCAAACGCATACTATACGAGCGAACCCAGGTGATTCCCTGCTACGCGGGGTGGGCCAGCGCGCACATCGCGCCCAACGGCGACCTCTGGAGCTGCTGCATCCGCGCGGAGCCGGTCGGCAACCTGCGGCAGACCGGCTACGACCTGGCGCCGATCTGGTTTGGCGAGCGGATGGCGACCCTGCGCAAGTCCATCTACGACAAAGAGTGCGCCTGCCCCATGGCGAATGCTTCGTATGCCAACATGCTGCTCCATCCGCCGACGGTGGCAAAGGTGGCGTGGGAAGTGGCGAAGGGATAGTCTTCGCACTCTTCCCATTCTCAACTCCGCCACGTCCTGTGGTATACTCAGGCCGCCCTTCTTGAGCGAATGCGAGGTATCCCATGCGCTTCTTCAACACCGCGGGCCCTGTCAACTGTGAGAAGCACTATTGTCTGCCGCCACTGGGCCGGTTCGATCTGGATGAGTTGTTGGCGCTCATCGGCCAGGAGAAATACTTCCTGCTCCACGCCCCCCGCCAGACCGGCAAGACTACCTGCCTGTTGGCGTTGGCGCAGTATCTCGAGCAAGCCGGCCAGTACCATGCCGTGTACGCCAATATCGAAGGCGCACAGGTGCACCGCGAGGATGTGAATCAGGGCATCACGACCGTAATCACCGATATCGCGGCCTGGGCGCATGACCTCGCGGGCGACGAAGCGGCAGTGACCCTGGCAGCGGAAATTCTCGCCGTCACAACACCGGCTTCGGCTCTGGGCGTATTTTTGTCGCGCTGGTGCCAGCAGTTGGACAAACCTCTTGTCCTCATGCTGGATGAGGTGGATGCGTTGGTAGGCGACACCCTGATCTCGTTGCTGCGCCAATTGCGCGCCGGCTATCCCAAACGCCCCCACCAGTTTCCCCACAGCTTGATCCTTTGCGGCGTGCGCGATATCCAGGATTACCGGATCTACTCGGACGCGCGGAAAACGATCATTACCGGCGGCAGCGCCTTCAACATCAAAGCAAAGTCGTTGCGCCTGGGCGATTTTAGCCAGCGCGAAGTGTATAGGCTGCTGTTGGAGCACACGATCGAGACGGGCCAGGTCTTCACGTCGGAAGCGCACAACCTGGTCTGGGACCTGACTAGCGGCCAGCCGTGGCTGGTCAACGCGCTAGCCTACAAGACCTGTTTCGAGTTGCGCTTCGGCCGCAACCGCGCTCAGCCTATCACTGCGGAGATGATCCACCAGGCCAAAGAGGAGTTGATCCTGGAGCGCGTGACACACCTGGATCAACTGACCGACAAGCTGAAGGAGCCGCGTGTCCGCCGGGTGATTGAGCCGATGCTGCGAGGTGTGGAGCTTGACCGCGCCGTAAGCGAGGATGACCTGCGTTACGTGACCGACCTGGGTCTGGTCTGCCGCACACCGGACGGCCCCCAGATCGCCAACGCGATTTACCGCGAGGTGATCCCGCGCGAGCTAACGTTCATCACGCAGATCAACTTCGAGAGCACCATCGAGCGGGCCTGGTACATCCGTCCCGATGGCCGGCTCGATTTGTCCAGGCTGCTTACCGTGTTTCAGCAGTTCTTCCGCGAAAATGCCGAAGTCTGGGTGCAGCGGTTTGACTACCTGGAGGCCGGTCCCCAATTGCTCATGCAGGCGTTCCTCCAACGCATCGTCAACGGCGGCGGTCGCGTCGAACGGGAATACGGCCTGGGCCGTAGACGCACCGATCTGCTCATCCTCTGGCCGGCAACAGAGGCGGCGAATCAGCAAATGGGCGAATCACGCAGTACGCAACACGCAGTACGCAATATCCAACGCGCGGTCATCGAACTCAAGGTGCTCCACAAGTCGCTGGCTGCCACGCTGGCCGATGGGTTGGCGCAGACGTGGGAATACGCAGACCGCTGCCATGCCGACGAAGCGCACCTGGTCATCTTCGATCGCGACCCGGACAAATCGTGGGATGCCAAGATCTTCCGCCGCGAAGAAATCTATCGCGGCTCGGTGGAGCAGCCAACGGCGTTTCCGATCACGGTCTGGGGGATGTGACGGGAAGCGTTGAGCGCGCTACGCACCACGACCACGCCAACGGAGACACACTATGCACGGCTACCTGGGCAAAATCCTGCGCGTCGATCTCACGGCCGGCCGGCTGTGGGATGAGCCGCTGAACGAAGCTTATGCGCGTCAGTTCGTCGGCGGCAGCGGGTTGGCCGCGCGCTACCTGGCCGATCTTACCACGACCGTAACCGATCCCCTTGGCCCCGACAACCCCCTCATCTTCATGACCGGCCCCTTCGTCGGGACGCCGATTCCCGCGGCCGGCCGCTACGGGGTGGTCGCGCGCTCACCGCAGACCGGCTTCACGGGCGAGGCCAACGGCGGCGGCTTTTTTGGCCCGGCGTTGCGTGCGGCCGGCTACGATGGCGTCATCATCACCGGCGCGGCCGCCGAACCGGTCTACCTCAGCCTGGTCGCTGGCCAGCCCCCGGCGCTGTACCCGGCCGGTCATTTGTGGGGCCTGGACAGCTATGCCACGCAATGCCGCCTCCGAGAAGAGATCGGCCAACCGCGGACCAGGATCGCCTGCATCGGCCCCGCGGGCGAGCGCCTGGTCAAATACGCTGCGGTGATGAACGATCACGGCCGGGCGGCCGCGCGCACCGGCATGGCCGCGGTGATGGGCAGCAAAAAGCTCAAGGCGATCGCAGCCTGTGGTGATGCGACCCCGTCCATCGCCGACGCGCGAAGCTTCAAGCAGACGCTGCGCGAGGCGCTGCGGCTCGCCGCGGAGGATGTCGCGGCCCAGATGCTGCGGTTGGGCGGCACGCTCTTCTACGCGGACGTCGGCGCCATGTACGGCGACGTCCCGGCCAGATACTACACCCAAAGCGGCCTGCCAGAGGCCGAGGAGACGATCACCGCCGGGCATATGTCCGACGCCATCCTGGATAAGGCGGTGGGCTGCTATCATTGTCCCATCGCCTGTGGCCGCCAGGTGCATCTCGATCGCTACGGTGAGCCTGCGGTGGATGGGCCCGAGTACGAGACCGCGATCGGCTTCGGCCCGTTGTTGGCTGCGCACGATCTCGAAGACGTCGCCTATGCCGGACACCTGTGCAACCTCTACGGGCTGGACGCCATCAGCGCCTCCTCGACCATCGCCTTCGCCTACTATCTGTTCGACCAGGGCATCATCTCGGAGGCTGATACGGGCGGGATGGCCTTGCGCTGGGGTGATCTGGCGACGGCCCACGCGTTGATCGGGCAGATTGCGCGCCGCGAGGGTTTCGGCGACCTCTTGGCCGAGGGTGCACTGGCCCTGGGGCGGCGCTTCGGCGCAGCAGAGCTGGCCGCCCAGGTCAAGAACCTCGAGATACCGATGCACGATCCCCGCGCGTTCGGCGCGCTGGCGATCGTCTACGCCACAGCCACGCGCGGGGCCGATCACATGGCGGGCGATGTGTATATGACCGAGCAAGGACGCCTGCTGCCCGAGTTCGGGATCGGCGAGGAGGCGCTGGGGGACCGTCAGGAAGTCTCGGCCGCAAAGGCGGCGATGGCTGTCCGCGTGATGGATTGGCGAGCGCTGACCAATAGCCTGATCCTATGCCATTTCGAGGACCCGCCGGGGCCAATCGTGCTCGATCTGCTCAACAGCGTCACCGGCTGGGGCTGGGATTGGCCCGATGTGCAACGGGCAGCCGAGCGCATCTACACGCTCAAGCGCATGCTCAATCACCGTTTTGGCGCGACCCGCGGGGATGATCGCCTGCCTGAGTTGCTTCTGCGCAGCCTGCCCGAAGGCAACACCGGCGGCTTCACGCCTGATGTGGATACACTCCTCGCGCTGACCTGCCAAGCGCGGGGGTGGGATGCGGCGACCGGGATGCCGGGGCCAGATAAGCTGGCAGAGTTGGGCCTGGAGTGGTTGGCCTGAAAATGGCCCGCTCCGTCTGCTGTGGCCGGTCTCCGACCGAGCCACCTCGTCCATGCCACAGCGGGCACGGTCAGGAGACCGGCCCGAGCAGCGAGGGGTGTTTTCACCCCACAGCGGGCACGGTCAGGAGACCGGCCCGAGCAGCGAGGGGTGTTTTCACCCCACAGCGGGCACGGTCAGGAGACCGGCCCGAGCAGCGAGGGGTGTTTGAAAATGGCCCGCTCCGTCTGCTGTGGCCGGTCTCCGACCGAGCCACCTCGTCCATGCCACAGCGGGCACGGTCAGGAGACCGGCCCGAGCAGCGAGGGGTGTTTTCACCCCACAGCGGGCACGGTCAGGAGACCGGCCCGAGCAGCGAGGGGTGTTTTCACCCCACAGCGGGCACGGTCAGGAGACCGGCCCGAGCAGCGAGGGGTGTTTTCACCCACAGCGGGCACGGTCAGGAGACCGGCCCGAGCAGCGAGGGGTGTTTTCACCTGCCGTCTCACGGGGAGGCTTCGTACCCTGGCCTGCATGGCGCAGCCAGGTCAGGCTGGCGCCGCGGCTGGCATGGGCGACTGACCCGAGAACGGCTTGTCACGCGCCAGGCGCTTCCGCATCGCCCGCCGCTTGGTGGACAGTCCTCACTGATCGCCCATCCCTCCCACATACGCCCGAAACAGCTCGCCGAGGATGGTCGGCTGCCTGGTCTTGGGATCGAACAGGTTGGGTGTGGGATAGACCGTGTCGGCGACGCTGTACCAACAGAAGGCCTGCACCAGGCGATCACCGTCGGCCGGATAGCCGATCTGCGGATCGCGCGCGTTGAGGAAATAGTCGAAGGTATCGGCCATGAACCGGCCGACCACCTCGGGCGGGAAGCCGTATTCGACCGGCATCAGGATGCCATACTCCGAGACGACCAACGGCTTGTCGCGCAGGCCCTGTTCGGCCATCCAGCGCCGGAAGTCCTCCACCTGGCCGCGGAAAATCGCCATGTCGGCGTGGTCGCCGATCTCGCGCAGTTCACCCCTGTCCGTCGCCATTCCGGGCGGAATCCCCACGCCCCACGAGGCGCGCTCCTCGCGCAGGATGAAGGTGTGTACATTCCAGACGTCCACCGGCATGTCGGTCCCGTTCTGCTCTCGATAGGCTGCCAGGATGCGCTCCAGGTATGCCATGCGCAAGCGCGTCGGCACGCTGACCCCGCCGATAGCCACCTCCGCGGACGGATCCGCCTCCTTGATGGCCCGGTAGAGGATGCCATAGCTCGCCGCGTATTGCTCTGGGGCGACGTTGTCTTGCCAGATCACATCCGGCTCGTTGCCGATCAACCAAAGCATCCCTGGCGCGGCCCGTGCAGCCGCCGCGATCACGGTCAACTCGGGCCGAAATCCGCCGGCGAAGAGACGCACCATCTGCACGAAGTGGACGTTCGCCAGCTCGATCGGCAGCGGCTCCACACGCCAGTTCAGATACCAGCCCGGCAGGCTGGCGCCCCACGCATAGTCGTCGAGTTTGCCGAGAGGCATGCCCACGCCGATGCGCGCGCGATCGGCGGCGAACCGGGGGGCTGAGGCGCGCACCAGGTGGGTTGTTGGCGGAGGCATGACAGCCGGCCGCGCGGGTGCAGGCGCGGGCCCCTCTCCGGGGTTCACGGCCGCCGGCGGCGTCCCTGTGACCACCAGCCGCGGCAGCGCGACCGTGCGCGTGGGCGGCGTCAGCGGCGGAGTCGGCACCAGCGGCTCCGGGGTCGCCAGGTCATAGGTCAAGATCGGATAGCAGGCTGATAGAATCCACACCGCAAATGCAAGCAGCGGAAGCGCGATGATTCGGTGCATTGGTTCAGTCTGGTTGGTTTTGGGCTGCGTGTCACTGCAACTGTCTGATGATCGCTACTACCTTGCCCTGGATTTCCAACTGGTCGGCCGGCACGAAGATCGGCCCGTAAGCCGGGTTGGCGGGCTGCAGACGCACCTGTGCGCCCTCGGGGTGATAGTACTTGAGCGTTGTCTCCTCACGATCCTTGATCCATGCCACGATCATCTCCTTCGGCTGGGCGGTGTTCTGATGCCGGACGATCACCCAATCGCCGTTGGAGACCAACGCATCAATCATCGAGTCGCCTTTGACTTGCAGAGCGTACAGCTCATCCGCGTTCGGCACGAGATCCTGCGTCAAAGTGAGAGTTTCGCCGGCAAAGGGGTTATCTTGCTGGCCGACCGCCGCGATGGGCTCGCCGGCCGAGATGATGCCGAGCTTGGGAATGCCGACGATCTGCGATGGCAGGCTGCCGACCGCCTGCGGGGTCAACGTGCTCTCGCGCAGACGCAAGCCGCGCGAGACATCTTCGACGCGCACGATCTTGCCTTTCTTATGCAGGCGTTCCAGGTTGTATTTCACCACCGAGGTCGAGCTGATGCCAACGGCCTTGCCGATCTCGCGGATCGTGGGGGGAAAGCTGTGCTCGTCCAGGTATTGGCCGATGAATGCCAGGATGCGTTCTTGTCGTTCAGAGAGCGCCATGTTCATCCTCCTCGAAGGTCGCAACAGTGGGTCGAAACTTTGTTCGAGGGTATTATAACCGAACATGCGTTCGTTTGTCAAGTGGATATCGCAAACTTTTCCCAAACTCGTCCTGTCTGACGACCGATTTATCCCAAACACCCTCTCCTTCGGCGCTGCACTCAGGCGCTTTGCCCGGTTTGCCGGGTTGTGTTAGAATCGGTGTGAACGCGTTTCGCGAAACCTTGAAACGGAGGCAAGCCCTGGAACCTTCAGAACTGGCGCATGTGATCATAGACAAACTGGAAGACCACCAGGCGGTGGAGATCGTGATGCTGGACCTGCGCGAGATCACGCCGCTGGCCGATTATTTCGTGATCTGCACGGCCGACTCGGACCGCCAGGCCCGGATGCTGCAGGAAACCCTGGAAGAAGAACTGAAACGAGAGCACAGCGTGCGGCCCCTTTCGACGGAGGGCGAGCCGGCGTCGGGTTGGGTGCTGTTGGATTACAATGCGGTGGTGGTCCACATCTTTTCCAGGCATGGCCGCGCCCACTACCGGTTGGAGGAGGTCTGGAAGGCCGCGCCGGTAGTACTGAAGATCCAATAGCGCGGCCTCCTGCTACGACCAGGCGTCTACTCGAAGATCCACGCATCCACGCTGCGCGGATAGCACAGTAACTCCTCGGGGCTGAACCACAGCCCGATCTCGAAAGCCGCGGTGGTTGGCCCATCGGAGCCGTGGACCAGGTTGCGTCCCATCTCCAGGCCCAGGTCCGCACGGATCGTTCCAGCTGCGGCTCTAGCCGGGTTGGTTGCGCCCATGGTGGCCCGCGCAACCTCGATCGCGTTCGTCCCCTCCAACACCAACGCCACGACCGGGCCGCTGGTGATGTACTTTATCAATCCCTCGAAAAACGATTTGCCGACGTGCACAGCGTAGTGCTGGTGAGCGAACTCGGCGGTGATGTGCACCATCTTCATCGCGACGATCTTCAGGCCGCGACGCTCGAAGCGACCGATGATCTCTCCGACCAGCCCGCGCTGTACCGCATCGGGCTTGAGCATGACGAATGTGCGTTCCACAGTGCCTCCGGGTATCAGTTCCAACCTCCAACCTTCGACTTCTAATCTCCAACCTCCAGTCCGTGCATCTGCTGAATGGCGTGCAGCGCATCGCCCAGCGGTCGTTCAGGCCAACGACACGGTCCAAGCGGATCGGGTCCGCGCTGCGCATCGCCCAGCAAGGCCCGGCAGAGGTCCGCGATGCCGTGCGTCAGGACGGTCAGGTTGTAGCCGCCCTCCAGGGTGACGACCAGCCGGCCCGCGCACAACCGATCGGCCAGGGCGACGACGGTCTGCGCCAGATGCCAGTAGCCGGCGAGCGAGAGCTGCAAGCCGGCCAGTGGATCGTTCCAGTGCGCGTCGTAGCCGGCCGAGACCAGGATCAGTTCCGGTTGGAAACGCTCGGCAAGTGGCGTCAATACCTCCGCGTAGACCTGGGCGAATCCCGCGTCCCCCACGCCGCTGGCCAGCGGCGCGTTCACGGTGTAGCCCCGTCCGGCGCCCGCGCCTATCTGCCGCCAATGGCCTGTGCCTGGGTAGTAGGGATACTGGTGAGTGGAAAAGAAAAGCGCCTGCGGCGATGCGTAGAAGATCTCCTCGGTGCCGTCGCCATGGTGCACATCCCAATCCACGATCAGCACGCGCTGGAGGCCGTACTCATCCAGCGCGGTCTGCGCGGCCACTGCCACGTTGTTGAGCAGACAGAAGCCCTTGCCGCGGCCGGCCAGCGCGTGATGCCCCGGCGGTCGCACCAGGGCGACGCCGTTGCGCGCCCGGCCGGTCAGCACTGCGCGCACCAGCTCGGCCGCGGCGCCGGCCGCCAGCCGCGCCGCGGCGAAGCTGCGTGGGCCGACGTAGGTATCTGCATCGAGCTGCCCGCCGCCGCGGTTCGCCAGCGCCTCCAGTTCCCTGACGTAGGCGGCCGTATGGACGCGCGTGAGCAGGGTCATGTCCGCAGGTTGCGCCGCGACGTGGACCAGCCGCGACAGTAGGCCCCCATCCTCCAGCGTCCGCATGATCCATTCCAGCCGCGTCCGGTTCTCTGGGTGGCCGGGCAGGTGGTGCTCCAGGAAGAGCGGGTCGTAGGTGTAGGCGGTCGTCAAATCATGGCTCCTGGCTCAAGTGCAGTACTCTACAAGGGAAGCGGCATTCTGTCAAGGATGCAAGCCCCTACGTGGCCGAGGTCGGGCAGGGCTACTTCGTGGTCAGGGCGCGGCAGAGAGATCCGAACGCCGCCTTTGCCTGGCAGTTGAGCGCGACGCGGAAGGGGTATGCGGGGGTGCGGTCGGAGGAGGCGAAGTGAGGGGAAGATATCAGAACGGAATCCAATATGAGCGGGCATGCTGGCGCGATTAGCCGTCACCAGCATGCGCTGCGAGATCTCCAGGTAACGCAGCAGTTCTGGATCTAGTGTGCCCAGGGCTGGCGCGCTCGGATCGCCCACGCGCAGCACATCTGCCGTCGGCGCCAGGCGCAGCAACGCCGTTTTCAGACGAGGTGAGAGGTGCTCGTCCAGCAAGAAGCACACCTTCATGCGGCCGACACCCGTGCCCTTGCTCGTTCAGCCTTCAGCGCCCGCAGGCGTTGCACTACCGGCGAGGGATGGGCCGCCCATTTCTGGTAGCGGTCCTCACGCCAGGCGGTCAGCCGGCCCAAATAAGCATCCATCTCGGCCCGACTGTGCAGGTAGTAAGTGATCGTCGCGTGAATCTCTTCCAGGCTCAAGGTGGGCAGATTGGCGGCGATCTCCTCCGGTGTGTAGCCTTCCAGGTAGTACTAGAGCGCGTCGTCAATGCCAATCCGATGTCCTTTCAAGCGGATATCGTCGGGGGCCAGAAAGTCAAAGTAATCCCGCAGTTGCACAGGTGTACCCTCACTCTCGATCAGCGTCATCATTCAGCTGGTGTCTTGCGACCCATTGTACCCTGCGCTTCTGGAAAGGTCAAACGGACGCTGGAGACCATCAAGGGGTAGATGCCCGCCGGAGGCTGGAACCCATCCGGCTACAAAGTGGAAGCCCTGCTGGGGGGCTGCGGACGCGCCCATCAGCCTGCTTCAGCAGGCTTGCCTCTGGTAGCCAGGGGGCTTTAGCTCCTGGCGGGCGTCCGCTGCGGCGACTCTGGACCAGGCGGCGTGATGGCATCAATGACTTGACCGACGTTCCAGCCGTCGCCTGTGCTAACAAAAAGAGCGACGCACTCCAGAAGTGCGTCGCTCTCCTCGTCTACCAGTTCTTCGCTTCCGGTCGCCTACGCCTCGATCCCGTATTCGGCCGGCCGCTTGCTGCGCGAAATCGCCCAGATCATGACCAGGATCAGAACGCCCATGCTGATCGCAATGGCCGGGGTGATCGTCTTGAACTGCACGACGATCGGGGCGATGATCAGGCTGATCAGGTTGATGACCTTGATCAGCGGGTTCAGCGCGGGGCCAGCCGTATCCTTTAGCGGGTCGCCGACCGTGTCTCCCACGATGCTCGCCTTGTGCGCATCAGAGCCTTTGCCGCCGTAGTGACCCTCTTCGACCAGCTTCTTGGCGTTGTCCCACGCGCCGCCCGCATTCGACATGAAGACGGCCAGCAGTTGGCCGGAAAGGATGACGCCCGCCAGGAAGCCGCCCAGCGCCTCAGCCTTCAGAAGGAACCCAACGACGATGGGGATCAAAACGACCAGGATGCCCACCGGCATCAGCTCGCGCTGAGCCGCCTCGGTGGAGATGCCGACCGCCGTGCGGTAGTCGGGCAGCACCTTGCCCTCGCGCACGCCGGGCCGGTCGAACTCCTTGCGCACCGCGTTCACCATGCCGTTCGCTGCGCGCGCGACCGCCTTCACCAGCAACGCGCCGAACAAGATGGGCACGCCGCCGCCGATGAGCAGGCCGATGAACACGCGCGGGTCCGCGATGTTGATCACGTCGCCGAAGTCGGGGTCAACCAACTGGATGTCGGTGATGAAGGAGCCGAAGAGCGCGACGGCCGCGATGACCGCCGAGCCGATCGCCACGCCCTTCGTGATGGCCTTGGTGGTATTGCCGACCGCGTCCAGCTTGGTCATGATTTCGCGCGCCTGCGCTGGCATAGCGGCCATTTCGCCGATGCCGTTGGCGTTATCGGAGATGGGGCCGAAGGAATCCATCGAGACCAGGTTGCCGGCGTGGGTCAGCCAGCCGATGCCGATCAGCGATACACCGTAGATGATGTACTGCACGCCCAACCCGCCGTAGACAATGACCGAAGTCAGGATGGCGGCGGCGATGGCCAGCACCGCCCACGTGCTCGACTCGTAGCCCTCTGCCAGGCCGCTCAGGATGGTGGTCGCGGGGCCGAAGCGCGTGCTCTTGGCGATCTCCTTGACCGGCGCCTTGTCCGTCGCGGTGAAGTGCGCGGTCAGACGGTTGACGATCACGTTGAAGATCACGCCTGCGGACACCATCGCAGCCGGCTGCCACCAGCTAACGTCATGGATGCGGATATAGAAGAAGGCTAGGATGAACGACAGGCTGATCGTGATGCCCGAGGAGACCTCGTAGGCGATCTCCATGGCGTGCCAGGCGTCGCCCTTGGCCACCGTGCGCTCCCAGACCGGCACGGAGAAGGTGCCGATGATCGAGGAGATGACGCCGATGGCGCGCACCAGCAGGGGGAACACGATGAAGTAGACGTTGCCCGTCAGGCGCTCGAGAGCGAGGCCCAGGATCAACGATGAGACGATCGTCACTTCGTAGGACTCGAAGATGTCGGCGGCCATGCCAGCGCAGTCGCCCACATTGTCGCCCACCTGGTCGGCGATCACGGCCGCATTGCGTGGGTCGTCTTCCTCCAGCCCTTCTTCGACCTTACCCACCAGGTCAGCGCCCACATCCGCGGCCTTGGTGTAGATGCCGCCGCCCACGCGCATGAAGAGCGCCAGCAGCGTGCCTCCGAAGCCGAAGCCCAGCAGCGCATCCGGCGCAGCCTTGCCGAAGATCATAAAGATGGTTGTGCCGCCGAGCAGGCCCAGGCCATCGGTCAACATGCCGGTGATCGTGCCGGAGCGATAGGCGATCCGCAGCGCATCGCCGAAGTCGTGCATCGAAGCGGCCGCCACGCGGATATTGCCTTGTACGGCCATGCGCATGCCCAACTGGCCGACGATCAGCGAGAAGGCCGCGCCCAGCACGAACGCTGCAGCCCGGCCGAATGCGAGCACGACTTGCGCGTTCTGGCCGAACATGGACCTGGCCTCGGGCGTCGGCACCGCGATCCAGACGCTGCCGAAGAGCACGAACACCAGGACGCCCACGAACGGCAGGATGGTGCGCAGTTGGCGACCGAGATACGCATCTGCCCCGTCCTTGATGGCGGTCCAGATGCGGACCATCTCCGAAGTACCCGTCCCTTCGGCCATCACATTGCGCCGCAGCCACCACGCATAGACCAGGCTGAGCGCGGCTATGACCAGCACACTGTAGATGGCCAGGGACTCAAACGCAGTCAAGTGAAGTGCACCCATGAGACTTCCAGACCCTCCTCGAAAAAGATTGATGGACACAAAAATGCGGCTCAGCGTTCCCCCGACGTCGTAGCCACCGGGAACACTTGAGCCACATTGCCGACAAGCTCACTTTGGCTGGCCAGATGAAAGACGGCCTGGCATCGAAAGGGTTCGGAAAGACAACGCTTGCCGCCTTTGTGCCACGCCTGTAGACCCCATAACAAGAGTTGATTCTACCCGACAGACCGCTCTTTGTCAAAAAAGGCGGCTGGCGGGGAAAGAGAAAGGGGGAGTAACCGTATTGTTCGTCTCCCCTGATCTCGTCAAGATGTGCGGACAGAGGTTGAAAGCCAGGGGGTCGTGGGTTCGAGGGGGGGATAGAGTGTGCGCCGACGTAGTTGGTCTCGGTCACCAGGCTGCCGGCCGTGATGACGCTCCGCACGCGATTCCCATCCCCGTCATACGTGTAGTTCGCGGTCAGCGTGCCGCTGACCACCTGGGTCAGCCGGTTTTCGGCGTTGTAGGTGTGGGTGTAGGTCACGCCGCTGACGGTGCGCGTGATCATGTTGCCGACCGCGTCGTAGCTGTAGCTGGCCCCGCGGTAGCCGGTGGCCGCGTGCGGATGGCTGGCGTCGCCGTAGCTGTACAGCCCGTCGTTGGCGTCCAGGGCCGCGCCCTTGCGCTTCAGGCTGCCGCCCTTGTAGTATTCGTAGCCCTCGCTGTAGTTTGAGATGGACTCCCCCGACTGACTGGTACACTCCTGCGTGCTGTCCTGCCAGGTGGTGGCCCGCGTCAACCGGTCCAGCGGGTCGTACTGGAAGCATTGTTTCTGACCGCTGTTGACCCCATCCACGATCGTTTTGACGTTGCCCACCGCGTCATACGTGTAGGTCAGGTTCTGCAGCAACGTGGTGTTGGTCAGCGGCCCTGACTGGAGGATGTGCAACCGGCCCTGGCCGTTGGCCGTCGTCCACGGATAGTAGCTGTACTGCGTCTGCCATTGCACCGCGCCGCTGCCCATGGTGCGCGAGATCACCCGCCCCGCGGCGTCGTAGAGCGTGGCCGCCACGTAGACGTTCGTCCCCACCAGGCTGGCCGCCAACCCCTGGCTGCTGTATGTCGTCGTCACCACCTCGCCGGTCGGATAGGTCAGCGTGCGCAGCCGGTCGGCCGCGTCATAGCTGGACAGGGTCGTGTAGGCCGTGGCCGCGATGGTCTGCGTCTCGCTGATGACCCGGCCGCGGCCGTCGTAGCGCCAGGCCGTGGCATAGCCGCTGCCATAGGCCAAGGCCGTGCGCCGGCCCTTGCCGTTGACCCCCTGGTCGTAGCTGTACGTCACGGCCGGCGTGCCCGCGCACGCAGCCGGCCCGCTGTAGCTCTTGCCCGTCAGCCGGTTCAGCGCATCATAGCCGAACGCGGTCGCGCAGCCCCGCGCATCGGTCTGCGTCAGCAGATTGCCCGCGGCGTCGTAGCTGTAGCTCCACGCCCCCATGTTCGGGTCGCTCATCTGCGTCTTGCGGCCCAGCAGGTCGTAGCTGAGCTGCGTCGTCAGGTTGTTGGCAGACACCCGGGCCAGCTCGTCGCGCACGGTGTAGGTGTAGAGCGCCGACGTGTAGACCTCGGCGCCCCAGTTGGGGCTGGCAAACGTACCGCTGTACTGCTTGGAGCTGATCAGCCGGCCGAAGGCGTCGTGCTCGCGGATCGTCTGATGGTTCAGCTCATCCAGCACGGCCGTCTTGAGATACAGGTAGGCCGTGCGCACCGCGCTGTTGTCGGTGTGCGTGACGACGGTCGTCCGGCCCAGCAGGTCGTACGCATAGCGCCGCGTGGGCTGGTTCCAGTCCGGCGCCTGATAGACGCCGCCGGCGGCCGCGACGACGTAGGACACGGTCTCGGTGATGACCCCGCGCGGGCCATAGCCCGCGCCGGCCACGATGATGTTGCTAATCTGCCCCGCTTCTTCCTGGCTTTGAATGGTGCGCCCCAACCCGTCGTAGAAGGCCCACGTCGCCAGGTAGCCGCTCTCCAGGTTGGGCGGCGAGGTCAGGTCGTCGCGCACTTTGTGCAGCAGCCGGCGGGGGCTGGTCGGCCCGGCGTAGTCGCTGTAGACCCACGCCTCATCGATGGCTGCGCCCAGGGGCCGGTCTACCGTCAGCGGCCGGCCGAAGGGGTCGCAGGTATAGGCGGTGGTTTGATTGTTGGCATCGGACACCTGCGCGGGCCAACCCAGGCCGCGCTGCGCCACGTCGCCGGCGGGATAGGTGGTGGTGATGACCTGGTTGAGATCATTGGTCTGGGTGATGACAAAGGAGCGAAACTCGGCATCGTAGCCATAGCTGACCCCGCGGCCCAGGCTATCCTGCGTGCGGGTCAGGTTGTGCCAGGTGGCATCGTAGCTGTTCTGGGTCTGGATGACAAACCCCGTACCACACGTGCTTTGGGCCGCCTCGCTCTTGGTCAACAGGCCCTTCTGCGGCGGAGAGAGATAGCTGGCCTGGTAGTCGTAGTAGACACGCGTGTGCGCCTGGCACGTGCTGTTTACATCCCCCTGCCAGACCTTCTCTTCGGCCAGGCGGTTGGCGATGTAACGCTGCGTGCCGTTGCAGAAGTTGCAGGGCCAATACCAGCGTTCGGTCGTGCGGAGCAGGTCGGCGTCGGTGGCGCCATATTCACGCAGATGGGTAACGTTACCCGCCTGGAGGCCGCCTTGGTGGTCGAGCGCGTACGTGTAATGCTGGCGGCGAATGCGTTGCTCGTTTTGGCCAGCGGCGTCGTACAGATAATCCGCGACGTTCTCGACCACGTGGCGCACGTTCTGATAAGGGCTGCCGCCAGGCAACGGCGGCTCGAGGAAGCTGCGCTGGGTGCGGTCAAGCAGCGTGCCACTCGCGTCTGAACGGGCGGTCTGCCACTCCAGGCCCCAGCGGCCTTTGGGGTTGTTGGGAGAGATGTAGTACCAGTGTTTGTCCAGCAAATCATCGCTGGTGGTCGCCAAATCGCCCCGGCGCGTGACGATGACAAAGTCGTAGCCGCCAGCAGACGTGTCCCACTGGTTGTACCAGAAGGCCCGTTGGATTTCAGAGCCGCTGACTTGATCCTTGAGCGCCAGCATATCCAGTTTGTGGTAAGCGGGAGGCGCACCGCCTTGGGCAGCATAGGTGAACGTTGCCAGGCCACCCTGCCCATTGTGCACCGTCTCCAACCGGCAGTTGTCTCCCGTCTGGCAGCCCGGCGCATTCCGGTAGGTGAAACTGATCGGTGGCTGCGTCAGCGCGTCCTGCTTGCCGAAGACCTGCACATTGTCCAGCAAGAGCCGCTGGTGGTTAGGATCGCCATCGGGCGCGGCGATGCTGGTGGTCAAACGGTAGCGCCGCATCACCTGACCGTCCACCTGGACGGTGATCTCTTGCAGACGTTTGGTGTAGTAGTACCAATGCTGCTTCCGGTCGTTATTCGGATCATTGCAGTCCGGCGATTGGCAGGACGCCGGCAGGTCGCTGCGGTCAGCGTAGCCGAAGTCCACGACAAGGCTATGGCCGTTGACCCCGTTGTAGGTGATTTGCGTGGGTAAAGCCTGAAAAACGTAGGAACTGTTATTGTAAGTTTGGCCGTTACAGGCGAAATTGATCTGTCGTGTATAAGCCACCCCTGAAAGCGTGTTGTAGGCGTAATTCACGCTGTAATTGTATGTCTCGTCGTCGGCCGGCGCGGTGATGCTGCTGAGCAGGAAGGTCTTGGTCCGGGTGACAGGCCCGCTGGCCTCGCAGTGCCAGAACGTTGCCACCGGTGTGAAGGTGTAGTGCGTCCCCGCGGGCGTGCGCACGTGCCAGACGGCGTCCTGGTCTGAACTGGCCCGGGTGATCTTCAACCATGGCGCTTCCAGCGCATACCAGTCGTAGCTCGCGGTTTTCGTGATGGTCAACGTGGCATCGCCCAGCGCCAGGACATAGGTGGGTTCGGCATTGACGTAGTCAATGGAGGCCAGGCCGTCCAGCCGCCAGCCAAAGCCCACCAGCGAACCGGCCGACCCGTAGTCCTGGTGAACGTCCCGCCGCCGGCTGTTGTAGTTCAGCGCCAGGCCGGGCGCAAAGCCGGCCGGCCGCATCGCCAAGGGCAGGGGGACGCGATAGCTCAGCGCGCCGCTGAACAGATCGGCATCCAACCCGTTGAACGGATCAGGCGGCGCCTGATTGAGGCCGGGCAGCAGCGCGAACTGGCTGAAGTGGCTGACCTGGGTCTCGATGATCCCGCGCTCAGGATCAGCTCGCGTAGGCAGCAACTCCCAGGCTGCCTTTTGCGCATTCCACCAGGCGAACAGCGGCGGCGCCAGGGGCGGGCTGGCGGCCAGCGCCTCGGCGTAGCGCCAACGCAGGGTGATCGGCGTCGCGAAGTCAGGGATGGCCGCGCCCGCGGCGTCTTCGGCCGTCAGCTCGAACCGCTGCAGCGCGCCGGAGGCGGACTGAACGGCTTCATACAGCCCGCGGTGGCTGAGGCGCGCAATCGCCGCGTCCCGGCCCGGGGGCAGCTCGATCTCCAGGAAGCCAGAGGGCGTGCGCCACAGGCCGGCGCCCGACCCCGGCTCCCACGTGTCGGCCACGTCCTGGCGCACCAGCGGCGCAAACAACCCCGTGGCTTCGTGGCTCAAGTTGCCGCCCGTCGCCGCCAGTTGCGTGCGCAGCCGGCCGCCCGGCTGGGCGATCACGGTTCCGGTCACTGCCACGGTGATCTGCGCGCTCGGCGCCAGCTCCGGCAACACGTACGCCGCCCGCCCTACCAGGCCCGCCGTGGCTGCATTGCGCACCTCCAGCCGCAGCCCGCGCGTCGTCTCGCCGCTGACGTTCGTCCCGGTGGCGGTCACGGTCACGGTTTCGCCCGGCGCCACTGTCGCTGGGCCGTCCACGCCCACCACGACCCATACCGGCGCCGCGGCCGGGGCGAGGTTGAGGTTAAGGTCGAGGTTGAGGTTGAGGTCAAGGTGAGGATCGGCGACAGGCAGGGCGGACGGCGCGGCCGCGGGCGGCGCGGCGGTCGGGGTCAACTCCATGTCGCTGTTAGCCAACGCAGCGGGGGGGCAACACGGCACGATATGGCAGAATCGCTTGCACGACCAGCAGCAAGGCCAACGCGAGACGAAACGGAGAACAGACACAACGGGACATCGGCGCACCTCCTTGATGACCAGATCGTCTGCCAGGGGGCATTACACATGCTACTCCCTTATACCACACCCCGCCGCGGGTTGTCAAGATGGATGAAAACGCGCTGGCGTGGGGCCTTTTTGTCCGCAGTGGCGTCGCCAAAGATTCCTGCGTTCAATGTGGACATCGCGGAGTGATACTATAGGGCAAAACCTTGACACGCTGACGGAATCGAAGCATAATACGCTGAGCGCCGCCGATATTCCGACTGTAGCCTGGCGTCGCCCGATGGAGACCTATGACTACAACTACCCATGCCGCGCCCTTGGGCGCGGCTCGCGATGCGGTGCAGAGGGACGGAAGAGCTGCACCCTCGCTCGCGATCGCTTCCGGCTCAGTCAGCGCCGCGCCTGCGGCTGCCGCGGCGGGAGAGTTGTCGTCGCCCGTTCTGGTGGATACCCCTGCCAGATTTGCGCAGATGATGGCCCAGGCAGAGAAAGAGCCGGTGCTCGCCCTGGACACCGAGTCCGATAGCCTCTATCGCTATTTCTACAAGGTCTGCCTCATCCAGCTCAGTACACTCGCGACCGACTATCTGCTCGATCCGCTCCGGCTGCCGGACATCACGGCGCTGGGCGGGCTTTTGGCCAATCCCCACATCGAAAAGGTATTCCACGCCGCAGAGAACGACATCCTGGTGTTGAAACGCGATTTCGGGTTCAGCTTCGCCAACGTGTTCGATACGATGCTGGCGGCCCGAATCCTGGGTTGGCGGCAGGTGGGCCTGGCTGCGCTGCTGGCCGAGCATTTTGGCGTGGAGTCCGACAAGCGTGTTCAGTTGACCGACTGGGGCCGCCGGCCGCTGTCAGCCATCCAGCTCAACTATGCACGAAAGGATAGCCGTTACCTGTTGCCTCTGCGCGATCTGCTCGTGCGCGAATTGCGGGCGCGGCGCCGGTGGCGAGAGGCTCAGGAGGCGTTCGCGGCCTTACCCGCAGTCGCCTATGTGGAAAAACCGTTCGACCCCGATGGCTTCTGGCGCAACAAACGCGCGCGTGAACTGAGCCTGGCCGGGTTGGCGATCTTGCGAGAGCTGTACCTCTGGCGCGATGCCCAGGCGCGCGCATTGGACCGCCCCCCTTTCAAGGTGCTCGGCGATGGGAAACTGATCGAGCTGAGCCATGGCCACTTCGACCGGGCAGCTGACTTGCCGTTGAGCGACAAGCAGGCCGGACAGTTCGGCGACGCCATCCTGGAGGCGATCGCGCGCGGCCGGAGCGCGCCGCCCCCGCGGCCGCCGCCGCGCAGTCACGCCGGTGACGGCCGGCCCGACCCGGCCGTCGCCGCGCTGTTCGATCGGCTGCGCGCCTGGCGCGCCAGGAAAGCCGCCGAGCGCGGGGTGGAAAGCGACGTGGTGCTGAACAACGAGGCGCTGATGATCATCGCCCGCGGCCAGCCGTCAACCGCGGGGGAGTTGGCCGCGCTGGGCGTGATGGGGCCGTGGAAGCTGGAAGAATACGGCGCGGAGCTGTTGCAGTTGGTGGGCAAGCGTCTCGGCTGAGGGCGAACGGATGTATAGTGACATTCGCCTGGGCGACGTGGTGCGGATGCGCAAGCTGCACCCGTGCGGCGCCGATCAGTGGATCGTCGTCCGCCTGGGGGCAGACATCGGCATCCGCTGTCTGCGGTGCAGCCGCCGCGTCCTTCTGCCGCGCAGCCAGTTCACGCGACAGGTGAAGGCGCTCATCGGTCGCGGGGAAGCGCCAGACGATGCGGTCGTTCAGGACAGCCCCGTGTAGATCTGCTCGAACGCGGCCACGTGTGCTGCGAAGCCAAACCTCTCCTCTGCCCGCCGCCGACCGGCCGCGGCCAGGCGGCCGCGCAGGTCACGATCGTTGGCCAGGCGCTCGATGGCGTCGGCCAGCGCCGCAGGATCCCGCGGCGGGACAAGCAGTCCGGTCTCGCCGTCCACGACGATCTCCAGGGGGCCGCCATGCGCGGCCGCGATCACCGGTTTTCCGGTCGCCATGGCTTGCAGCAGCACCAACCCGAACGGTTCCGGCGCCGTCGAGGGCAGCACGAAGATGTCCATCGCGGCCATCATCTGCCGCACGTCGCGCCAAAACCCGATCAATTGCACCCGGTCCCCCAGGCCGTGGGTCGCGATGGCCGCCTCGATCGCCTGCCTGGGCGCGGGTTGTCCCGGCACGATGTCGCCGGCGATGATGAAGCGGGCCTGCGGGCAACGCGACCGCAGCAGCCGCGCCGCCTCCACCAACACCTCTTGCCCCTTCCACGTGTGAATCCGGCCCGCCATTCCCACGATGAGATGCTGGGGGCCGAGACCCCACGCCTCGCGCGCGGCCGCGCCATCGTTCTGCGGGGTGAAGTGCTCCGTGTCAACCGCGTCGTGGATCACCGTCACCCTGGCCGCGGCATTCTGCGTCGCGCCGCGGGCCAGCAAATGCTCAGCCACCGGGCCTGAGATCGCGACGACTCGATCGGCCCACCCGGTCGCCAGCCGGGCCAGCAGCCAGCGCAGCCAGGCCGGCCGCTCGATGATCTCGTGGACGTGCCACACCAGAGGCCGCCGCGCCAGCCTGGCTGTCAACGCGCCGCCCACCACCGCGACGGTATTGGCGTGAACCAGCCGCACATCCTGATCGCGGATCAGGCGCGCCAGCGCCCGGCTGCCGCGATACAGACGCAGCGCGAAGCCTGGCAGACCAGTCGGACGCAAGTAGCGCCGGCGCAGCACTGCGAAATCCAACTTGTACAAGGGAATGTCCAGCTTCGCCAGTTCGTCGCTCAGTCGCGGCCGGCCGGAATCGTAGGGCAGATCGGCCGGCAGCGCCACGAGCGGGGCAAACCGGTCCCGATCCAGCCGGCGCAGCAGTTCCAGCAGCACGACATCAGAGCCATATAGCTCATCGCTGCTGTGGATGAAGAGGATGCGCGTGGCGGGGGGGGGATGGATTGCGGATTGCGGATTGCGTATTGCGTGTTGCCCGGTTTCGCTGATTTGCTGATTTGCTGATTTGCTATTTGCCATTTGCGATTTGCCGACTCGTCAGGCGCGCGCCGGTCGTCAACAGCGCGGCTTGCACCCACACTGCGGCCAGCCAGGTGCCGTCGGTGGCCTGATATGCGATCTGCAGGACGACGAAGCCGATCGTCAGGCCGGCGAGCGCGGCGTGAGCGTGGAGGCTGGTTGCGCGACGGATGCCTTTGACCGCCTGCCACAACAGCGTCGCTACGAACCCGCCATAGGCCAGCAGTCCCAGGACGCCGGTCTCCTGCAGGGTGCGCACGCTTTGGCTGGCGATCCACGCCGGCTCCCAGTTGCGAATGCCGTGGAGTTGATAGAAACTTCCCGGCCCCCAACCCAGCCAGGGCCGCTCTGCCCAATTCAAGAGCGCCAGGTCCGCATCGCCCAGGCGCTGCCGGAGGGTGGCGTCGGTGGCGAGCTGGAGAAACGTCCGCAGCCGGGCGATCAGGGGAATGTCCACGGGCAGCGCCTGGATCAGCAGAACCAGACCGCCAACGATCAGCGGCGCGGCGCAGATGAGCAGGGTCGCGCGCACGTATTGGCCGCGACTGCGCGGGCCATAGAAGATGTAGAGCAACCCCAACCCGGTCAGCAGCGCGACCCAGGCGCCCCGGCTGAGGCTCAGCGCGACGGCCGCAGTCGTGATGACCAGGCCGGCCAACAGCGGCAGCCGCCACCGCGTGCGCAACCGCGGCTGCGCCAGGAAGAGCGCCGCGCACGCGATCAGCCACGCGGCCGCGTGGCTGCCGAATAGGTTGCCCTCTTCTAACGTCCCGTGGGGCACGGGCTCGGTCAAGATCCAGGCGATCTGCACCCCCAGATTGATGCCGAACGGATAGAGCGCGCGCGCGATCAGCCCGAAGACAGCTTCCGCCAGCGCCAGACCCAGAAACCAGGCGAAGGCAGCCCACCACTGCTCTGGAGTGCGCAGCAGGTTAATGCCCACGATGTAGGCGGCGACCATTAGGGCCAGCCGGAACAGGTGGCGCAGGGAATCGCTGAGGTCCGGCGCGAAGAAGAAGGCCGCGACGACATTCAGCCCCCACCAGGCCAGGGCGAAAAGCGCCGGCGTGTCCAGCCGAAAAGGCCGGCGGTGGAAGACGATCTGCCAGGCGAGCAGCGCAGCGAGGAGCAGGACCGCCACGTGCTCGGCCCGCACCGTCACCGGCCCGATGTCAAGCTTGAAGTAGCTGAGCAGTGCGGCGAAGATCAGCATGACCATGCCGCTGGTGGGCCAATGCCGCAGGAAGAAGAAGATGAGCGCCCCCGCGACAAGCAGCGCCGCCATCGGCAGCGGCGCGAAGACCGCGCCCGCGGCCAGCGCGACGCCGGCCGCCGCGATCCAGGGGTAGTAAGGGTACAGAGTCCTGATCATGCAAGATCTTGCGACCCTGCGGGTTCCCGAAACCCGAAGGGCCTGATTCTCCTATGCCTCTTGCGTCTTCAGATCGGGCAGCCGGCTGCGGATGAAGCGGGCGGGCGCGCCGCCCACCACGTTGTAGGGCGCCACGTCATGTGTGACGACGCTGCCAGCCGC
Organism: Chloroflexota bacterium; assembly: GCA_016876015.1. Taxonomy (GTDB): domain Bacteria; phylum Chloroflexota; class Anaerolineae; order CG2-30-64-16; family CG2-30-64-16; genus VGOD01. The sequence goes on from VGOD01000013.1 coordinate 24,434, forward strand.
GACCACGCCCCCGCGGCCGATGGTCACGCCGTCGGTTACGATCACGCCCGCGCCCAACCAGCAGTCATCTTCCACCACGATGCCGCGGCGGATGACGCCCTGCGCACGGATCGGCGCATCCACGCGATCGAAGAGATGGTTTTCGGAGTGAAAGCTGACCCGTTGACCGATCAGCACGTTGCGGCCGATGCGCACGCCGCCGGCCGCGCCCACGTAGTTGTAGTCCCCCAGGTTGGAGTCGGCGCCGATCTCGAAGCCCTCGCCCAGGTTGCTGATCACGCCGGTGCACTCGATGATGGTGTACCTGCCGATGCTCACGTTGTCGCCGATGGCGACCCCACGGCGAGACAGCGCATCTATCGTCACGTCATCATCCAGCGTGACCCCGCGGCCCAATCGCACCCGCCGGCCGTGATGGATGCGCACCCGCCGGCCCACGAAGAGCGGCAGCCCGCGCGCCCCAAGCCGCCAGGCCCGCCACAGCCCGCGCAACAACGCCCAACCGCGTCGCCACACGATGCCCACCAGCGCCGTCCCGTCCAGGTCAGGATCGAGGCGATAGTCAGGCGCGGCCTTGATGCGTTGGATGAGAAGCTCGATGAGGCGCGTGAAGAGGCGATTCAGAGCCAAAGGGTTTGCACCTGCCGCGCCATCAGCCGCGCTTGCCCGGCGACAGCGCCGACGCCACGAGCGCAACCGGCAGCCGCAGACACCCCTGGCCGCCGCCGCCATCGCTCAGGCTCACGCCCACCGTCTCCCAACCGGTCTTGACCGCCTTCTGCTCCAGGCTGTTTGCGCCGAAGATCTCGCCGGCGATCTGGTGGGTCAGCCGGGCAGCTTCGGCGAAGTCGGAGCGGGCGCTGAGCCGGCTGCTGAGCGCGACGTACCAGATGCGGCCGGCCTTTTCCCAGGCGTTGCCGCCGATCTCGCGCGCGGTCACATAGAAGGCATGGTTGGGGATGCCGGAGTTGATGTGTACGCCGCCGTTGTCATAGTCCACGTGCTGATAATCGCGCATGTGCGCGGGCTGCGGGTCTTTCCCCAGCACCGGGTCATCATAGGCAGTGCCCGGCGCGCGCATCGAGCGAATGCCGACCCCGCGCACGCGCGGGCTGAAGAGGCCGGCGCCGATGATCCAATCGGCCTCCGCCGCGGTCTGGTTCAGGCCGCGCTGCTTGGCCAACACGCCGAACACATCCGACGCCGACTCGTTGAGCGCGCCCGATTGATCCCAGTAGTTCAGTTGCGCGGTGTATTGGGTGACGCCGTGCGTCAGTTCGTGTGCGATGATGTCTTGGGCGATGGTGAAGCGGTTGAAGAGGCGCTGATCCACCGGCAGATCTTCGTCGCCGTCGCCATAGACCATTTGCTCGCCATTCCAGAACGCGTTATCGTAGCCCTTCTGATAGTGCACCGTCGAGTCGAGACGCAGCCCGTTGCCGTCAATCGAGTTGCGACCGTACACGTCGAAGTAAAGATCATACGTCAGGCCAGAGCCGTCGTAGGCCTCATCCACGGCCGGGTCGCCGGTAGCCGGGCTGCCCTCGCCGCGCGCCAGTCGCCCCGGCAGCTCGGAGCCGAAGCCTGCGTCGAAAACGCGGCGATCCTTGCCGGCCGAAAGCGCACGCACGGCCAGCCCCGGCATCTCGGTCAGCACCGACCGCTGAGCGCGGAACCGCTCGGTGGCGACGAGCGTGCGCAGGGCGCGCTCGCGCTGTTCGGGCGTCCCCCGCTGCGCGATCTCCTTCAGGATGTGCGGCGGAAGAAAACAGTCGAGGATCTGAAGACAGGTGGTCATTGACGCGCCTCCATCGGTTGCGAGAAGTTGGCAGAACCGTTTTGCTGACAGCTTCATGTCGTCCAGCGTTGGCCAGATTATAACACGGAATGGGCGAATCGGTCCTACGAAGCCGATGCGGTTCGCACTCAATCGCCCCCGGTCACCGGCAGGAAGGCCGGCGGCGGGCCGACGTCGGTGGACAGGCGCGGGATCAGCCGATAGCCGCCGACATAGGGCCGCTGGCTGACGTATTGGCTCACAACGCCCTGGACCGCCCACATCTCACCGATCCTGACGAACGGTCGGCGCCACGGCAGATCGTCGGGGAAGTAGACCCGCGTCGGGCCGCTGCCGTCATCTATGATCCACGCGGCGCTTTCATACTTCGCCACCCGGCCGAAGACCCAAACCAGCCGGCCCTCGATCGCCTCATCCACCTGCCCGGTGGCGATGCGTTTTGGGGCCGGGGCTGCGCCTTTTCCCAGCAAGATCAATCGGCTCGGATCGTTCACGACGATCTCCAGCTCGCCGTGATAGTCATCCACCTTGCCCGTGACGTGCACCTGGTCGCCAATCATCAGCGGCGGGTAGTCGCCCCGGCGCAGGTAGACGCGCACGCCCGCGCTGTCGTCCTCCATGTAGATGCGCCGGCCGAACAGTCCCGGCGGCAACGTCACTGCGCCGCTCACCGCGACCGTGCTGCCCTCGGCCAGGCCGCGAGCCCCCGCAATGTTCCCGGCCCAGAACGCGGCGGCCGCGCCGGCCTGCGACGATCCCGGACCGGCCGGCGCGGCGGTCGGCTGAGGGGTGGGGGTGGGCAAGAGGCGGTTGGCCTGGCCGAGTGTGACGACGCAGTCGCGCGTCCAGGCGCCTGTCCCATCGCTGCTGCGACAGTAGCTGCGATCGGGCCCTGGGCTCTTGGTGTACTCGAACTGGTCAGCCACGCCGCCATCGGGCCGGATGAGCCGCACCTGGTCGCCGTCGTTGTTCAGGGCCAGCCGCGTCTGCCGGCGGAAGAAGACCAGCCAGCCTTGCGGCTCGATCAGCGCGCCGGCCGGCAGCGTGTAGCTCCTGGCGGCATCCGCCAGCGCCCAGCCAGCCAGGTGCGCGGTGTCCGCGCCGGCGTTATAGAGCTCGATCCATTCGTCCTCTTCGGTCGTCGCGGCGTCGCCGTCCCAGTCCACCGCATCGGGGTCAGGCAGCAGCTCGTTGAGGGTCACGCCAGATGGGAAGGGCGTTGGGCTGCCGGTCGGCGTGGCGGTCGGCGTGGGCGAAGGCGCGGTGTTCGGGCCGCCGGGCGACGGTGGGTAGCTGGTGGTCCAGGCGCCGTCCGCGGTCCTGCTGAAAGAGCGGTCGGCCGGCGGATTGACGTAGCTGAAGGCGTCCACGAGCGCGGCGTCGGGCCCCAACAGGCGGACGGTGTCGCTGTCGTTGTTGAACGCCACGCCTGATGTGCTGCGAAAGATGACCAGGTATCCGCCGGGCGGCAAGACCGCAGCCTGGGAGAAACCGGCCGGGGCGCCGGCCGCGGCCAGAAGGGCGGCTGCCGGAAAGACATAGGGCGCGCTGCCGCCATCCGCGATGTCGTCGAGCGCCCAGCCGGTCAGGTCTATCGGCGTCGCGCCAGGGTTGTGCAGCTCCACCCATTCGTCGTAGAGATCGGCGGTTCCATCCCCATTCCAGTCCACCGTCGCCGGCCGGGGCAGGATTTCGTTGAGGCGCACGCTGCTGCGGTCGTAGGGCGTCGGGGTCGGCGTGATGGAGGGGGCCGGCGTGACCGTGCGTGTGGGCGTGGGCGTGCGCGTCAGTCGCGTGCTGGTTGGCGTGGCGGTCAAACGGCTGGTCGCCGTCGGCGTCGGCGTCGAAGTCGCCGGTCCGGGGCGATTCGGCCCGCCGGGCGAGGGCGGATAGTCGCTCGTCCAGTCGCCGATGCCGTCCACGGTCCGGCTGTAGCTCGCGTCGGGTCGCGGGCGCACATACGCGGCGCGGTCCACCTCGACGCCATCGGGGGCCAACAGGCGCACGGCGTCGGCGTCCTGGTTCAGGGCCACGCCGGTCATCGAGCGAAAGCGCAGGAGGAAGCCGCCCGGCGCCAGCCACACGCCGGAAGGAAAGATGTAGGGCGAGCTGCCGGCGTCAGCCGTGTCATCCAACGCCCAGCCAGCCAGGTCAACGGCCTCTGGCCCCAGGTTGACGATCTCGATCCACTCATCGAACGGGCCGGCCGAGCCGTCGCCGTCCCAATCCACGGTCTGGGGATAGGGCAGGAACTCGTTCAGCCGCACGATTGGCCGCGTCGCGGGGGTCGGCGTGGGGGTCACGGTGGGGGGCTGCGCGGTGGGGGTGGGCGACCAGGCCGGACTGCCCGTGCCGGTCGGAGTGGGGGTGGGCGTGGCTGTGGCCGGAGGCGGCGTGAGGGTCACGGTGGCGGTCGGCGTGGATGCAGGCAACCAACCCGCTCCGCCCGGATTGGGCGCGGCCTGCGCGAACCAGTCAGCCGCGGTATCGGTATCCCGGTCCGCAGGCACGCGCGCCAGCGATTGCCCCGCGGGAACATCGGGGCATGGCGGGTCGAAGCCGGCCGCGTCGTCGCCATAGCTCATGGCATCCACAATCGAGCCATCAGGCGCGAGCAAGAGCACGCGGTCGCCGTTGTTGCCCAGCCCGCCGCCGATGCTGCCCTCCAGCGTCACCAGGTTGCCGCGAAAATCAGGATGGTTCGCGGCGAAGCCCGCGGCCGTCGCTGCGATCACCAGGTATTCGCCTGGCCCCAGCGTGAAGGGCGGGATCGTATCCTGGCCTGTGTTGTCACGCAGCGACCAGCCAATCAGAGTGACCGGTGCGGCGGTCGCCAGGTGGATCTCGACCCATTCGTAGTCAGCATCGGACCCGGCCTGCGGCGCATCGTAGAGCACTTCGCTCAGCAGCACGCGCGGCCAGCCCGCGGGGGTCGGCGAGGGGGTGGCGCCAGCCGTGGGGGTTGCCGTGGGCGGCAGTCGGCGCTCGCCGAAGTCGTGACCCCAACTGACCTGTGCCGGGGCCAGCGTCACGACGATCTGATCGGGCGTGGTGCTGACATAGCCGGCGGGCTGCTGTTCGGTCACGGTGAAGGTCCCGCCGGGCAGATCAATGAAGCCGTACCACCCGTCCGCATAGGTGCGTGCGGTCTGTCCGGTGTGGAGCGCCAGGACCACGTGCGGAATGCCCGGCTCTCCGCTGTCCCGCCGGCCGTTGCTGTTCAGATCCTCGAAGACATACCCTTCGATGCGGCCGCACGGCGGGATCGGATTGGCCGCGGCCGGGGAGCCGAAATCGCCTGCGCTGCCCGGCCAGACGGAGAACGCCGGCCGCCAGTTCGTCCCCAACGCGTTGTTGCGATCGGGTGTGATGAGCGCCATGGATGCGCCGTTGGGATCGGGGAAGGTCGCTCCGTTGTCATACGCGACGCGATCCACCTCCCAGCCCGCGGCGTCCAGCAAGATCACCTCGTCATCGTCGTTGCCCAGGACAAAGTTGCTGTAGACATAGGCCAACTGCACGCCGCCGTTCGCCGCCCGATCGCCGTTGCGCCCCAGCGCCAGATAGCCCCCGGCAGGCAGCCACAACGGGCCGCCGGCCTGGATGCGATGGTTGTCGCTGCCATCGTCCCGCAGGGTCCAGCCATTCAGGTCTATGGGGTGGCCTGTGGCGTTGTGAAGCTCCAGCCATTCGCCCGCCGAATCGCTGACCGCCTTGGGGTTCTGCATGATCTCGGTGATGACCACGTCGCCGGGCCGCGCCTGGCTGGGGGTGGGCGTGCCGGTCGGCGATGCAGTGGGCGGCGGCTGGCTCGGCGTGGCTGTGGGCGTGGCGGTGGACGCTGGCGTGTGAGTGAGGGTTGGCGTCGGGGTGGCTGGCAGTGTGGCCGTCGGTGTCGGGGTTGCAGTAGGGACGAACATCTCGGTCGGCGTGGCGGTGGCCGCAGCGGTGGCGCTCGCCGTCGGCGTGAGTGTTGGCTCGCCAGTGGGTGTGCCGGTTTCGGTCGGCGCAAGGGCGGGGGTCGGGGTTGGCGTCACCGTGACAGTGGGCGACGGCGTGGCGCTCGGCGTCGGCGTGGATGCGGCGCCCGCTGCGCCCGGATTCGGGCTGGCCTGCGAGACCCAGTCGGCGGCGCTGTTGGTGTCCACTCCCGCCGGCGACCGCGCCAGCGAGCTGCCCTCCGGCGCATCAAGACATGGCGGATCGAAGACCGTCGCGTCGCTGCCGTAGCTCATCGCATCCACCACTGCGCCATCGGGCGCGAGCAGCAGGACGCGGTCGCCGGTGTTGCTCAGCCCGCCGCCGATGTTGGCTTCCAGCGTGACCAGGTGGCCGGCGAAGCCAGGGTTGTTGGCTGCGAATCCGGCCGCGGTGGCTGCGATCACAAGGCACTCGCCGGGCCCGAGCGTGAAGGCCGGGATGACGTCCTCCGACGTATTGTCGCGCAGCCGCCAGCCGGCCAGACTCACGGCCGCGGCCGTCGGGTTGTGCACTTCGATCCACTCGAAGTCGCTGTCCGCGCCTGACTGCGGCGCGTCGTAGAGCACCTCGCTGAGGAGCAGCGCCGGCCACGACGCGGACGTGGCGGTTGGGGAGGCTGTCCCCGTTGGGGAGGCTGTCCCTGTCGGGGAGGCTGTCCCTGTCGGGGAGGCTGTCGCACTCGCACTCGCACTCGCACTCGGACTGGGCGTCGGCGGCTCTGTTGGCGTGGCGGTCGGCGTCGGCGTGGCCGCAGGCGGCTCGGTCGGGGTGGGGGTGACGCTCGGCGTCGGCGTGGCTGTCGGCGTCGAGGGAGGGGTAGCCGATGGCGTGGGCGTAGGAGTGGCTGCCAACGCGACGCTCCCCGGCGCGGGGACCGCCTGTGTGCGCCAGTCTCCGGCGGCGTCGGTATCCACATTGGCCGGATAGCGTTCCAGAGAGCGTCCTGCAGGTACATCGGCCGCGGGCGGCTGAAAGCCGCCATAGGTCGAGTTGCCGTAGGCTACCAGGTCAATGATCGCGTCGCTGCCGTCCAGCAGCAGCACCTCGTCGCCGTCGTTGTGCAGCGAGAGGTTGCCGCTGGCCCAGGCGGTGTACTTGAGCATGTTGGGCACCGCCGGATCGCTCTCGGAGATCTCGAAGCTGGGGTTGAAGCCGTAGAGCGCGGCGAAGGCCGTCGCCTTGTTGGCGATCACCAGCACCTGGCCGGCCCCGATCGCTGCACCCGGCGGGAAGAGGAGCATCCCTTCGCCGCCGCTGCGCGTCTCCTCGTCGCCCAGCTTGACGCTGGTCAGATCGAAGGTGGTGGCGCCGGGGTGAAAGATCTCGATCCACTCCTCATCAGGCTCGCTGCCGAGAGGATCGTAGTACACTTCGCTGATCAGGAGATGGACCGGCGATTGGGCGACGCTGACTGCGCCCAGGTAGGCGGGGAGCGCGGCGGCCAGGACGAGCAGGCAAGCCGGCAGAAGGATGCGGGAGCAACGCATAGCCCTTCCTCCTTCGGGAATGCACACGACAGGCGGATGTACAATCGAACGGGGAAGACGATCGGGGGGATTATATGCTATCGTGACGGGGTTTGTCAAACGAACGACTTCTCGCGTGGGCGGTTTCCAACCCTTGCTGCCGGGAGCGCCAGGGCAGCGTCTAAATAACCCGACATAGGGCTGCGACCTTGCGCCTGCTCGCAAGGTCGCAGCCCTGCAAAACGAGAGGATATACGCGGGGTCAGGTCGCCGATCGCAGCAGCCTGTTGAGGCCGAACCCGCGCAACAGCTCGTTGATTTCGGCCGCGCCCGAATGCGGGATTCCGGCCTCGGCCATGGCGGCCAGCGCGCCCTCGGTGAACCCGCCCGCGTTCACCAGCCACTTGACCACGCGTTCCGGCGGCAGCCGGGCCTCATCACCCACGGCGCGGCACAGGTCTGCGAACTCCTGTACGATCGCCGTATCGACCCGCCGCGTCCAGTGCTTGATCTCCACCACCCAGAGCGTCTCCTGGCCCCCGCGCCAGCAACTGGCTACCACATCGGCCTGGCGCATCCGGTCGCCGGGGCCCTTCACCACCGTGTCGTAGACCTCAGCGAACCGCGGCAGCCCGATCTCCTCCTCGACGCCGAACAGCCGGCCGGCAGCGCAGCGGCCGTCGAAACGATTCATCAGCGCAGTGATACGCGCTTCGACCCACTCGCCCACGGCATCAGCATACTTCCGTTTCCAGCGCGCCAACTGGGCCTGTAACTCGCGCAGCACTTTGGTGAACGGTTGCTTGGCCACGTCCAATTGGTACTGCACGCGAATGAACTCGCGCGGGACCGGGTCTTTGAGGTTGCGCAGCATGTAGCCGCCGGTGGTGTCTATCATGTCGGCGAAAGCCAGTTGGTGCAAGACGCGCTGAACCTCGGTGACCGGCCGTCCCACCTCGGCGGCGATCGGTTCCGGCTCGATGATCTCATCGCCGAACTGGGCGGCGTGAAAGAGCACCCGCTTGGCGATGAAGTGGGAATTGATCTGCTCGAAGTAACGCTGCAACTGGCTCGACCAGTCGCGCCAGATCGCGCCGTGTGAGATCTCGGCATGGTTCAGAATCCTGACCCTGGCTTCGTCGCTGATCGCGCCAAGTCCTTGTTCGATCGCCTGTGAAATGACGCAGTTGATGTAGAAGGGATTGCCCCCGCAGCGCACGACCAGGTGACCAGCCACCGGTTCCGTGATCGCCAGGTGATGTTTGTGGGCCAGGCGGTCCACCAATTCCAGACCGAAGATGTCTTCCAACGGTGGGAACTCGATATAGCGAAAGCGGCCGAACAGCGCGCCGGTGCCCAGCACCTCCTGGTTGATCAGCCGGATGGCCGAAGAAGATCTCTGCGCGCGATCAACGACTCTTCGCCCAACTCACGCGCCATCTGCACCAGGTCGGGCAGCGTGCCGCGGCGTTCGCGCACCATGCCATCATCTTTGCGCCGAAAGGCAATGGACTGCCGCAGAAAACTGGTGAAGTACGCCTCTGCGAACTCGGTCGAGGTGACCGGCTTCGCCTCGAAGACGAAGTAGATCGGCACGACCGCGTCTTGCTCCCAGAACAGTTGGTTGTAGACCTGCTCCAGCACGGCCGTCTTGCCCAGCCGGCGCCGGCCGACGATCGAGGTGCTGACGGTGGCATCGCGAGGGGTGAGCGCGGCCATGCGCAGCAGCCGGCCGATGATCTCATCGCGATCGGTGAACTCGTTGGCCGGCACGGTCTGGAAGATGGGGGGGTGATGGCGTTGTCCCACGACAATCTCTCCTGTGAATTGGGCCAGACGTGAACTGCTGCCGATTATGTCGTGCCTGGTCTGACCGACCAGCCCTTGCGCACAGTCGGTTGTGTCCTTCCTGTGGATAACCGGCGATTTGCTGTGGATTTCTGTGCGCAACTCTCCATGCTGCCTGGTGCGTCAGGGCTGCCGGCCGGCTGTCATGCGCTCCACTTCGGCATCCACGATGCTCTCTTCCAGCTTGCGGTAGAGGGGCGCCGGTTCGCGCAACTTCTGACCAGGAGCGAGCGCGCTGACCGCCCAGACGCCAGTCGCCCGTGTGGCATCGTAGCGCAGCGCCAGGTGCCGGCGCTCAGTCTCCCAAATCTCTTGGGTGTACTGCTGGCCGAAAAGGTCGTCGTCGTAGCCCAAATAGCTGTGCAGCCGCTGGCAGGTGAAGGGCAGGAAAGGCGCGAGCAGCGTCTTCAGCGTGTCAATCACGCGCAGGACCACGAACACGGAGGTCGCCGCGGTTGTCGGATCGGTCTTGATCTGTCGCCATGGCTCCTTGAGATTGAGATAACGATTGGCCTCGTGCGCCAGCGCCATCGCCTCGGAGAGCGCCTGTTTGAGTTTGACCGCCTCCAACAGCGCCGTGACCCGCTCGAAGGTCGGTTCGATGCGGTCCAGCAGCGCCCGGTCGGCCTCGTCGAAGACGCCGGGTTGGGGCGCCATGGCATCGAAACGCCGATAGGCGAACCCGAGCACCCGGTTGGCCAGGTTGCCCCAGGTGGCCACCAGCTCGTCGTTGTTGCGGCGTACGAAGTCCTCCCAGGTGAAGTTGGTGTCCTGACTTTCCGGGAAGTTGGCCGCGATCACATAGCGCCACGGGTCAGGATCGTATCGCTCCAGCCCATCGAGCATTTCGATCATCCACCGCCGGCTCTTGCTGAGCTTGCGGCCCTCAACGTTCAGATACTCGTTGGCCGGCACGTCATAGGGCAGATTCAGGCTCTCGTCATAACCCATTAACATGCCCGGCCAGATGAGGGCGTGAAACTCGATGTTGTCCTTGCCGATAAAGTAATAGGTGCGGGCTGCGGGATCGCGCCACCAGTTCTGCCACGCCTCGGACTGGCCGATCAGCGCCGCCCACTCTTTGCTGGCCGCCAGATAGCCGATCACCGCGTCGTACCAGACGTAGATGCGCTTATCCTCGAAGCCCGGCGCCGGGATCGTCACGCCCCAGGTGATGTCACGGGTGATCGGTCGGCCGCGCAACTCGCGGCTCTCCAGCCGCGCCCGCGTCTGGTTCATGACGTTGGGTCGCCAATGCTCCTTGCGGCCGTCGTTGATCCACGCCAGCAGCGGTTGGTTCAGCCTGCCCAGGTCCAGAAAGAAGTGCTGCGTCCTCCGCACCTCGATGTTGGCGCCGCTGCAATAGCGGCAGCGCGGTCGGATCAGCGCGATGGCGTCGTAAATGCGGCCGCAGTTGTCGCATTGGTCGCCGCGTGCGCCTTCGTAGGCGCAGAAAGGACACAGCCCCTCGACGTAGCGGTCGGCCAGCCATTTGCGGCAGTCCAGGCAATAGAGCTGCTGCATGGAATCCAGGTAGATGTACTCCTTCGCCAGGTGCGTGCGGAAGAGGTCCTGCGTGACCGCCCAGTGGTTTTCGGTATCGGTCTCGGTGAACAGATCGAAGGTGACGCCCAGCTTCAGAAACGCCTCGATCTCGCGCGGGTGGAAGCGCTCCACCACCTCGCGGGGCGAGACGCCATCCTCCTCCGCCCGCACGGTGATCGGCGTGCCGTGCGTGTCCGCGCCCGACACCATCAGCACATCGTTGCCAGCCATGCGATGGTAACGCGCGAAGATGTCGGCCGGCAGATAGGCGCCAGCGATGTGACCGATGTGCAAATCGCCGTTGCAGTAGGGCCAGGCGACTGAAACCAGGATCTTGTCGGGCATGAGGGCCTCCGAAACAGGATATGTTTCACGTGAAACAGGATGCGGGCCTGAGCATACTCACGTCGTCCGCCTCAGACAGGGATATTGTATCACAGGTGAAGAAATGCGAAAAAGGGCTGGCCGACCGGGCATTTCGCCTTCCCTTGTTGTGCGCCTTTGTCTGTGGTACAATCGGGTCGTAGTTCACACCCAGAGAAGCTTCAGGGCCGCTCTCGAGTTCCCTGAGTTCCTCCCGATCCTCCCACTTGCAGGAGGTCGTTCTTGGACGCCATTCTAGCCTTTGCCAGGCAAATCATCGCGAACGTCGAAAAGGTGATCATCGGCCGGCGCGAGGCCATCGAGCTGCTGTTGACCGCTTTGCTGTGCGAAGGGCACGTGCTGATCGAAGACGTGCCCGGCGTGGGCAAGACGATGCTGGCCCGCGCGCTGGCGGTCTCGCTAGGGGTCAATTTCCGGCGTCTGCAATGCACGCCCGACCTGCTCCCCAACGATGTGACCGGCGTATCGGTCTTCAACCAGCAGACCGGCCGGTTCGAGTTCATCCCTGGCCCGGCCTTTGCCAACGTGCTGCTGGCCGATGAGATCAACCGCGCCACCCCGCGCACCCAGTCGGCGCTGCTCGAATGCATGGGCGAGCGCCAGATCACCGTGGATGGCGTCACCCGGCCGCTGAGCCGCCCTTTCATCGTCCTGGCGACCCAAAATCCGGTCGAGTACGAAGGCACCTTTCCGCTGCCAGAGGCGCAGCTCGACCGCTTTCTCATCAAACTCAACCTGGGCTATCTGGACCCGACCGCCGAGAGCCAGATGCTGTTGAACCTGCGCCAGCAGCACCCCATCGAAACCATCGAGCCGGTGGTCGCCGGGGATGAGGCGCCGAAGCTCGCGCGGCTGACATGGGATGTCCATGTAGACGACACGGTCCGCGATTACATCGTCCGCCTGGTTAACGCGACCCGCACGCAGCCGGACCTGTTGCTGGGCGCCAGCCCGCGCGGCAGCCTGGCGCTCTATAAAACGAGCCAGGCGTGGGCCGCGCTGCACGGCCGCGATTACGTGCTGCCCGATGATGTGAAACTGCTGGCCCCGCTGACGCTGGCTCACCGCTGCCTGGTGCATCCCGAAAGCGCGCTGCGCGGACGTACGGCCGCCAGGATCATCGCCGATCTGCTCAACCAGACGCCGCTGGACATCGGCAAGGTCGGAGCTTAACCATAGGCTGCGGTCATGTCAGAGATACCGCTCCTGCTGTTGTTGTTGCTGGTCATTGCCATTTTGCTGCGCCTGGACTTCGTCTACTACCTGGTCTACGTCCTGGCCGGCAGTTACATTCTCGCGCGCTGGCGAACCGGCCGCAATCTGAACCAGTTACGCATCGTCCGGCGCTACACCGATCACATCTTCCTGGGCGAGACCGTGGGCGTGGACATCGAGATCGCGAACACCAGTTGGTGGCCGGTACCCTGGCTGCGCTGCGATGAAACGTCGCCCCACAGCCTGGCGACCGGCAGCGGCGCGATCCGCCAGGTGATCGCATTGCGGCCAAAGGAACGCACGCGGCTGCACTATGACCTGGTGGGCCGCCGCCGCGGCTGCTATGAGCTGGGGCCGGCGCTGCTCAGCACAGGCGACCTGTTCGGTTTTGCCGAAGCGCACGGCCGGATGGAGCAACGCGACTACCTGACCGTCTATCCGCGCGTCATCCCGCTGGGCCAGCTCAGGTTGACCTCGCGTTCGCCGCTTGGAACCATCAAGAGCCAACAGCACATCTTCGCAGATCCCGCGCGTATCACGGGGGTGCGCGAGTACCGCGCTGGCGACCCGCTGCGCAGCGTGGACTGGAAGAACAGCGCCCGCGTAGGCCAGTTGCAGGTCAAGAAGCACGAGCCGGCCGTCTCGTTGACCAGCTTGATCGTGCTAGAAATGAACACCGAATCTTTTGGCCGGCAGACGCGCGTGAGCGCCAGCGAATGGGGGATCGTGGTGGCGGCCTCGCTGGCCAACCACCTGGTCGGCCAGCGCCAGGCGGTGGGCCTGGCGTGCAACGGTCTGGACGCTTTGACCGGCGCCGCATGTTGGACCATCTCGCCCCGACCGGGCCGCGTCCACCTGATGCGCCTGCTCGAATGGCTGGCGCGTGTCCAAACGACCGAAACGCCGCCGCTCGCCGATTGGCTGCCCGCCGCGACGGTGGATCTGGCCTGGGGCGCGACCGTTATCATCGTCGCGCCAACGGGCGACGAGGCGATCTGTCGGGCGTCTCACCGGCTGCTGCAACGCGGCTTGAATCCCGTGTTGGTCGTCATCGAATCGTACTACCAGTTCGGCGTCGTGCGAGAACGCGCCCGTCGCCTGGGCTTCACAGCGCAGATGGTCGCGGATGAACGCGACCTGCGCCAGTGGGCCTTCGCCGCGGCCGGCGCACAGCGCCTCATCATCTGATGCTGATATGAACCCGACCCAGGCGCCGCGCCACCCCTCCTTTCAGGATTACCAGGATATATCCTGGACCAACAGCGCCTACCGATCGCTCTTGAGCGCAGTCGTGGCGACCAGCGCGATCGCCGCGCCGCTGGCTGTCATGCAGACCATCACCGCGTGGCGGCTGGGCTATCTCTTGCCGATGGCCTTCGCAGCCGCGCTCGAAGGGGTCTACAGCACCCTCCAGCTTGGCCGGCCCCGCTGGCGCGACCGCCGCGGCCTGGCGTTTCGGCTGGGTGAAATCGCGCTGTGGCTGGTGCTGGCGCGGGCGGCGGTATGGGCTTTTGCGACAGGTTGGCCCGGATTGGTCGAACTGGCGCGTTGGTTGCGCGATCCGATCCTCTTCTTCGATGGGCAGTTCGTGGTCACCGGCGTCCTGTTCCTGCTCGCGTGGGGGCTGAGCATCGGTTTGACCGGCGACTTCCTGGACCTGGCCTTGCGGCCCGATGAGGTCGCCGCGCACGACAGCCACGAGTGGGGCGACAGCCGCAGCCAACTGCGCGTCTACTACCCTGTATCGCGCGGCGCGATCGTCAACCGCCTGGCCGCGCGCTGGATTTGGGGCGGCCTGCTGGTGGTGTTCTGTGCGGCCGTCTCGCGCGTCGAGATTTCCACGAGCCCCAGGTTCACGCAGATCGGGCTGTCGCAGCTGGGCCTGCCGCGGGAAATCCTGGCCGCGCTGCTCTGCTATTTCGTGGCTGGCCTGCTGTTGATGAGCCAGGCGCGGCTGGCCGTCTTGCGCAGCCAATGGTACAACGGCGACCTCCAGGTGCCGCCGACCCTGCTGCGCCGCTGGCCCCTGAACAGTCTGCTGACGGTGCTCCTGGTCGTTGCGATCGCAGCCCTGTTGCCCATCGGCTCCACAGGTTGGCTGGCGACGGCCCTCGAGACTGTCCTTGCCTTTCTGATGCGCGTGGCTTATCTGGTGCTCACGGTCCTGACGTTTCTCTTCACGCTGCTGCTCTATCCCCTGAGTTTCCTCTTTCGCCAGCCGGGCGCGCAAGCGCCGCCCCCGCCGCCCAGGATGGAGATTCCCACGCAGCAGCAGGCGGTCAGCCGGCTGCCCGATTGGCTGGGCGGCGCTCTGTTGTGGGTAGTGCTCGTCTTGATCGGGGGCTATTTTCTGCTGAACTATCTGTCCGCACACGGCCTGCTCTCGGGTCGCTGGCGAGAGTGGCTGCAGCAGTTGCGTTTCTGGTGGCGGGCGCGCTGGGCAGGACTGAGAGCGCACGCCCACACCGCGGCTGTGACGCTGCGCAAACGACTCCAGTCGGCGCGGCTGACCAGGCTAGAGGTCTTGGGCGGACGTCACATCCGGTTGAGTGCGCTTGCGCCGGCCGAACGCATTCGCTATTTCTACTTGCGGGCCATCGGCCGTGCGGCCGACCGCGGGCTGACGCGGCCGCCCCACAAGACGCCGCTTGAGTTCATCCCCGATCTGGTCTCCGAATGGCCCGAGGCCGATGTGGATGTCAAGGCGCTCACCGATGCATTCGTGGCCGCGCGTTACGACCGGCGGCCGATCGTGGCGGACGAGGCGCGCGATGTGCAGGGCGTGTTTCGCCGCGTGATGGCCGCATTGCGCGGCAAAGCGGATTTGACGGCTGATGGGCGCAAGGCCGACCGGACCCCAAGGGTCGAAAAAGCGCTGTGATGTCCGCTTGCAGCTACACGAAAGCCGCATCATTTTGCCGTCTGTCTGTCCTGAAAACCGCCCACCACGTGGCGCCGTGGCCGACATGGGCGACTGCCCTGTGGCGGCTTGATATCTTCTCAATTTGCAGGGGCGCACCCTTGCGGTCGCCCCGGCGGGCAGGCGCAAGGCCATGCCCCTACCCCGGATTATTGAGAAGATACGCGGCTTGGATTCCTGAACAATACATGACCACGGTCATTTATTGAGGGGCGATCTCCCTGGATTTCTGACCGATTCTCGGGCGCCGGTGCGTGAGCGGGCCGAAACCTGTCAGGTTCCGGCAAGCGTCTTGCGCACGAGGCGGGTCTCTTGCAATTATGACCGCAGTCATTTTGTGGGGCGAGAGCAGCGCTTTTTTGAGGGCGGCCGAGCGCCGCGGAATCACTCGATCACTTCGTAATGTCTGTGCAACACTCGTTTTTGACATCCGTCCGGGCATACGCTATACTTAGCCTGGCCCTGAATCCGTACACGTTTGCGTGACAGGAGCGCCTATGGCAAGACGGAGAATCGCAAAGCCATGAGAAGCTATTCTGCGAAGGCAGATTGAGTCAGTCGTCTCCGCTGCGCTGGGCGAATCACGACCCCGCAACTGGTTGTCACATGGGGCCTCACCGTAAAGGTGAGGCTTTGTATTTAAGGGACGTGGCGAGATTGAGCGACGCCGGGGGAGGAGGTGAAAGCGAGATGGCTACTGTCATATTGCGGCCTGGGGAATCCCAAGAGTCGCTGCTCAAGCGCTTCCGCAAGGAGGTGATGAAGCAACGCATCTTGCCGACCGTGCGCAAGAAGCGTTGGTTCACGGCGCCGAGTGAGCTGCGTCGGCTGAAGAAGCAGAAGGCGATCCGAAAGGCGCGGCAGGCTCAGCGACGCCGCGAGGGTCGAGAGAGCGCCCGCTGATGCAGAGCGACGTGGGATTCGCGCGGCGCGCAGGCCGGCTGGCATGGCCTGGCGACCCAGGGCAGTGAGTAGGCCCTTGCTTTCGCGGTGAGTTTGTTGGTCTTCCTGGCGTGATTCAGGCGTTTGATACGCGGCGCAGAAGGTGAGGAGTAATGGCTAAGCAAGAAGAGAAGTTGACCCTGGAAGGTCGCGTTGTCGAGGCCTTGCCCAACACAACTTTCCGGGTCAAGCTAGAGAACGACTACGAGGTGCTGGCGTACCTCTCCGGCAAAATGCGCAAGTACTATATCCGTGTTCTGCTGGGCGATCGGGTGCGGGTGGAGCTGTCGCCCTACGACCTGACCCGCGGGCGGATCGTGTATCGCCACCGGAGCGCCGCCGGCCCCACGTGATTCGCGCGGCGCGCGGCGGGGGGCGCAGGATAGCCTTGTGCGTATCCCTGACCGCGCGCTTGCGTTTTGTCTGACCGGAGCGCCCAGGGGGATTGACAAAGCGTGGTATAATAAGGACGCAACAGCGCAAGCCAACACAGGCGGTGGGTTGACCACCGCCTGTTTGATTAACGTGATGTTTCACGTGAAACATGGGAGCCTATTTGGCTGAACACACCGCAGAACCGCGCCGCGCCATCTGTGACTACGAAGGAACCAGCTACCGCGCCCGCTTCTGGGAAGGTCAGGGCCGGGAATACGAAGACTTGGCCGAGCGCATCGCTCTGCGCCGGCTGTTGCCGCCTGAGGGCGATCGGCTCTTGGAGCTGGGCGCCGCGTTTGGCCGATTGGCCGACCTGTACGCCGGCTATGCCCGGGTCATCCTGTTGGATTACGCCAAATCGGGCCTGCAGGAAGCACAGGCCCGGCTGGGACGTTCGGAGCGCTTCCTCTACATCGTTGCCGACCTCTATCGTTTGCCGTTTGCCCCGTACACATGCGATACCGTCGTGACAGTGCGCGTGTTGCATCACCTTGTGGATGCGCCGGCGGCCTTCTTTCAGGTAGCGAGCGTGCTCCGACCGGGTGGCGCCTATGTGCTCGAATACGCCAACAAACGCCATCTGAAGGCAATCGTCCGCTATCTCCTCCGAAAGCAGACGTGGTCGCCGTTTGAGCCTGAGCCCTACGAATTCGCCGCCTTGAACTTCGACTTCCACCCAACCTGGATGGCGCACGAGTTGGCGCGCGCGGGTTTCCGCATTGATGCGGAGCTGGCTGTCTCCCACTTTCGCCATCCGCAGCTCAAGCAGCGGATCGCTCCCCAGCGGCTGGCCGCGCTGGATGGGCTGCTGCAGAAGGTCGGTGCAGTCTGCAAGCTTGCGCCTAGCATCTTTTTGCGCGGGCGCACCTCGGGGCATGGCGCAGCCGCGGCCGGGCAGCTCTTTCGCTGTCCAGTGTGTCTGGGCCAGGACCTCGAGCACGCGGTCGGGGGATTGCTCTGCCGGACCTGCGAGGTCGTGTGGGAAGTGAGCGATGGCATCTACGACTTCAAGACGCCGCGCCGGTTGTAGGCCCGAAAGTGGTAACTTAGACCACGTTTCGCGGTACTGGAAGTTGCTATAATCACAACACCGCTAGCGATCTCGCCAGATCGAGCCGTTGTTCCCCGCTCAGGCCGCTTGGGGAACTCTGCTCTTGCGAGAGCGCCCTTGACTTGAGCATCCCTCGAAGGGAATGGCGAACAGTTGAGGTAAAGGAGCATGTGCCCATGAGCGCACGGGCCGATGAACAAGTAATGTTGACAGAGGTCGCCGAGATCGAGCCGACAGAAGAGAACGCTGCCCGCTCCTCGGTCGAGGCCGCCGAACAACTAATCAGCCTGGGTCGCGACCAGGGTTTTATCACGTACGATGATGTCCTGCTGGTCTTCCCAGAGGCTGAAACCAATCTTGAGCAACTCGATGACCTCTTCGCGAACCTGTTCGAGCAAGGCATCGAGGTTAGCGCGTTTCGGGGAGAGGAAGAACGTGAAGAGCTGGTCGAAGAAGAGACTGCCGAGGTCGAGCAATTTGATTTGGACCTGAATTTGATTGACATTGACGACTCGATCAGCTTGTATCTGAAAGAGATTGGTCGGGTGCCGCTCCTCACTGCCGAGGAAGAGGTGTCGCTGGCCAAGCGCATGGAACGCGGCAAAGAAGCGCGCCAGCGGCTTACCCAGGGTGTTGATGACCCGACCGATCGCGAGCGGTTGCTGGCAGCCGTCAAAGATGGCCAGGCCGCGCAGGAACATCTGATCAAGGCCAACTCGCGACTGGTCGTCAGCGTCGCCAAGAAGTATGTGGGCCGCGGTGTGCCGTTTCTTGATCTCATCCAAGAGGGCAACATCGGACTGATCCGCGCCGTCAAGAAGTTCGACTACCGCCGCGGCTACAAGTTCAGCACCTACGCCACCTGGTGGATTCGCCAGGCAGTCACACGCGCCATTGCCGACCAGGGACGCACCATTCGCGTGCCGGTGCATATGTACGAGCAGATCAACCGGCTGACTCGCACGAGCCGCCAGTTGGTGCAAGAGCTCGGCCGTGACCCGACCACCGAGGAGATCGCCGATCGGTTGGGCGTGCCCCCGCGCAAGGTCGAGCAGATTATCCGCGTCTCCCAACGGCCGCTCTCGCTGGAGATGCCGGTGGGCGAGGAGGAAGACAGCTACCTGGGCGACTTCATCCCAGACGAGGACGCCGAAAGTCCCAATGATTCCGCCTCTCAAACGATGCTGCGCCAGGTCATTGACGAAATCTTCGAGTCGTTGACCCCGCGCGAGGTGCGCATTCTGCAGTTGCGCTTCGGATTGGTGGACGGCTATTCCTACACGCTGGAAGAGGTCGGCAAGAAGTTCGGTGTCACGCGTGAACGCATCCGGCAGATCGAGGCGCAGGCGCTTGGCCGTCTGCGCCATCCGAGCCGGAGCCGGAAGCTGCGCGACTATTTGGCGTGAGGGCAGGGAGTTGCTCCGCACAAAAGGGGGGTGATCCAGGGTATTATCTTCCTCTGATGTATCTGGTAGGCCTGAGCATCTATTTCCATATGAGCAAAAAAGGAGGAGCCGAAATGTTGCACAACCGTGCATGGGGCGTCATCGCCCTGCTGATTGCTTGCTCGTTAGTCGTTGGCGCATGTGCGCCGGCGCCAGCTCCACAGCCAGCCGCCAAGTCAGAACCGACCAAAGCGCCGGCAAAGGCCGCGCTGCAGATTCCCGATGTCGTCCAGGGCAAATTCAACGTCGCCATGGTGTTGATCGGCCCCCACGACGACGGCGGCTGGAGCCAGGCGCACTACGAGGGCCTGGTTTACGTCTCTAAGAATGTGCCGAATGTCAATGTGGCGTACGTCGAAAACGTGCCCGAAGGCGCCGATTCAGAGCAGGTATTCCGCAGCCTGTCTCGCAAGGGCTTCAAGTTGATCTTCGGTACCTCGTTCGGCTTTATGGATCCGATGGAAACCGTAGCCGGCGAGTTCGCCGACGTGATGTACATTCACATCAGCGGCTTCAAGTCGAACACGAAAAACTTCGGCAACCTGTTCGGCGCCATGGAGAACATGAAATACCTGGCCGGGATGCTGGGCGGGGCGCGCGCCAAGAAGGACGGCAACCCCAAGCTGGGCTACATGGCCACCTTCCCCATCCCAGAAGAGCTGCGTCTCGGCAATGCCATCGCCCTGGGCATGAAGAAAACCTGCCCTGAGTGCACCATGGATGTGCGCTGGATCAACACCTGGCACGACCCGGTGATCGAAAAGGAGTCGGCCGCCTCGCTCTTCGATGCCGGCGCGCAGGTCGTCTACACCGGCGCTGACACCCCGGCCGTGGCCGATGTGGCGCAGGCCAAAGGCAAATGGGGCGTCACCTATGACTGGGTCGGCTCCTGCAAAGTCGAGCGGTGCCTCACGGCGCCCTATTGGAACTGGGGCCCGGTGTATGCCGACATCACCAAGAAGGTCATCGCCGGAACCTACAAGCCGGGCTGGGACTATTTCGATGCGGACTCTGGCGCTTTGGGCTTGTTCGGCTTCATGGAAGGCCAACAACTGACCAAGGGGCTGCAGGACCTGCCGCCAGAGGTGATCAAAGAGGTCAAAGACATCCTGGACAAGATGCAGAAGGGCCAGTTCACCCGCTTCGATCTCTTCGCGGGGCCAGTCAAGGACAACAAGGGCAAGGTCGTAGTCCCGGCCGGCGAGAAGATGCAGCAAGCTGATCTCGACCAGTTCCCCCCTGGCGCTGAAGGCCTGAAGTGTAAGTACTGCATGTACTGGTGGGCTGACGGCATCGTGGCGGAGTTGCCGAAACAGTGATCGAGTAGACAGGGAGGGAGTAGACAAGTAGACAAGGCGACCTCCTGGTGTATCCTTGTCTACTTGTTTCCTTGTCTACCCGTTTCCTTGCTTCCTTACTTGAGGTCGCCATGCCCGAAACATCCAGCGCAGTCTCAATGCACGGGATCGTCAAGCGCTTTCCGGGCGTGCTGGCCAATGATCACGTGGATTTCGACTTGCGCCGGGGCGAGGTGCACGCGCTGCTGGGCGAGAACGGCGCCGGCAAGAGCACCTTGATGAACATCCTGGCTGGCCTCTATAAGCCGGATGCGGGCACGATCCATGTGGAGGGCAGGCGCGTCAGCTTCAACTCCCCGCGCGACGCCATCGCGGCCGGCCTGGGCATGGTTCACCAGCACTTCATGTTGGTCCCCTCCCAAACGGTAACAGAAAACATCATCCTTGGCCTGGAAGAACCGCGCTTTTTCCTCAACCTGACTCAGCTCGATAGGCGCGTGCAGGCCCTCCAGGAACAATACGGCCTCAGAGTAGACCCAACAGCCAAGATCTGGCAGCTCTCGGTCGGCGAACAGCAGCGCGTGGAAATCCTCAAGATGCTCTACCGCGGGGCGTGCGTACTGATCATGGATGAGCCGACCGCAGTGCTCACCCCGCAGGAGGTAGATGAGCTCTTTGTCACCCTGCGGGGCATGGTCGCATCTGGCCATTCGATTGTCTTCATCAGCCATAAATTGGACGAGGTGCTCGCCATCGCCAACCGCATCACCGTGCTGCGCGGGGGGCGAGTGACCGCGGCGGGTTTGGAGGCTGCTGCGGTCGGCAAACCTGCCCTGGCGCAACTGATGGTCGGCCGCGAGGTGGTGTTTACGCTCCAGAAGCCGGCCGCTCAGCTCGGCCCGGTGGTGTTAGAATTGCAGGACATTTGCGCCGGAAGTGATCGCGGCTTGCCGGCGCTGAAAGGGCTGTCGCTGCAGGTCCACGCCGGCGAAATCGTCGGCGTGGCGGGGGTAGCAGGCAACGGGCAAAGCGAGTTGGCCCAGGTGATCACCGGCCTGCGCAAGTGCACGTGCGGACGGGTGTTGATCCACGGCGAGGACATCGTCAACCAGCCGCCGCGCGCGGCCATCGCTCGCCAGGTCGCGCACGTCCCTGAGGATCGCACCGGCGTAGGCAGTGCGCCCGGCCTCAGCGTCGCCGACAACCTGATCATGAAGAAGTATCGCAACGCGCCCGTGGCGACCGGTTGGGTGCTCAATCAACCGGTCATCCGCCAACAGGCCCAACAGTTGAGAGAGGAGTACGACATCGCCGCGCCGTCAGTAGAGGTGCAGGCGCGGCTCCTTTCCGGCGGCAATCTGCAAAAGGCGATCCTGGCGCGCGAGATGTCAGCTCAGCCGAAGATCATCGTGGCCATGCAGCCCACCCGCGGCCTGGACGTGGGCGCCATCGAGGCGGTTCAGCGCATGCTGCTGCAAGAACGCAGCCACGGCACAGCCATTCTGCTCATCTCCGAGGAGCTCGAAGAGGTGCTGTCTCTCTCCGACCGAATCGTCGTGATCTATGAGGGGGAGATCATGGGCGAGGTCAGGCCAGAGGAGACGACCCTGGAGCAACTTGGACTGATGATGGCCGGGACCAAGCGGGACGCAGCGGCGATCGGGTGACCGGCTGAAAGAGTAGCGACAACTGGCCGGCGAGATGCGGACGAGGCGAGGAGGGGGAGGAAGCGCATGGCTGTGAGCGATGGCGTTGCGAAAGGCCCGCATTTTCCATACACCGTTCGTGTCGAGCCGCGCCTCGAGACGTCGCGTTGGCTCGCGCCCCTCACGTCGGTCGGCGCGCTGATCGTGGCGCTTTTCATCGGCGGCATCGTTATCCAACTGGGCGGCGGGCATCCGTTGAAGTCCTATCAGCACATCCTGAAGGCGGCCTTTGGCAGCGTGGGAGTGTTCAATGACACGCTGGTCAAGGCGACCCCCTTGCTGCTGGTCGGGCTGGCGTGCGCGCTGGCCTTTCGGATGCGTCTGTGGAACATCGGTGCAGAGGGGCAATTCTTCATGGGGGCGTGGGGCGCCAGCGCGGTCGTGTTGATGCCGCTGCTCTCGAAGGAGACGCCCCAGCCGATCATGCTGGCCGGGATGCTGCTGGCCGGATTCGCCTGCGGCGCCCTTTGGGGTCTCGCGCCCGGCTATCTGAAAGCCAGGTTCAACGTCAACGAGATCGTCACGACCCTGATGATGAACTACATCGCGACCTCGTGGACCCTCTATTGGGTCTTCGGCGCGTGGAGCGAAGGGGGCTTCCAGATGTCGCGCATGTTCCCCAAGAACGCCTGGCTGCCGCGCCTGCTCGATTACGCTCGCGATGTTCCCGCCTTTCGCGGCCTGACGCTGCACCTGGGCATCCTCATTGGTCTGCTGGCCGCTCTGGCGGTGTGGTTCATCGTCTATCGCAGCAAGTGGGGCTACGAAATCCGGCTGATCGGCGACAACCCACGCGCGGCGAACTACGCTGGCATCAACATCGTGCGCAACACGATGTTGGTGATGATGCTTTCGGGCGGATTGGCGGGGCTGGCAGGCATGTCGGAAATCTCGGGCGTGGTACACCGGCTCCAAGGCGCTATTTCCCCCGGCTATGGCTTTTCAGGCATCATCGTGGCCTGGCTTGCGAAGCTGAACCCGCTCGCCGTGATCCTGGTCTCGATCCTCTTCGGCGGCCTGATCCTGGCCGGCCGCGAGATCCAGCCCTCTGGCGTGCCGCGCATGTTACAGGGCATCATTCTCTTTTGTGTCATCGCGAGCGACGTGCTGCTCAGATACCGGGTGCGGGTGGTACGACGAGGGGAGTAGGAGGGCCGGTGATAGACTGGATCGTCATCTTGCAGGCCGGCGTGGCGACCGGCACAGTGCTGTTGTTTGCGACGATCGGTGAGATCCTGGCGGAGCGGTCAGGGGTGCTCAACCTGGGCATCGAGGGCATGATGCTCATCGGCGCAATGACCGCCTATAAGACGGCCGTGCTGCTCGGCCAACCGTGGCTGGGGGTGGCGCTTGGCATGAGCGCTGCAGGCGCGCTTAGCCTGCTGCATGCGCTCGTCGCCATCAACCTTCAGGCCGACCAAGTGGTCAGCGGCCTGGCCACCAACTTCGTCGGCATCGGCCTCAGCCTGGTGCTGGGCGAAGGTCTGAGCAAGGCCGGCGCGATCTCGCTGCTGCCATCCTGGACCGTGCCAGGCCTCTCGGCGATTCCCATCCTCGGCCCGATTCTCTTCACCAACCATAACGTCCTGGTCTACGTCGGCTACGCGTTGACGCCCGCGGTCTGGTTCTACATCAATCGGACGCGGCCCGGTCTGCACCTGCGCGCGGTGGGCGAGTACCCCGCGGCGGCCGATGCGCTGGGCATCAATGTCTATCGCTTGCGCTATGCCTATGTCTTTGCGGGCGGAACCCTGGCAGGTCTGGCCGGCGCGACGATCAGCCTGGCTGTGGCGCCCGGCTGGTTCAGCGAACTGACCACTGCCGGTCAGGGCTGGATTGCGATTGGGTTGGTGATCTTCGCCCAGTGGGACCCGTGGCGGGCGATGGCCGGCTCCTACATGTTCGGCGCGCTGCGGCGTCTGATCCTCGATCTGCAAGGCCCCCAGATTCTGCTGGGTCTAAGCAACCCATTCTACTTCATGCCGAAGCTGGGCTTCTTCTTGCAGATGCTGCCCTATGCCTTGACCATCGTCATACTGGTCATCGGCTCACGTGAGGCCTTGAAGAAACGCCTGGGCGCACCTGCGGCATTGGGCACGCCCTATGTGCGAGGGGAACGGGGCAAGTAACTGCGGCTCTTAGAAGAAACCCACCAGACGCCAGGCGCTTCCGAAGCGCCGGCGCCTGATGGGCCATTTCAGGCCAGCCACCGTCGGAACACGGCCGCGTCTTGCAGGAATGCCTCGGCCGCGTCATCACGGACGAATTCCAGGAGAGCGTAGTGGTCGCGGTCGATGTCGGCAATGCGTCGTAGATACTGTCGCCAGGCCGTCTCGCCCTCCGCCAGGGGCAAGCGCACGACGCGCGGCGGATCGCCTTCCTCCCGTCGCCAGTGAAAAACGTGGATGTTCAGCAGCCACGGCGCTACGGCGTCCACTCCGGCCAGGTTGTACTGGACGGTCGAACCCTGCGGCGGCTGCCAGTAGGTCTTGATATTCGGGTGTGCGGCCGCCTGGAGCAACGCGCGGGCTGCCTCGTTGGTGTCGGTCAGCGTGCGGCTGTGGAACTCGTACGCCACGTTGACGCCCGCGTCCGCAGCCAGGTCCGCAATGCGCCGCGAGTCCTCTACCACGCGGCCCCAATAGGCTGCATCTGCCTCGTGCGACCACAACTTGCCCGCCCACACCCGAATGGCCGGCGCGCCCAGCGCCATGGCAGTCTCCAGCGCCGTCTGAAAAGGCCCCGGTTCCTCGTGCCCCACGCGATAGTACGAGCCATAGGTAGCCACGCGCAAGCCTGCGTCTTCGGTCGCACGCCGGACTTCCCGCGCCCGTGCAATGTCGCCGTAGGGCACGTGAATGTCGCCGCCCCACTCGATGGCCTTGAGCCGGCGCGTTGCACCAGGCCGATGATGACCGCTGGCGATAACTGGCGAAACGCATCTTCTCAATTTGTAGGGGCGATCCCTCGCGGTCGCCCATGTGGGCAGGCGCAAGGCCGTGCCCCTACCCCGGATTATTGAGAAGATACGGCGAAACGTTACCGACACCAGACCGGGGCAGATCATGATCGCTTGTCCTCTCACGTCGCAGACGCGGCGCTCTGCTCAACGGGCGCCCAGCCCAGGCGTTGGCGTCTCGCTTCGGCCGCCAGCTCGCGCTGCTCGACCAACGAACGGGCGGAGTTCACGATGAGATTAGCGCCCTCGCGGTGGGCGATCTTCACAAAGACACTCACGACCTGGGGATCGAACTGTGTTCCTGCTGCGCTCTCCAGCTCACGCACAATAGCATTCACCGACATGGCCCGATGATAAGGCCGATCCGATGCCATCGCTTCTACGGCGTCGCAGACGCTCAAGATGCGCGCTTCCAACGGAATCTGCTCGCCCCGCAACCCATCGGGATAACCGCGGCCATCCCAGTATTCGTGATGGTGTCTCACAAACGGCGCCAATTCCCGCAGCCCGTGGCTTGACTCTAGAAAATCGTCGCCCAATGCCGCATGAGCCTTGACGACATCATACTCGTCCGACGATAACTCGCTGGATTTGTGCAGGATCTGCTCGGTGATGCCGATCTTGCCGATGTCGTGCAAATAGGCGGCCTGACGGAGGCCCTCCAGTCGTCTGGTAGGCAGGCCCATCTGCATGCCGATGGCGGTTGCATACTCGGCCACCTTGGCCGCGTGGTTGTGGACAAAGGGATCACGCGCATCAATGATCCTGGAGAGCGTAACAAAAAGATCGTCGTTGAGTTGCCTAATGGAACGACTGGCGCCGACCACTTCACTGTTCGCGCGGGCCAGCTCGGCATTCATGCGACGCAGCTCCTCGACCCCTTCTTCAGTGCGTTCGACATATTGTTGTTGAGCAAAACGCATCATGAGAACTGGCAACGCGAAGACCAGGACGCCCCAGGCCCCAATCGCAGTATAGGCGATGGTCAGGAACCAGCCCATGATGCACAGCGCCATGTAGTGTACCAGAAGCCAGCCAAACTGCTCGCGCCAGAGGCGCCCAAAGGAGTCGCCGGCTTGCACACTGATTGCTGTGGCGATCAGGCCAGTGTCCAGCGCGTAGTAGGCTAGCGCGGTCACGAGCATCGGCGCGGCGAGCATTGGGATTGCAGCCACCTGAAACAGATCGGGGAAGAGCCCACGAACCAGCAGAGGCGCCAGACCCGCCAGCACGTGAGTGGCCCAGTTGTAGCCCGTTCGATAAAGCAGTGGTTTCATGCGTAAATAGTGCACCAGGACGATCGCTGCGCTGGTACACGCCACGCCAGGGATGCCTGTCAGGAGCGCGGCTGCGAAATTGACAGTCACCGATACCGACACGGTGCTATAGCGGTACACGTTGACGGGATAGAGCTCGGCGAAAACAGCCGCCAACACCAGCACGCCTATCGTGAGCATATCCGGCCGGGGCGCGATGATGAACCCCCCCACGGTTGACGCCAGCCCGGCCAGGATCACGCCGCCGACCAACACACCCAGCTTGATGTCACGGCTTGGCGCCGTCGGCGGCTTAACAGCAGGCGGCGGTTCTGCACTGGCGGCGGCCGATGCCGTCGCGGAGGAGGCTGCAGATGCGGCGACCGGCGCCTCAGTCGCGGGCGGCGACAGGGCCACGGCATAGGTCGTTGTCGTCGCGTCACCGGCTGGAACCTGTCCCAGCTTCACAAAGTGGGGCACGTCGGCCGCCGAGGTGACGCGATTGCGCCCGCGCAGCTTGGCTTGATAGAGCGCCACGTCAGCCTGGTGCACCAGCTCGTCGGGCGCCTCGCCCGATTCTGGAAAGCAGGCGACCCCCAGGCTCAAGGTGGCGTGGATGGGCGATGGGCTGGTCGTGACGGTGAATTCTGCCGCTTCCACCGCTTGACGCAGCCGTTCCGCAACCGCCACAGCGTCCACGGCCTGGGTCTCGGGCAGGAGCATGGCGAACTCCTCGCCGCCGAAACGCGCCGCGGTGTCGTACTCGCGCACGGTCTGACGAATGATCTGGCCGATGCCGGCCAACACCGTGTCGCCAGCCAGGTGTCCGTAGGTGTTGTTGATGTTGCGCAGCAGATCCAGATCGGCCATGATCAGCGCCAGCGGCCGGCCAAAGCGCCGGGCGCGATCCATCTCGGCGGCGAGAATGCCTCCAAAGTAACGCGCATTCCATAGACCGGTTTTCTCGTCAGTCTGCGCTTCTTTCCTGAGTTGGGGGACCTTGAGCGCCTGGTAGATCAGCACCAGCGGCGTCAGGGCTGGGATGATCAGCAGGGGGTTCAACTGCCACAGCACGGCTGCCGCGTATCCCAGGTACAGTTGCACCAGGTCGTTGAGCAGATTGCCGATTTCGAAGACGCCCGATGCGCGAAGCGAGATCCTTCGCGCCATCAGCAGCACCAGACCAACGATCGCGTGATTGAGCACGCCGTAGGCCACGGCTGCGACCAATCCTGCCGACATCGCCTGGATGGCGACCAACGACGGCGAGCCGCCCACTAGCCCCACGAAAACCGCGCGCGCCGTCACTCCTGCGATGATGTGCATCGAAATGTTGAACGGCTGGATGTACCAATCGCGCAACAACGGGCTGCCAGACAATCGCTTCTGCGCCCATTCGATCAAGTGCGGGATGGTTACCTGGAGGATAAAGAGAAACGGGTGCAACAGCAACACGCCCGCAAACAGGAAGACGAAATGCGGGTAATAGGATTGCCGGCCTGGCGCCTCGGCCTCGAAATACTGGGCGGCCGTGGTCAGAGCGACCAGCGCGGCGAGGGTGAGCCATTGACTAACCGACGGCAATGGTCCGCTCAACAGCGCCAGCACGCTCAGCGCCGCTCCAGTCAGGAGGATGCTCACGATGTAAGCCCA